>JAGHUK010000043.1 GCA_018064845.1 Candidatus Hennigella equi | reverse complement strand
ATAGATATTATTATTAGTAAATTAATTTTTGCTAACATAGTTAGCAAAAAAAGACAAAAATAGTATAGAATTTAGTTATGAGTGAATGACAACCTCTTAGTATAAGACCACAAATTTTTTCAATAATTGTCGTAGCGGTAATTATTGCTATTTGCTGCATCATTTACTACAAGAAATCTAAGTCACTAAAAGCAAATGAAGCTCCTAGTGGTTATGTTCTTGCAGTAGAAATTTATGTGTCATATTTTAGAAACATGATTCATGAAATTCTAGGTCCTAAATTTGATAAAACAACACCATTATTTGTCTTCATTTTTACTTACATTTTAGTTTCCAATGTTATTGGAGTTTTTGGGTTAGAAAACCCAACAGGTTCTTACACAGTAACACTTTCAATGGCTTTAATCATGTACATTGGTGTTTGAGTTGTTGGTTTCAAATTCCAAAAACTTTCTTATCTTAAAAACTTCTGTTTGAAGATTAAGACAAAAAAAGGAAAACAAATTCCTGTCTTCATCAACCCACTTGAAGTAATGAGTAATATAGCTCCATTGATTTCAATGTCATTCCGTTTGTGAGGTAACATTACAGCCGGATCAATCATCATCTCTTTGTGATTCTTCTTCACAAACTGAATTTGAATGAATGTTCCAGTTATTGGAGTGATCAACCTGCTAGGCGGTTTGACTGGTGCGCCAATCCGAGCTTATTTCGATCTGCTATCAGGTTTAATTCAAGCCCTAGTATTTACAATGTTAACTATGGTTTATTGGACAATGGCTAAAGGTGATGATGCCCCAGCACCTCAAGTCGAAATTATTAGACAATCAAACCCTCTAATAAGATAAATAATATAAATAAATAAAAAACGATAAAAAAATATATACTTAATTTGTATATATTTTTTTAAAAAAGGAGAAAAGTATGAACGGTGCATTTTTAGGAGCAGGTATTGCTGCTCTTGGTACATTAGGTACTGCTATCGGACAAGGTTATGCTTGTGGTAAAGCTGTTGAAGCTGTAGCAAGAAACCCTGAAGCTGAAAGCAAAATTAGAACTACACTAATCGTTGGTGACGCGATCGCTGAAACATCAGCTATCTACGCATTGATTATTGCAATTCTATTAATCTTCGTTGCAAAATAGGAGATAACGATGGAAGTAAAAAATTCAAAAACAAAAGGAACATTAATTGCAGGACTTATCAGCATGATAAGTGTTTTGCCGTTATTGGTTTCTTTAAGTTCTTGTAAACCACTTGAAGCTGAATGAGTGGTTAATAATTTATTTCCAAACCTTTGAGTTTTCTTAACTCACATCATTGCGGCTGTTATCTTGGTTGTGCTAATGACATGATTAGTTTGAAAACCAACTAAGAACTCATTACAAAAACGTCATGATTACATTGCTAAACAAATTTCTGATGCTCAACAAGCAAAAGAAACTGCAACAATCGAACTTAACGAAGCTAACCAATTAAAAGTTAATGCGTTAAGTCAAGCTATGACAATTACAACTCAAGCTAAAGCTGAAGCTTTTGGTATTATTGAAAAAGCAAGACTAGAAGCAAAACAAACAGCTAACAAGATCGTTAAAGACGCAAAAGAAGATGTTGAAAAAGAAAAACGTGATGCAAGAGCAAATGTTCAAGATAACATCATTAACATTGCTTTTGATGTTGCTGAATCAGTTCTTAACAAAGAAGTTGATAAGCAAGATAAAGATAAATACATTGATGACTTATTAGAGTCAATTGAAAAAGACATTAAAGAAAATAAATAATGCAACTAGCTAACCAATTGTTATCTTATGCTAATGCAATCTTTACAATTGCAAAAGATAAAGAAACACAAGAAAAATACTATCAACAAATTGCGGCATTAGATGCGATGAACGTAACTAATCCAGATTTTTATAGTATTTTAGCAGCTAGAGCAGTTGACAAAGATGAGCGTAAAGAATTAGCAATGACAGTATTAAGTGGTTATGGTTTTGAACCAACAGTTATTTACTGAGTATGAACAATTATTGATAACAACAATTATCATAACTTTCACTACATTGCTTTGATGTGTCGAAATTTATATCATGATATCTTCAATATCACAAGAGTTAAAATCACCTCTGCTAATGAGTTAAGTGAATCTCAAATTGATAAGATCAAAGATTTCTTTGAGAAAAAATTAAAAAGAAGAATTGATGTTGAATGACATATTAAACCAGACTTAATTGGTGGTTTAAGAATTCAAGTCAATAACAAAACATACAACAACACATTTAGATCTAAATTAGAAATTCTTAAAAGAGAATTGTTATCTAAGAAAGGATAATTATGGCAACTAAAACAGATTCATTTGCTGCCCTTATAAAAGCAAAGATTGATAAATATGCTAACAAAATTAAGAAAGATGAAGTTGGTAGAGTAATTTCCATCGGAGATGGTATCGCTCTAGTTTCTGGGCTTGAAAAAGCTATGCTTAATGAGTTAGTTGTATTTGAAAATGGAACTAAAGGAATGATATTAAACCTAGAAGCTGAAACACTAGGTATTGTTCTACTTGGTAAGTATGATGATATTGCAGAAAACTCACAAGTATCTAGAACTGGCCAAGTTGTTTCTGTTCCAGTTGGTGACCAATTACTTGGTCGTGTTGTTGATGCTATTGGACAACCAATTGATGGCGGTAAAGCATTATCGTCTCAAGGTGCAATGCCAATTGAAAAGATTGCTCCCGGAGTTATCACAAGACAATCAGTTGATGCTCCACTTGAAACAGGAATCTTATCAATTGACTCTATGTTCCCAATTGGTAAAGGTCAAAGAGAATTGATCATTGGAGATAGACAAACAGGAAAAACAACAGTTGCCGTAGACACTATTCTTAACCAAAAAGGTAAGAATGTTAAATGTGTTTACGTTGCTATTGGACAAAAACGTTCAACTGTTGTACACATTCACGACATCTTAGAAAAAGCAGGAGCAATGGAATATACAACTATTGTTTCCTCAACTGCAGGAGAATTACCTGCCTTAATCTATTTAGCACCATATACAGGTATTACCATTGCTGAATATTGATTATCTAAAGGAGAAGATGTTCTTATCGTATATGATGACTTATCTAAGCATGCGGTAAGTTATCGTACAATTTCATTACTATTAAGAAGACCACCAGGCCGTGAAGCTTACCCAGGTGACGTCTTCTATCTACACTCTAGATTACTAGAAAGAGCAGGAAGAATGAACAAAGAAAATGGTAATGGTTCTATTACTGCTTTACCAATTATTGAAACACAAGCAGGAGATATTTCTGCTTATATTCCAACTAACGTAATTTCAATTACAGACGGTCAATTATTTATGATGACTAGTATGTTCAATGCTGGTCAACGTCCAGCGATTGACCCAGGATTATCAGTATCCCGTGTTGGATCTGCTGCACAAAGAGGATATGTAAAACAAACAGCAAGTAGCTTAAAACTAGAACTTGCTCAATTTGCTGAATTATCTGCTTTTGCTCAATTTGGTTCAGATCTAGATAAAGAAACAAAAGATATTATTGAACATGGTAAGAGAATTATGGAAATGATTAAACAACCAGAAAACTCACCATATTCACAATTACAAGAAGCAGTATTATTATTTGCAATTAAACATCACTACATTAAGTGAATACCATTAGATAAGATTACTGCTTTCAAAAAAGATTTAGTTGCTCATTTTGATAAATCAAAATTATTAACTGAATTATCTAAAGCAGGAAAGTTTGATGACAAACTAATAGAAAAATTCAATGCAGAATTTAAAGATTTCATGCTTGAATACATTTCTGCTATTCCTGACTATAAAGCAGAAACATATGGAGATATTAAGGAATTAAAGAAGTAATATGCAATCTCTAGATTTAATTAAAAAACGTATTAAGTCTATTGAAGCAACCAAAAAAATCACTAATGCGATGAAACTGGTTGCTACTACCAAAATCAAATCTCAATTAAAGAGTTTTGAAGCGGTAAGTGTTTTTTGCCGTGAATACTATCGTGTCTTTAAAGCTTTAATTCTTCGCGAACCTAATCTTGACTTCTTAAGATTAAGTAGTAAGCAAGTCGAAGACAAAGATTTATATATCTTATGTACTTCTGACTTAGGATTATGTGGTCCATACAACAACAACGTATGCAAACACTTAATTGCACAATTAAGACCACAAGACAAAGTTTTAGTCTTTGGACAAAAAGGTGTTAGCTATTTGAAAATGCACCGTCTAGGTGATCACATCATTAAAACAATGAGATGAGACTTAGATGCAAATAACTATTACTCTTTACTTCCATTAAGTTATGAAATATTAGCAGACTATGCAATGGGAAAATATAAGAATATTAAATTAGTTTATACAGAATTTAAATCATCTGTTAGCTACATCCCTAAAACTTGAAACATTTTACCAATTTGACCAGAACTATTTGGAGCAACCAAAGAAGTTCAAGTAAAAGATTGAACAATCTTTGAGCCAAATGCAAAAGATATTATCAAAGCCATCTTGCCAGTATATGTTTCAAACCTTGTCTATGGGGCACTAATTGAATCAACCCTATGTGAATCAACTAGCCGGAGATTTGCAATGGAAGGCGCAACAAAAAACGCCACTGAGTTAATAGATAACTTAAGAATTCAATACAACCAAGCACGACAAGAAGCAATCACTCAAGAAATTAATGAAATCGTTGCTGGTGCAACAAATAAGAACTAAAGGAGCTAATTATGGAAAAAGAAATTAAGAAAGTAGAAAATAAAAATATTGGTCACATTTACGAAGTAATGGGACCAGTAGTTGACGTTAAGTTTCCACACGAAACTTTACCTAATATTAATGATGCTCTAACTATTAATATTGATAAGAATCAATTAGTTCTTGAAGTTGCTCAAGTTATTGGTGATGATATTGTTAGATGTATTTCAATGGGAGATACAGGTGGTTTAAAACGTGATATGGAAGTTATCAATACTAACAGTCCAATCACTGTTCCTGTTGGTAAAGCAGTCTTAGGAAGAATGTTTAACGTTATTGGTAAACCAATTGACGGTAAAGAAGATGTAGCTAAAGACACACCACGTGAATCTATTCACAAACCTGCGCCAAGTTTTAAAGAACAAATTGCTTCTGAAGAAATTTTTGAAACAGGTATTAAAGTAATTGACTTATTAGTACCATATGTAAAAGGTGGTAAGATTGGTCTATTTGGTGGTGCTGGTGTTGGCAAGACCGTACTAGTACAAGAACTAATTCACAACATTGCTACAGGACATGGTGGTTTATCTGTCTTTGCCGGTGTTGGTGAACGTACAAGAGAAGGTAATGACCTTTACCATGAAATGATTGCCTCTAAGGTTATCAATAATACAGCCTTAGTGTTTGGTCAAATGAATGAACCGCCAGGTGCCAGAATGAGAGTAGCTCTATCTGGTTTAACTATGGCTGAATACTTTAGAGATAAAGAACACCAAGATGTATTGTTATTTATTGACAACATTTTTAGATTTACACAAGCAGGTTCAGAAGTATCTGCTCTATTAGGTCGTATGCCTTCTGCTGCTGGTTATCAACCAACATTAAGTTACGAAATGGGACAATTACAAGAAAGAATTGCTTCTACTAAGAATGGATCAATTACTTCAGTTCAAGCAGTATATGTTCCTGCTGATGACTTGACTGACCCAGCTCCTGCTACAACATTTGCTCACCTTGATGCTAAGATCGTTCTAGATAGAAAAATTGCATCATTAGGTATCTATCCAGCAGTTAACCCTCTAGAATCTTCATCAAGATTGCTAGACCCAAAAATTGTTGGAGTAGAACATTATAAAGTAGCTAGAGACGTTCAAGCTATCTTACAAAAATTTAATGAATTACAAGATATTATTGCCATCCTAGGTGTTGACGAATTATCTGATGATGATAAATTATTAGTAACAAGAGCAAGAAAGATAAGAAACTTCTTATCACAACCATTCTCTGTTGCTGAAAAGTTCTCTGGTTATCCAGGAAAATATGTAAAAATTGCTGATACAATTGCAGGTTTTAAAGAAATTGTTGAAGGTAAATGTGATAATATTCCAGAAGTTTACTTCTATAACGTTGGTACTTTAGACGAAGTAAAACAAAAGGTTAAAAATAAACTTAAAACTAAATAATCATGGCAAAGGAATTTAGATTACAAATATCCACACCTCATAAGGTGATGTTAGATAAACAAGTTGTTGGTGTAACCATGCCAACAGCTAATGGTTATATTGGTATTTTACCTGAACATGCTAAAATTGTTGGGGCCTTAATGCCAGGATATATGTATATTACTTCTGCCAGTGGTGAAAAGCAAACAGCTTTAGTTAACTATGGAATGTTTACTTTTAAAGAAAATAAATTAGTAATCTTATCTGACTTCTTTGAATTTGATAAAGGTATTAATGAAAATGCCCTACAAGCTATTGCACAAAGAATTGAAGATGAAAGTAAGAAGGTCCAATTGTCAGAACGAGCCGTTCATGCCTTAAACTCTTACATGAAACTAGTTTCAGCTAAAGCAAAACAAAAGAAATAAGGGTAACCTTATTTTTTAATTTATTTAATACATAAAAATATATTTATATAATGGAGGTGTAAGGGGATCGATACCCTTACAGAAAGAGATTTTATTAATGAAATTAAAGAAAATATTATTACCATTAGCAACCGTTGCTAGTACGGCTGCTGTGGTAACACCAGTTATCACATCTTGTGGTACTGGCGGCCCCGTTAAAGCTCAATTGCTATTTGACGGACTATATGAAAGAAGTGAAGGCACAATTCTAGGTGCTGACTCTTGACTTGAAGCTGATGCAACAAAGAATTACATTAATGCTATGGCAAATAACCGTAATTTATTTGGTGCAGATTGTTTTGAAGCGCTTAGTTCATCTATTGTAAATCTATTTAAACCTCTTGCAACAGAAGGTATTTATAGATTTGCAAATGTAAAAGGTTCATGCGGACTTGATACAATTGGTACTAACGCAGAAAAAGGCGAAATATCAGCTAAATTAAGTGTTAATATTACAGCAACTGATATTATGCAAGAATTCCCTGATCTTGTGTACCAAGCTATGTTCAAAGGTGCTTCTATAAGCTTAAGTGGTACTTTTGAATTAGATAACCTTAAAATCAAAGTTGTAAAATTTGCAGACAAACCAGAACCAGCAAATGGATTAGATGATTACATTTGAGGTTTTAAATTTGATTATTTACCAGAAGACCCTGACAATGATGAACCAATATTCGCTGATTTTGTAGGAGATCTTGTAGTTAAATCACATTTATCATTATCTATTACAGATCTAGTTGGTATTTCAACTAAACTACATTTCAATTTCAATATTGATAAGACAAATGATGATTATTTAGTTCAAAAGGTTGAGGAAGAAATTCTAATACTTGCTTCTCGAGCAACTGGTCTTCCATTAGGATCGTTAAGAAATATAACAGTTAAGGGAGGACAATAATATGACAATATTAAAAAAATTATTACCAATTGCAACTGTTGCAACATTAACTGCTTCAGTTACGCCTTTATTAACTTCTTGTGGAATTAAGACTAAAGGTGAATTTAATAAAGATGTATCTCAATATTCTCCAACAAGTCCATATGTAAGAGAAACAGAAAAACATAGTAAAGTAACAGAACCTACAAGTCGTGAAGCTGCTAATACAATGTATTTTGATGCTATAAAAAATGACCATCAAATTATTTATGATGATATCTTTGAAGATTTGTTTGGTGAAAACCAATTAAGCAATAAAAGACAAACAGCTGAATTTAAAGGAAATCTAGGTTTAACAGTTAAGAATGTTGAACCTTCAAATGGTACAACTAAAGTATATGATGCTGGTGGTGAACTAATTGACACTATTAAAGAACATTTAATTACATTTGGTTTATATGCCGATATGTCTGGTTACATGGAAGATCATGATGAAGAGTCACAAAGACATTATAAAGTTGAATTTAAAATAAAAGGTCAAATTGAATTGACAAACATCCCTGTTGTAGTTAATTACAATCAATATAGATTTTTGCCTTCAAGACCTAAATGTTGAACTATTTATATTGGTGATTCTTTTGGTGTTGCTGAATCAAATTGATCAATTAAAGGAAAAGGTAATGCATCAGCAACATTTAATGGTGCTGAATTTGGCATCGACTTAGATGCTACATATAACAACGATTCAGACACAAAAGATTTTGCTTTCATATGATCTATATTGTTTGGAACTCTTGGCAATGTTTCTATAAGATTACCATATCTTCAAAATGTTAAAGGTCCAAACGACCCAGTTAAATAATGAATTAAAAAATAGGCATAAAGCCTATTTTTTTATTATGTCTTGAACCATTCAATTAGCTTGTTTAACTTCTTTAAATAATCCCCATTTATTGTGTCCAGGTAAGATTAGATTGTTATCCTTCAATTCTTTCCATAATCTATTTAAAGATTTGATCATGTCTATAGGACTTGAATTACCTAAATCTGTTCTACCATAGCTATTGTAGAATAATGTATCTCCAACAAAGAATCAGTTGTTGTATTGATATACAACACTACCTGCTGAATGTCCTGGAGTATGCATAACATTTAATTCAAAAGAACCTATTGATAGTTTCTTAGTATTGAATCATTTAATGGATTTAGCAAAATCTTTTACTTTCATATCTGCTAGTTCATCATAACGATACTTAAAGTAGGTATCTTTGTCTCCTTCATGAACATAGACAGGACAATGTCATTTGTCTACAATCATTGCTGTATCTAAACAATGATCAAAGTGAGCATGAGTTAATAAAACTCCAACAACTTTAATATCATTATTGATATTATCAATAATTTCATTACCAGAGAAGCTAGGATCAATAACTATAGCTTCTTTTTTATTGAAAATAATATAGGAATTATTATCCATATATCTAGAAGAAATAACTACTAAATTTGGTTCAATTAATGATTTACTCATAATGTTTAATATTATATAAATATTTATATAATATTACTACTATGAATTATCTATCTTTATATCGTAAATATCGTCCTAAATCATTTGCTGATGTTGTAGGACAAGAATATATAGTTAAGATTCTAAAAAATTCAATTAAGAATGACCAAGTAGCTAATGCTTATGTCTTTGCTGGTACCAAAGGTACAGGTAAGACATCAATAGCTAAGATTTATGCTAATGCTATTAACTGTTTACATAATAAAGATGGAGATGTCTGCGGTGAATGTGAAGTTTGCCAAGACTTTAGAAACAACCAAGTACTAGATGTTATAGAACTTGATGGTGCAAGTAATAATGGTGTAGACGAAGTAAGACAAATTAATGATGCCGCAATGTTCTTGCCAACAAAGTTAAACAAGAAGGTTTATATCATTGACGAAGCACACATGTTAACAACACAAGCATGAAATGCTTTATTGAAACTAGTTGAAGAACCACCTAAGCATGTTGTATTTATCTTTGCTACAACAGAAATGCACAAGATACCTGCAACTATCTTATCTAGATGCCAATGTTTTAGATTTAATAAGATTTTGCATAGTGATATGGTTAAACTATTAACCAAAGTATGTAAGAATGAAAATATTAAATATGACTTAGATGCTTTAAAAGTAATTGCAGATATTGTTGACGGTTCGGCAAGAGATGCTTTAAGCATCCTAGAACAAACTGCCACATATAGTGATAACAATATCAAAGCAGAAGATATTTATAAGATCTATGGTTTGTTAAGTCCAATTGAAATGGTTAACTTTTTAAACCTATTAATCTCAAAAGATAATCAAACTATCTTTACTAAGATCAATGAATATTTTCAATCCGGAATTAACTTTGTAAACTTTGCTAGTTTATTAGTGTCAATTCTAACTGATAAACTTATTTATCTTAAGACTAAGAACTATAAGTTATTAACTAAAACAAATGAAAACTTAGTTAACAGTCTAGCTTTGGATGAAGCAGACAAACTAACTCAATTACTTGACATTTGACAAGAAACATACTTTAAAGTATCTACCCCTACAGATGTGCATGTAATTATTGATCATGCTATCATCAAATCATTGGCTGTATTTGACGGAGTGTCAAATACACGCACACACGAACCAACTCCTGTTGCTAAACCACAACCGAAGGTTGTAGAATCTAAAAAGCCAGAAGTACAAACTGAAGAAGATTTGTTTGTTTTATCTGAAATTACTATTCCAACCACAAAGAAAGAACCTAAGAAAGAAAAGAAGATAGAACAACTACAAGTAGTTAATAAACCTAAAGATTTATCGATGCCTAGTGACAAAAATATCTTATTAGCAATTTTCTCTAATAGAGAAAAGACTGCTGAAGATAAAGCTAAGCAAGTACTTGAACAAGTTAAATCTGGTAAGATAGATGATAAATCATTCTCTTATGCTGCTGATGCAAAACAAGTAGTTTGTGCAAGCAAGAATGGAATTGTGCTATATTTTGAAGATGAAATGGATGCCAAACTATTTAATAGCGCAGCTAAGAAGAAAGATTTCATCTTATCATGCTGTAAGATTTTTAGAAACCCTAAATTTGTTGTAGGGTTTACAAAACAACAATTAAATACTTACAAGGACGAAATGTTAGAAGCTAAAAAGAACCACAAACCATTATTAGATATTGATGCTTTAAGAGAGATCTTAAATAAAGATGCATCAATAGAACAAATAGCTTTCAATACTATATATAGTAAGTTAGATGAAAAGGATAGAAAATAATGAACAAGTTAGGCTGTCATGTTAGCATGTCTGCTCCTGACTATTTGTTAGGATCATTAGCAATGGCCCAAAGTCAAGATGCTAATTGCTTTATGATTTATACAGGTTCACCTCAGTCTATAGCTAGACAACCAATTGATAAATTAAAAGTTAAAGAATTACATGAGGCACTAAAACAAAATCATATTCCAATTGAAGATGTTATTGTTCATGCCCCATATATCATTAACTGCGCTAATTCTGAAGCTAAGAAGCGTAACTTTGCTAAGGTATTCTTAGCACAAGAGGTAGATAGGGTTAATAAAATAGGTGCTAAGTATTTAGTTCTGCACCCTGGTTCTAACCCAGATAAAGAATTAGGATGTAAATATATTGCTGAAGCTATTAACTATGTTAATAAAAATAACAATCATGTTGTTATTTGTCTAGAAACTATGGCTGGTAAGGGCAATGAAATAGGATCTAAGTTCGAAGAACTTAAATCAATTATTAAACAAGTTGAAAATAAAAATTTAGTTGGTGTTTGTTTAGACACTTGTCACATATCAGATAGTGGTTATGACATTAAAGATCCATCTGCAACTTTAAAAGTATTTGATGACATTATTGGATTGAAATACCTAAAGGTATTACATATCAATGATTCGTTGAATGAAAAGGGTGCTCACAAGGACCGTCATGCCAACATTGGCGAAGGCAAGATTGGTCTTAAGACATTAAAAGAATGAGTCAACTATCCTATGGTATCTAAGATTTGTAAAATCTTAGAAACACCATGAACAGTGGATGGACCAATCTATAAAAAAGAAATTCATATGTTGTTAGGAAAGTAATTATGAGTAAACAACCATTAGCTTTTGAATTAAGACCTAAGACTTTAGAGGATGTAATTGGCCAAAAACATTTAGTTGGCCCTAATTGTCTTTTAACCAGAATGGTTAAAAACGGTAAACCAATTAACATTATTTTCTACGGTTATCCAGGTATTGGAAAAACAACATTAGCAACTGCTCTATGCAATGATATGAAATTACCATTTGCATTATTTAATGCAGCTACAGATAAAAAGGAATCATTAACTAGTATTATTCAAGTTGCTAAGATGTCTGCAACTCCATATATTATTATTGTGGAAGAAATTCATCGTCTTAATAAGGATAAGCAAGATATCTTGCTTCCTTATCTAGAAGATGGCACAGTAACAATGTTTGCTTGCACTACTGAAAACCCATACTTCTCAATTAACCCAGCTATTAGATCTAGATGTAATATTGCAAGACTAGAACTAATTAGACCAGATGAACTTTATTTATGATTAAAAAAGATTAATAAAGAAAAGAAAATAAATGCGCACATTACAGATAGCGCATTAAAAACTATTGCTTATCATTGCAATGGTGATGTTAGATCTGCCATTAATGTACTTGATAATATTATCAAGTTCTACAAGGATGATAAGGTTGATAATAAACTATTGCAAAAGATTTTATTATCTCCAACAGTATTAGGTAGTAGCTATGGTGATGAATATTATGATATGCTTTCAGCATTTCATAAATCATTACGTGGATCTGATCCGGATGCAGGATTATATTATTTAGCTAGACTATTAACAACTGGCGATCTAGTAAGTATTACTAGAAGGATGGTAGCGTGTGCATATGAAGATATAGGACTTGCAAATGCTCCGCTTTGTTCTCGCGTTGTTTTAGCCGCACAAGCAGTCGAGAGGGTAGGAATTCCCGAATGTTATCAAATCTTAGCTGATACAGTGGTAGAAATGTGTTTAAGCCCTAAATCTAACTCGGCCTACATGGCTTTTGGTCAAGCTTGAGAAGATGTGAATAATGGAAAGTGCTATGAAATACCAAAGCACTTAAAAGACAATAATTATAAATCGCACGTGAAACTGGGTAATGTAGGATATATCTATCCGCACAACTATCCTAATCACTGGGTTGAACAAGAATACTTGCCTAAACAATTAAAAGGTATAAAGTATTATAAAAAAGCAGATAACCCAACTGAACTTAGATTAAATGCTTATTTAGAACAAATAAAAAAGACTAG
>JAGHUK010000009.1 GCA_018064845.1 Candidatus Hennigella equi | reverse complement strand
TATGTGTCTTTGCTACAACCACAAGATACAGAAGCAGGAATAACTGTTCCCACTACTGCAATTGAAGATAATGTTGTTAAAAGTTTAGTTGACAATTTCATTATTTTTTGTTTGCTTTGTTTGCTGCTTTAGCATTTCTTGATTTAATTCTGTTAGCCTTATTTCTGTGAATAACATGTTTTCTGCTTAAACTATCTGCTGTTGAGTATAAATTGTTTAAATCTTCTTTTTTGTTTGAAGATCTAACTTTCTTTGTACTATTTTTTAAGTTAGTTAATGCAACTCTATTTGCTGCATGTTTTTTGTCAGATTGTTTCTTTGTTTTTATGTTTGATTTAATATTTGCCATATGTATAAATCCTTAATTTTTTGTCTAATAATTATATACATATTTTAATAGGAAATAAAATATAATTAGAAAAATAATATAGGAGGTTAGCCATGGTAGGTAGTTTAATGCCCTTAATTCTAGTTGTAATCGTGGGTATAGCTATTTATGCTTGATACAAAAAGCGTAAAGCTAATAGAGAAGCTAACCCCTTCCTATCATCTAGAAAAAATAAAGATGAAGTTTGAAAAACAATCAAACAATTTTTAAAAGACAACAACGAACAAGGTAAAGAAATTCTTGATAGTTATGTTTGCAAAAGAGACCATGTTGACGCAATTAATCCAAATGGATCTTATTTATACAAAAAGAACAAAAACTACGAGTTAAAAATTAGAAAATGACAAAGAAAACAATTAAATAAGGAACTTAAAGCTAAAGGCAAAAAAGAATTAAAAGCACCTGCCGCTAGAGATTTATTTGTTGTTGTTTTCCAAACAAGAGATTCAAAAACAGGAATCAAAGATGCTCCTAGATGTTTTGAATGTGAAGTTATTAATACAAAGATTTCTAAAAAAGAATATGATCGTAAAATTGTTATTAACAAACAATTAGATTACGACACTGAAATGGAATGAATTGCACCAGTTAGAATTGCTGAAGCTGCAAAGAATGCCGCAATGGAAAAACGTTTAGCAAAACAAAAAGAACAACAAGCTAAAAAAGATAAAAAACGTTTAATGAAAAAACAAAAGAAGGCACAAAAACATGCAAATAAAAAATAAAGTTATTTTTATGGGCACACCAAAAATAGCTGCTGTGTGTTTAGCTGCTATTTTGGAACATAAGGATGTCGAAGTTGTTGCAGTTGTTTGTCAACCAGATAGACCAACAGGACGTCATAAAGAAATTGTTTTTTCACCAGTTAAGCAAATAGCATTAGAACATAATATTTTAGTTCTACAAGATGAAAAGGTTTCCAACCTTTATGAGAAGATCAAATCATTACAACCTGATTTGATTTTTACTTGTGCTTTTGGGCAATTTATTCCTTCAAATATTCTTGAATTACCGAAATACAAATGCGTTAACTTACACGCTTCATTATTGCCAAAACTTAGAGGTGGGGCTCCAATTCAATGAGCTATCATCAATCAAGAAAAGACAACAGGTTTTACTTTGATGTATATGGATAAGAAGATGGATGCGGGAAACATTATTAAACAATACCCAATTAATATAGATCCACAAGAAACATATGCATCGTTGTATGATAAACTATGTGTTTTAGCCGGCGAAGTTATATCAAAAGATTTCATGATCCTATTCGATAAAGATTTAAAATCAACAGTTCAAGATGAATCTAAAGTAACCTTTGGTTACAACATTTCAAGAGATGATGAAAAAATTAATTGAAGAAAATCTAATTTAGAAGTAGATGCACAAATTAGAGGACTATACAATGTCCCAATTGCTTACACTACATTTGATGAGCAAATTATAAAGATACATAAAGCTACACCAGTAACTTCATATGCAAACGCAGCTCCTGGTTCAATCATTCAATTAACAAATCAAGCCATTATTGTTGCGTGTGGTCAAAATGCAATGAAACTAGAAATAATCCAAATGGCAGGAAAAAAACCATTACTAATTAATCAAATAGTAAATGGCAACCATCCATTTAAAGTTGGAAAGTTATTTAGATAGCTTTATCTTCACTTAAAGCTTTATTCATTCCTAATAATAAAACTATTAGATCATTTACTTTGTTACCACAAGTATTGAGGATTATATTTTTAATTGAGGCAAACAATTTTGTGTTATTTAAAACAAAAATATATTTTGTATCGTAATCGTTATCTAGAATATTGTCAATGATTTCATAATGCAATTTGCAATCAATATTGTTGTATAACAAATATCCAAATGCAGCTCTAAACAATTCTTTTAATTCGGTTTCACGAATATTTAGATTCATACCATGTTGTCTTATAAAATCAAGTAGAAGGTTAATGAAGCTATTGAAACAACTAAATGATGAAACGGTTTGTTCAATGGGAATAATAGGATTAATTTCCAACTTTTTATAAACTTCAATTACATCTTGATTTTTATAAAGATTTTCAAATAACTCTATTCATTCGTCTTTATTGATAGATAAGTGAGTAATAACTTTGTTCTCATCTAAACGATTTTCAATTAGAGCAATAATAAAACTGACAAATGTACCATTTTTGTCAAAATGAGTTTTTAGTAAATTTTTAAAATTTACATCATTAAAAATAAATGAATGTTTTTGTTTAAACTTTCCAAATATTTTTTCGTCTTTAGTCATTGTATTTCTTTTCTAATTCTTCTTTTAGGAAGTCTAGAATGCCTTGAACCTTTGAATAATCCATTCTGTTTGGCCCAACTACTGAGATTTGGTGAGAATTATCATTACCTTTAACGTTGACAGTTGCAATAGCTAATTCCTTAGCTCCAACTTTTTCACCTGAGGTAATTAATGTTGTTTTTCCAGTTTTAGATTGTTGGTATGCTATTTGTTGTCAAATACTTGACTTATCAAGTAAATCTAAAACTTTATTTAATTTTTCAACATCATTTTTGAACTCAGGTTGTGTTGTTAGATATTTAGTTCCATGAACTGAAGTGTGATATTGATATTTAAGATCAAAGATTTTTTGAATTAAACCTTGCATGATAAATTCATAGTTTTCAACACTATCTTTGATAATGTCTTTCAAACTATTAATTTTTTCTGGAATTTGTTCAAGTGGGGAACCAATTAGTCTATCATTGAAGATTCTCACACATGTAGCAATATCGTTTAAAACTTTACCTTCATTGAAAGTAATTGTATTTTTTGTTAAGTTACCACTAGATGTAACAACAATAATAATTGCCATATTTGTGTTAACTGGAATTAAATCAATTCTCACAAGTGTTTCATTAATTTCTCCAGTAGTAACGATAGAAGGCAAATGTAATGTTTCATTAATTACGGCCATTGATTCATCAATAATTGTTTCAATTGATGTCAATCTTTTAGCAAAAATTTTAGACAATTTTTTCTTTAAATCAACAGTCAATGTTGGTTGAAGAATTTCTTGTCTATAGTATTCATAACCTAAAGATGTAGGAACACGACCAGATGAAGTGTGAGTTTTTTCTATTAAACCAACTTTTTCTAGATAAGCCATTTCGTTACGAATTGTTGCACTAGATAAGTCTTTTAAATAATCATGGATTACTTCCTTACTTGATACTGGTGTAGCTTCGTTGATGTATTGTTCAACGATGATTTTTAATAGCTTAATTTGTCTTTCAGTTAGCTTAATATTTTTCATATTTTTACCCATTAGCACGAATGCTCTTATATTGCTAATTATAAAATATATTAAATAAATATAAATATTTTTGTTTTTTTGATATTATTTAATTGAAAATAATATTTTCAATTACAAATTTTTAACGGAAATGAGCGACAAAAAAACATCTTACAAATTGTTATCTCTTGATTTGGACGGAACATTACTTTCTCCTATACTTCGTCACGCAAAAAAGGCAGATTGTATAGCTATTCAAGATTACATGAGTGTTGGTGGAATTCCATTCATTAACACAGGAAGAGCTCCATGAGCAATCGTTAAAACAATTAGACGTATTAATAACGAAGGACCAAACAGAATTAGGCTTATGTCTTGTTGGAATGGTGCTTATATTCACGATTTTAATGATGGTGAAATTATTCAAAAACAAATCAGTCATGAGTACTGCAAAAAGATTTTTGAAATTGTAAAGAAACATAGAGGGATGATTTGATTTTACACATCTCTAAGTTTGCAAAAACAAACTATTTATGTTCATCCATTAAACCCAATTATTAAAATGGGATATCCTTTAGCAACATTACAAAGCGTTAAGAAAATAAGTGATTTGACATCTTTTAAAATTGATATCTTATCAGTTAATAAGACAAAAATTGCTAAGATATATCACGAATTAATTAAAAATAATTTTGCTAAAGCAGTCACTATTTCACACTCATCTCCTAGATTAATTGAAATTACTCCTTTGAATGTAAACAAAGGCTATGCTGTTAATTATTTTGCAAAGAAGTACAATATCCAAAAAACTGAAATCGTATCTATGGGTGATTCTTTCAATGACCTGTCAGCATTTAAAAATTCTGTTTTATCAATTGGTATTAATCCAAAAAATCCAAAACTATTAGAACATTGCACTGCTATTGTTGATCACAAATCAAAAGGTGTTAGAGAAGGAATTGATAGTTTTATTCTTTCTGATGTGGACAAACAAAAATTTAAATTAATTTTCACTGACTTAGACGGAACATTATTAGATAACAAGACAAAATTGTTTTCTAACGAAACAAAATTAGCACTACAACAATGTTCAAATCACTTAATGCCAATAGCTATTGCTACTGGACGTGGCATTCATGACACACTAGGTATTATTAATGCTCTTGAATTAAACCCTAAGGCCACTTTATACATTATTGGAAATAATGGTGCAACTATTTATGATGTATCTACACATAAATATATTTATCAAGCACCAATTCATAAAGATGATGCAAGAAGAGTCTTTAAAATGTTAATTGATTTTGCTAAAGAAAACAAAGGTAATCTAGGTTTTATTGTTCATCCTCATACAAGTGAATTACTTTTCTTCAACGAAAAATTCTGAAAACCATTTAACTTAAAGAAAACAGGACGTGAAGATCAATATGATCCATGAGCAAATAAGAAACCAATTTATATAAATAAATTCCCAAAGAATATTATTTGTTATAAGTTTGTTGTTAAGTTTCCTAACCACGAACAAGCTTTAATTGGATTAAAACAACTTAGAAAAACTTTTAAAGATCTTGAAGTATGTTTATCTTCAGATGTAAACTTAGAGATAAACAAAAAAGGTGTCAACAAAGGTGTTGCTGCCATAAAGTTATCTAACAAAATAAAAATTGATATGCAACACACATTAGTGTTAGGAGATGGACAAAACGATATTCCGGCACTTAAACTATCTAAAAACTCTTTCGTTCCATCTTATGCTCCAGAATATGTTAAAAAAGAAGCACGTTATGTTGTGCCAGATGTTAATGTAACAAATTTTGCTAGCACAGTTATTAATCAATTTGTGTTAAAGAGGTCAGGTAATAACAATGAATAATGGTCCATTTATACAGTTAAAAAACATTGCCAAGCGTTATGACGATGGTTATCTTGCTTGTAGCAAGGTTAATGTTAATATTGACAAAGGAAAGTTTGTAACTATCCTTGGGCCATCTGGTTGTGGTAAAACAACATTGCTAAAGATGTTAGCTGGTTTTGAAATGCCATCTGAAGGAAAAATAATTGTTAATGGTGTTGACATTAAGGAATTACCAATCCACATGAGACCTACTGCAACCGTTTTTCAAGATTATGCATTGTTCCCTAACATGACAATTTATGAAAATATTTGTTATGGTCTTAAGATCATGAGAACACAACTTGAAAATGTTCCAAACAAAATGTATACAGAGTTGGCTAAAGTGAAGAAGAATGCAATAGCCAAAGCAACGAAGGAAATACTTGAACTAAGAAAAGATCAAGTAAAACTTGATAAAGATATTATTAAAGCAAAACTAGCATATTCAAAGCACGAAGATATATTTAAAATTCAAGATATGCGTTTTGACCAATTCCAAACTCAAATCTATTATTATGAGAGACAAATGGCAAAACATAATCCGGATTTTGATGGATTTAAATTGACCGGTGTAAACAAACGTAAAATATGATTAAACAGATTTAGATCAGCTTTAGGTATTCACCAATTTATTAAGTTTAATACCAAAGGTATGTCTAATACAGAAAAGAAAGTTTACAACTTAATTAGACTTTATACATACAAACAACCTATCGACAAAAAAGTAGATAAGTTAGTTGCTAAATATAATGATGCCGACCAATGAATTTCATATTGAGAAAACTACCCACAAACTGTTGTTGAACAATTTGAAAAAATTCATACAACAAGACCATTAACTAAAAAAGAGATTGATCAAAAAGCTAAAGAAGTTATTGAATTAGTTGGTCTTGAAGGATCAGAAAATAAATATCCAAGCGATTTATCTGGTGGTATGCAACAACGTGTTGCTTTAGCAAGAGCTATTGTTGTTAAACCTGAAATCTTATTATTGGATGAACCATTATCTGCTCTTGATGCTAAAGTTCGTCACAAAATGCAAGAAGAATTAAAACGTATTCATAATGAATTAAAAATTAACTTTATTCTTGTTACACACGACCAAGAAGAAGCGTTGAGATTATCTGATCAAATAATTGTTATGTCTAAAGGTAGAATTGAACAAATTGGTTCACCACGTAACATTTATGAACACCCAAGCAACTCTTGAGTTGCTAACTTTATCGGTCAAGCTAACTTTGTTGATGTTCATTACCTTGGAAATGAAAAAATTAAAATTGGAGATAAGACATTTAAATATCCAATTACTAATAAAGAACTTGAAATGTCAATGAGAAGAAATTTATGATTCAAGTTATTGATTAGACCTGAAGATGTTGAAGTTTGTAGTCCAAACAGAGCATACATGATGATGAGAATAACATCTATTCTTTATAAGGGTACTGTTTATGAAGTTAAATGTATTGCTAAAGATAAAACTGAATTAACATTACAAACCAACCAACACCTTAAGGTGAATGACAAGATTGGAGTTAGATGAGATTTCAAATTAGCTAGTCCAATCATGCCTAAAAAGAGGGAAAAATAATGAACGATATTATCTCTCATAACAGAAAGGCAAATATTAGGTTATTAAAGCCAAAAACAAAATTTAACAAGAAATTACTTCTTGTTTTACCTTTTGTTATCATGACTTTATTGCTTTTTGTTGTGCCTTTAGTTATGGTGATAGTTAAATCGTTCTTACCAACTACTGCTGGTGGAGCAGAATTAAACTGATCTATCATGAACAATTTTGTGCTTGGTAAAATTGGTTTATCTATTTTATTAGCACTAATTGCTACAGCAATTTGTACTGTCTTAGCTTATCCGTTTGCTTATATGATGGCTTTTAATAAATCAAAAAGTTTTAAGGCCGTACTTGTAGTATTGATTACTGCACCAATATGATCAAGTATGCTTGTAAAATTAATTGGTTTAAAAACATTCTTTGATGTTTGCGCCGGTTTTTCTAACTCTACATTTGGTCACATTTTTACTGTAATTGGTTTGGTTTATATCTATATTCCATTTATGATTTTACCAATCTACAATGTTCTTGATGATATGCCTAAGAACTTAGTATTTGCAAGTCAAGACTTAGGACAAAATATGGTTAAAACATTCTTTAAGATTGTTGTTCCTTATTCTAAAACAGCTTTTTATGCTGGATTAACAATGGTATTTTTGCCGGCAGTAACAACTGTAGCTATTCCTCAATTCTTGAATAATGCAACAAACAACGCTACTATTGGAGACATTATTGTCCAAGAAGGTGAAGAAGGTTTGATTAGTGATATTGCTTTAGCAAGAAGCAGTTCATTATCATTAGTTGTCAGCATTATTGTCTTGGCTCTTTATTTAGTTATTGCCTTCATCCCAAAACTATTTAAGTTAAGACATAGGAGGGTTAAATAATGAAATTAGTTCATAAACCTCCTAAACATATTGGAGCTAAGAAAAGATTCTGATGATTTATGAGAAGATTTTACATTCTTCTTATTCTAGCTGCCATCTATATTCCTTTAATCATTATTGTTTTATTAAGTTTTAATGGACAAACAGATAGAGGAAATATTATTTTGAATTTCGGAGTACCTGATGTAATCAATTACATTGAGTTATTTAAAAATAATGATTTCTTAAATGCTTTATTAAACTCTGTAATCATTTCGATAATAGTTGTTCCAATATCATTAATCATTGCCGTTATAACTTGTTTTGGCATCTGAAATAGTAAAAATAAATATGTTAATACTATTGTTGGAGCAAGTAAAGTTTCAATTGCAATACCTGAACCAATTACTGCTATTTCATTAGCTTTATTATTTACTTCAACAGTTTTACCATTAGGATTAAACTTTGGTATGTTCACAGTTTGCTTAGCACACGTAAGCTTCTGTACTCCTTATGCAATTGTTGCCATCTTCCCAAGAATGCAAAAGATGCCAAAGAACTTAATCTGAGCAAGTTATGATTTAGGTTATTCTAGAATTAAAACATTCTTTAAAGTTGTTTTACCATATTTAGCTCCAGCATTATTATCTGCTTCAGCTATAGTGTTAGCTATGAGTCTTGATGACTTCATCATCACAAGTTTAATTAACGGTTCAACACAAACAATTTCTACTGCTATTTATACAACAAGAAAAGGTATTAAAGCTTGGGTTGTTACGTTTGGTGCATTAATGGTAATGATTACTGCGATTGTTGTTATCATTGTTTCTATTGTTAGAGTTAGAAAAACAAGAAAAGCCAACATTAGATGAAAGAAGGGAATTTATGAAAAACTTATTAAATAAAAAATTCTCTTTAGCTATTAGTAGTGCAATTGCGTGTGCAATGCCATTTATGTTAACTTCAATTTCAAGTTGTGCTCCATCAAAGAAAATTCAATTCGCTAACTTTGAAAGTTATATGAATAATGACTTGATGAGCCATTTAGAAGACACATACGATGTTCAATTTCAATGATTCACTGTAACCGAAATGATTGAAACTAAGTTTAGAGACACATATGATGTAGCTATTCCTTGTGGTTATGAATTAGTTAAGTTGTATAAAAAAGGTTGATTACAAAAAATTGATTGAAATAGATTAATACCAGGATTAACTAATCCTTTGGATTTATATGCTGAACCAGCCCAAATAGCTATAAATCAAATGAATGATTCATTTAGACAAATCTTAGGTGAAAATGATTTCAATGTTTTAGATTATGGCGTTCCATACTTTGATCAATCATTTGTCTTTGTATATAAAGGTGAAGAATTAACTTTTTATAGTGCACAAGAACCACACAATGCAGTTGATAACCCAAGTTGAGCTGACATTTTCTATACAATTAGTCCGCAATGTAAATATGCAGATCGCTTTGGTGGCAAGACAGGAATGTTGGATGATGCCAAATCCTTATATGATATTTCTAGAATAATGGAAACTATTCAACAAAACCCAAGCGATCCATCCAAATGAACTAATCAAATGCCCGAAGACGCAACAATTGATAGTTTAAAACAAACATTTAAAACAATGACTTCTAAAGCCCAAAGCAATTGGTATAGATTAAGTACAGACTCTGGTCAAATATCAAGAATTTTTGCTGACCATAGTAAGCACGGCTACAACGCAATATTATCTTGATCTGGTGATGCATTATATGCTGCACAAGGCGCTGGTGAATATGAACCATACACAGGTGAACAAATGCACACAATTAAGCCTAATGGCGTTTCATTAGACGAAATTGATTTCATCGTTTTAAATAAAAACTTACAAAATCAAGCAGAAAAACTAGATCGTGTTTATAAAGTTATTTATGATACATGTTTGGACGCTTACAATGTTTCGAGTGAAGAAGAGTTGTTTTCTAAAGATGGCGATAGATACAAATATTGATCTATGCAAAACTGAGATACAGTAAGTTACACACCTATGCTAAAAAGCATTTATGATAATGTAGTCAATATTAATTCACATTATTGAGATGATTTTGCATCTGAAACTGATATAGCAACTAGAGAATTAATGACATCATTAATTACATTTCCACAAGAAATGGGCATTAGATCAATCTTTGGAAAACCATTATCAGCATTGCAAAACTCTAACACACATTGAGCATGATTGGAAACTAGAGGTAATTTATAATGGCTAAAGAAAAAATAATTTTAGCTATTGAATCTAGTTGTGATGACACGTCAATTGCTATTTTAAAAGGAAATAAAGTATTAGCAAATGTTACATCTACATCTATGGCAGAACATAGAAGATATGGTGGTATTGTTCCAGAGTTAGCAAGCAGAAGCCACTGTACTGAGATAGATAAAGTATGTGACAAAGCATTAGCTACAGCTAAACTAACATTAAAAGATTTAAATTATATAGCTTACACATCAGAGCCTGGATTAGTTGGATCGCTACATGTTGGTAAAGTGTTTGCGAACATGTTAGGAACATTATTAAATATTCCTATTATCAAAGTTAATCATATGATGGCACATGCCTATAGTTACTTTGTAGATCACAATCCTAAGGAACTTAAATTTCCTATTTTGTCATTAGTTGTGTCTGGTGGTCACACCTTTATTGCAAGAGCAACAAGTATTAACAATTTTAAATACCTTAATGAATCAATTGATGATGCCGCAGGTGAAGCATTAGATAAAATTGGTAGATATTTAGGATTAGAATATCCAGGTGGTATTTCAATAGATAATGTTTATTCAAATAAAAAATTAATAGAATTAGCACCAAATAAACCAGTAGATGCTCCATTTACATTTTCAGGAATAAAGACAGCTGCCCTAAATCTTATTAATGAATATAAGATGAAAAAGAAAACTGTTCCAGTAAAAGTTATTGGAAGCTCTTCTTTAGAATGAATTATTAATGATTTAGTTAGAAAACTTGAGCATTACTTATCACAATATAAAGATACAAAAATGGTTTTAGTTGGTGGTGGAGTTTCTGCTAATAAATTATTAAGAAAGAAATTATCTCAAATTAAAAAAGTTAAGGTTTGTTATCCAACCCTTAAATATACAAACGACAATGCAGCAATGATTGGTGCATTTGCTAATTTAAAGAAGTAGGTTTTTAACCAAAATTATATATATATATATAATTCTCCAAAAGGAGAAAATCATGGCGACAAAATATTGTCCAAATTGTAAAAAAGTAGTTGAAACACATATGAGTGCAGGACAAGTAATTATGTTATTAATATTGCTTGGCTGTGGAATATTACCTGGAATTCTATATGGAATGGGTCATGCAAAAAAATGCCCATCATGTGGAACTAGGTGCATATCAAAAAGAAATGCTAATTAAATAAAGAAATTTATATATTCTATATATAATAGTAAATACCATAAAGAGTGTGGGGAGAGACAAGCTCGTTGAACCACCAGCAAAATCCAAAAGGACAGTGCTAAAGCTTGAACGATGGGTATGATATAGATTACTAACTCCCATCGTGACGATAGGAGTTTTTCTTTTTGGTTAAAGGAGAAAATATGCAAAATAAAATGATTATTACATCTGAATCGGTAGGGCCTGGTCATCCTGATAAAATATGTGACCAAATCGCTGATGCGGTTTTAGATGAATGTTTAAAACAAGATAAAGAAGCAAGAGTTGCCTGTGAAGTTTTTGCACACAATAGATTAATTGTTATTGGTGGGCAAATAACTACAAAAGGATATGTTGATGTTGTAAAGGTTGCTTGAAATGTTTTAAAACCTTTAGGATATGAAGAAAATGATTTTTCCATTATTTCAAATATCAACAAACAATCTGAAGATATTGCTTCATTAGTAAATAAAAGAGGTTCAAAGAAGCTTGGTGCAGGGGACCAAGGAATGGTTTTTGGTTATGCAACAAACATAACAAAAGAATATATGCCTTTGTCAATTGTGTTGAGCCATGAATTATTAAAACAAATTGAAAAATTAATTAAGAATGGTAAATTATCATATTGCAAATATGATATGAAATCTCAAGTTTCAATTAGCTACAAGGGAAGAAAACCACATGTTGAAGCAGTAGTTATTTCGGTTCAACACATTGAATCTGTTAATTTAAATAAGCTTAGAAACGATATCACAAGTTTAGTTATCATACCTACTTTGAGAAAATATCATTTAAATACTAATTGTCAATTATTTATTAATAAAAACGGTAAGTTTGTTATTGGTGGTCCAGTTGGGGACACAGGATTAACTGGAAGAAAAATCATAGTTGATACTTATGGGTCAGTAGCTCACCACGGTGGTGGAGCATTTAGTGGAAAAGATCCAACAAAGATTGATAGAACAGGTGCATATTTCTGTCGTTACTTAGCAAAAAATATTGTTGCTGCAGGTTTTGCAGATCGTTGTGAAGTTAGATTATGCTATTGTATTGGTGAACCAAAACCAATATCAATGTACATCGATTGCTTTGGTACTGAAAAGATTAATATAAATAAAATTTATAAAGCTGTTGAAAAAACATTTGATTTTGATTTATATAATATTATTAAGAGCTTAAAATTACAAAGTCCAATTTATCATTTAACAAGTGTTTATGGGCACTTTGGAAAACCGGGTTTAAGTTGAGAAAAAACTGACAAGGTTCAAGCTCTAAGGAGAGCAATTAATGGCTAATACAGAAATTACTGAAAAAATTCTTAATAAAAAGTTTAAGAAAGCAGTTTTCTCTGGATATGATACAGCCGATGTAGATGCCTTCTTTGATTTTGTTATTGATTATTTGAAAAATAATGACAAAATGGTAGAATTATATAAGGGCGATGCAGAAAAGTCTAGAGCTTTAGCTAAGAATCTTCAAGCAAAAGTAATCAGTTTAGAAAAAGACAAAGCTAAACTAACAAAAGAAGTTGAAGAGTATCAAGCTGAAGGTTATGGAAATGCTTGACTTAAGAATCGTAGTGTTAAAAAACAAGGAGAATAATTATGGCAGACGAAATTAAAAAAGAGGAAACTAATACTGTTAAAGCACAATCAACAATCAAGAAAATTAAAGATCCTGATTTTTCTAAGGAAGTAACAATTGATAGATTGGTTGCTGACAAACAAGCAGTTGATTTTCACTTCAATAGAATGAAAAAAGAATTTGGAGACAAATTATCTGATGAAGATATTCGTAAAAGAATTCACAACATGGTAGTTAGAGACAATATCTTCAATGCAGCAATGCATATTATTGTTCCATGCTATGAAATTAAAATTGATCCAAAAGACTTACAAAACATTATTGATTCATTCATTAAGGGTGATCCAAGATTAGGCAAGGCTCCATATGAATATGTTAAAACAATGGCAACTAGATTAATGGAAAAAGAAATGCTATTTGCTGTTTTAGCAAAGGAATGAAACATCTCTGTTGATGATAAAGAATTAAGAGATGCATTAGATGCATACTATAAAGAAACAAACCATCCAATTAGAGACATTCTTAACGACAACAAGAGAATGGAAGCAATTAGAAAAACTATTCTTGATCAAAAAATTGCTAATACAATTTGTTCAAAACTTAAATTTAAAATGGACAACGAAGCAATCATGAAGAATGCTGAAGCTAGCAGAAAAGCAATGGAAGAAGCACTAGCTAAAGCAAAGGCAAACACAAAAGTAACTGATGAAACAAAAAAATAGGCAAAGCCTATTTTTTCTTTTTTACTTGTTACACTTACAAGTACAACCTTCTAAAGAGTATGAACAAGCACATTTAGCTTGTTGATAAGATTGTGGGTGTTTACAAACAGAGCAAATTTTTGGCGCTGTTGTAGAGTAAACAATCTTTCCACAGTTATTGCATTTTCATGCAATTTTCTTAGCCTTCTTAAACATTTTTCCTGTTGTTATTAGTTTTAGTAAAGCTAAATATCTTTTTTCATGTTCTGCTTCTACACTAGCTACACCAAGGAATAATTCAGCAATGTCATTGAAGCCTTCTTTTTTTGCTTCTTGAGCCATTCTCTTATACATTTTTGTGTGTTCAAAGTTTTCACCAGCTGCAGCATCTTTTAAATTAACTTTAGTCGATGATACTGAACCACCATTGATTAATTTGTACCAAAGTTTTGCGTGTTCCTTTTCATTCTTAGCTGTTTCTTCAAAAAAATCAGCGATTTGATTGTAGCCATCTTTTCTAGCTTGTCCAGCAAAATAATCATATTTATTTCTTGCTTGACTTTCACCAGCAAAAGCTTCCATTAAATTCTTTAAGGTTTTTGTTCCTTTTAAACAATTTTTTTTCATTTTTTCATTACCTCTTAAAAGTATTATAATACTTTTAACATTTATGAAATTACATATTGTTTTATTTGAACCTGAAATCCCCCAAAACACAGGCAATATCGCTCGAACTTGTGTTGGTTTTAATGCAACTTTGCACTTAATTAGACCTTATGGTTTTGTTTTAAGCGATAAGAATTTAAAACGATCTGGATGTGACTATTGAGCTAAACTAAAACTCATTGAACATGACTGTTATGAAGAATTCATCAAAACATTAAAAAAAGATGATGAAATTTATTACATAACAAGATATGGAAAACATCTTCTATCAGATATTAAAAAACCTAAAAAAGCAGGTGATATTTATTTGATGTTTGGACGCGAATCAAAGGGAATAAAAGACGAGATTTTAGCAGCCAATAAATCCCGTACAATTAGGATTCCAAGTAGTGCAAATGTTCGCAGTTTAAATTTAAGCAATTGTGTAGCTATTTGTGCATATGAAATGGCACAATTAGACAATTTTAATAAATTGTCTAAAGTTGAACCACACAAGATTGATTACTTAGATAAAATAAAATAATAATTGTT
>JAGHUK010000028.1 GCA_018064845.1 Candidatus Hennigella equi | reverse complement strand
TCTTGGTTAAGATCTGATAAGAAGTAAGTTTGATCTTTGCTTAGATCTTTAGGCATTAATAAGAATGAACCATTCTTAGTTTGCTTAATTGCTGCATAATGGCCTGTAGCAAGATAGTCTGCTTTAAAGTTCTTTAAAGCATACTTTCTAAAAGCTTCAAACTTAATATATTTATTACATAACACATCAGGGTTAGGGGTTAAAGATTTCTTGTATTGAGCAATGAAGTATTTAAAGACATCATCTCAATATTCTTTAATAAATTCCACTTTGTGTAATTTAAGGTTAAAGAAGTCAGCTACTTTCTTAGCTGCTAGATAATCAATGTTAGATTCGCAACCATCTGGTAGCTTCTTATTATGACCTTTAATGTCATTATTAATGACAGTATCTCAGTTTTGCATAAACACTGGGATAACATTAAAACCTTGTTTTAATAGTAAATAACAAGAAACAGCAGAGTCTACTCCGCCAGATAATCCTAACACTACTGTTTGTTTCTTGTTTTTCATGTTATGTATTATATTTATTATTTAAATTAAAAAAATATATAAAAAAATACATAGGTTTTACCTATGTAAGTTTTTGGAATAATTTTAGAAGGCTGTTTTTGGTTCAAGTTTTCAACCAATGTCACCAGCTTTTTTTCATACCTTTAAGCCAAGGTCTTCAGCAAAGGCTTGTCACTCGGCAGGGTTCCCACCATTAGGGTAGTAGAAACGACCTTCTATACCATCTTCAGGTATTGTTGCACCAATATGAACACCAGCGAAGCAACCACTAAAATTTGATGCGTCTGTTAATAATGTAGCGGCATCAGTTTTATATGTACTAAAATCAATTGTTTGTAATGCAAGCAATTGAGTAAAAGCATTAGGAGCAATCTCTTGATAACCAGCAGCAGTTGTAGGGTCATTGGTTGGAGCGGCAAATTTAATAGATTGCAATGTAAAGTTCTTTGCAAAAGCCATTTGTTCTATTGTGATTTTATTAACTGTGTCGCCACCAGGGATAACTAAATTTTTAACATTTGATGGAAGACCTAAGTTTGAATAACTTGACAAACCACCATTAAAAGCGTCTTCAACAATGCGAGAAACAGGCTTTTGATTATACATGCTAGGGAAATTTAATGTTCCGTCAGTCTTGTTAAAATATGTGCTATTTTCAATGTTTTTTGCGTTTCTAATAGAGTCAAGAGATTTATTAAAACTGCAGATTTCGATTTTATTATTAGATTCTACAGTAAAGAATAAATCTTTTAGATTTGCATTTTGCATGTAATAGCTACCGAAATTTAATGTGTTTGGTAATGGTTTTCCAGAGTCATTAAATAGATTGTCATACATATAGTATTTAATTAATAAAACCAACATTTGTCCAGAAATGTTTTCATATCAAACCCTTGATACTGTATTATAGCGTTCTCAATATTCTGCCTCAGTTTTTCCTAGACTGATTTCTCAATATTGTTTGTTTGGTAATATAAATGGTAATTCAGCACCATCTTTTACATCAATAGAAATTAATTTACCATTTAGATCAACTCTAGAACCAGTTTCAGAAAGTAATTGGATAGTAGAGTTTTCTTCGGATATACCAAATTGAGTTGCACCAGCAAATGTAGTCATTTGTTTTGCAGAATATTCTGGACTAATTCTTGCTGTATTGAAATCGAGTTTAAATCTAATTTTAGTTTTAGTATCTTGCTTATATGCAGTGATATCATACCATTGCAATTCTTCTTTCTTTGTTCCTGTAAAGTCAAATTTAAGATCAAACACCAAATCAAATGTAACAATACCATTTGTATCAACACTAATAACATTAATGTCAGAAACATTTAAGTTAAATTCTTTGATTTCACAGTGTTCTGAAACGTATGCTTCATATTCAGGAAAACCTCTAGTCAATGTGTACATTAAATCTTGTTTAAAGATTTCTTTGTCAACATTTATTTTTTCCAAATAAGTTTTAACTGCTAATGCAGGACTATCAAATGTAGTTTCTTCTAATGGAGTTATGCTAGGAGTATATTCAGTTAATATATTTCCTCTAGATGAACAACTACAACCAGTTAGAAGGGCAGCTGGTGTGATTATGGATGTTAGTGCTCCTGCAAAGATTACAGGGGTTAATAATTTTGTTTTTTTCATAATTTTTCCTCTAATATTTATTTTTATTTATTTGTTGGATCAGGTTCAATATAATCATCTATCAGCTCATAAATAACATCGAAGCAAGGATAGTATTTACTTGATTGTATTTCTCAATAATCGTATTTCTCGCCTCAAAAATAAGTTCCTTTGTAATGCTTATACACAGGTTCGTCTCTGAAAATTCCTGCAACTTTTATTGGATACATTCCAGTCTTAGTATCATATGTTTTAGATCTACATGCTAACATTCCACCAAAGAAAGATCCTAATCCATAAGGGTCGTTACTTTGGTTGACTGCTTTATATTGTCTTGTAGTAGATGTATTAACCATATAGACAGGCGCACCGTGATATAAGTTAGTTCCGCTAATCTTTTCAACTACGTTAGACACTTTATCTCTTGCACGATAGTCATCTTTACTGAAGTATGTTAATTGAGAAGGTGTAAATGTCATTGTTTCGTAGTTAGTACGGCTCATTGTTCCACCATCTCAACCTTCGTCATTAACTACGTGTTGTTGTCATGGATAACCACCAAGAACGAAGTTATCATATCCGTTTCTTAAATCGAGAGTGCTTAAATCCGTAGTAACAAAGTCGTTAATATGACCGAAATCTTTATAGAAGTTATTTAAAGTATTTAGTTTGTTTAGGTAAGCAATAATCATTTCGTTAGTAATTTTCTCTTCACCCTTAATAAACATTAAGTCTTTGAAATTAACTTTTGCAACATAGATATCAGCGCCATATCCATTACCATAGTCAAATTGACCTTCATCAGTTTCTCATTTAAGTTGGTTTGTATCGCAATAAACATAGTTATAACGATAGTCAGATGCACTTCAATTAACTAAAGTATTACCTTTTGTTTCGTTTTTGTAATATTGGTAGTCGCCAGCAAACGAATAGTCAGTTATTCCAAAACTAAATTCGTCTTTAGTTGAATATTGATCAACTCAATCATCAAATTTTTCCTTGAACGATCGGGTTGTAGCTAGATAATAACAATAACCATCCGGATTGATTCATTCACTTCCTGGATTTTCTGGATCTGGTTCAGGAGCTTTTGCTAAAACTCATGTAGTTGTGAAAACACGGTTATAAGATGTTCCAGTAGAAGTAATTTGTTTATATTTTAAATTGATTGGAATTGTACGACTTCTAATATAAACATCAGTTTTGTTTGAATATTCTTCATAAACAATGTTAGTGTTAGCGATTTCATAGTTTCCAGAATGGTCAAATTCGAAATCAAATTCAGTATTGTAAATTTTTCCTTCAAAGTGTTTAAGGTCTGGATCAACGATTCTGACATACATATCTACAACATTGTATGGTTTTCCTTCCTCAGCTTCATTTTGAATGATTTCATATCCATCATCATATGGAGCAGTACCTTGCATGAATTCAATTTTTTTATCTTGATTTTTGATGGTAATTTGGTAAGCTTCTAACTCATTATCAGTTACTTTTAGAGGTTTATCTAATTTTCCAACAACGTGCAAAATTACATCACCGTGGTTTTCTCCAGCATATGAAGATTCTAAACGTGGAACGTGATCTGTTTCAGCAATTGTTTTTGGAGTAAATATTAGATTAAAATTATTGTTTAACTCTTGTGAATATGAGTCACCGTTTTTAGAGAAAGTAAATTTTAATTTAAATTCTTGATTTTGAGTTGTATTTAGATCAGTAATACTTTCAAATTCTACTGAGAAGTTTAAATATTGAACTCTTTCAGCGCCTGAACCACTATATGTATAGTTTAGCCCAAATATTTTAATAGGATGGGTAGCGGGAGTAGTTTCATAAATTGGTTCGATTGTGACATCCACATCAGGTTCTAGTAATCGTGCAAAATAAAATCCTTTTTCAGAAACTTCAGTTCCATCACTTGAGATCAGAGTTGTACCATTTACACCATCAGCAGGTTCGATGTTGTTAGTTGCAGCATCATATCCATAAGCAATTACACTATTGTTTTCATCAATGGTTGGTTGATATACAAAAGTAAGTCCAGTAAAATCACCAGACGCTTCTGGTACATCTGTGAACTTATCATCATAAATACGTCAATGGATTGTTATGTTTGTTACTTTTATGTCGTTTTTTCTTAAATCTCCTTGTTTAACATCTAATGTAAGAGAAACAACAACAGATGTATCAGATACTATGTGGTTTATATGAAAATCATTAGAAGTGTAACCAGTAGTTCCAAACTCAGCATTAGTGATAGATAAATCCAAAGTTTCGCCATATTTGGTTGGTTCTGTATTCTTTAAAGCTCTATCAAGATAGAACTCATTTTCATCAGAAGAAACAGTTTTTTGGCCTGGAGCCGTAGTGAAAATTCTGTCACCACTATCATTGATAAAGTTTAGTTTGTTTTCTTCTCAAATTCTACCGTAATTAACAGTTAGTTCGTTCGATGTTCAAGAACCCCTTTCTGGATTGTTACGGAAGCCAAATACAAATTTCAAACTGAAATTTTGTGTGAAATCTTGATAATCATCACAATCAGCAATGTGAAGGTCTATATGCATTTGCATTCCGTCTTCACCAAAAGTGAATGTATCAACTGCAATGTTTGGATTTAAAGATTCAATTCTAAGTGTTTCGTTATAATCTTCAGATGTTCTTAATGGTCTAATTAATTTAAAATCATCTGAATGGAATGTTTTTAAACCGTTATCTGTTACATATGGAGTTGCATATGTAGATACAACAGTATTTTGTTCTCATGGTGCAGTGTACTTGAATGTAAATTCATCTGGTCATTCACCAGCATCATATGATTCACCACCATAAACAAAAGTAAATTTAAGTTTAAATTTTTGTTGTAAATTTTGATATTTCTTTTCTACTGGGATATCAGCTTCAATATCAACTAATAATTTATTATTACCAGCTTTGTAATGTAATTCATTAACAGCTAAAGTAAAATCAGCATTTCTTTCAGTTAGTGTTACTATATCAACTTGTACTACTTCATTGTCATACAATTCTCTATCAAACTCAAAAGACAAACTTCCGTTTGTTTGGCTTTCACCTTGATCGATTGTTGTACTTTCACCTGTAAAGGTAATATTAGGTATTTCATACTTACCTTCAGGTCTACGAATAAATGAACATGCAGCAATTGCTGTTACTGATGTGGTAGCAATTGTAGCAGCACTCAAGTATCCTATAAGTTTTCTCGTTATTTTCATAATATCCTCCCTATTTTGGAATTATGTCGATGAATCAAAAAGTATCTAAGCTACCCTAGGTAACTTAGATACTCTTTTCTAATATATATTTTATATATATATATATATTCATCTCACCTTCATTATAAGCAAAATAAATAATTTATTAAATTATTTATTGGTATCTTTGCAAATTCTTAATAGCCAAAGATAAATACCTTTCAGGTATTTATAGTAGGTTATTAAATATATATTAGTGGTTATATCTTGTAAAAACAAGATATATTTTACTTACTATGGCAAAACAAGACTTACATAATAATATCTATGTCCAAGGGGCTAGACAAAACAACTTAAAGAATGTTAATGTTGTTATTCCTAAGAACAAATTAGTAGTAATGACAGGTTTATCAGGATCTGGTAAATCTTCTTTAGCATTTAATACGATATATGCAGAAGGACAAAGAAGATACCTTGAATCATTGTCAAGCTATGCTAGACAATTTCTAGGTAATAACGATAAACCAGATGTTGATTCAATTGAAGGTTTATTACCTGCTATTTCTATTGATCAAAAAACAACAACTAATAATCCTAGATCAACAGTAGGAACAGTTACTGAGATCTATGATTATTTAAGATTGTTATGAGCAAGAATTGGAATACCATATTGTCCTAAAGGACATGGTCCAATTAAAACTCTAACAACAAAGCAAATTGTTGATAAAGTTTATCTAGATTTTAAACCTGAAAGCAAGATTCAAATCTTAGCTCCAATTGCTTTTAAACAAAAAGGAACATTTGCTAAAGAATTAAACAGACTAAAACTAGATGGTTTTTTAAGAGTAAGAATAGATGGCACCATTTATTCCTTAGATGACAAGATAGAATTAGATAAAAATAAATTCCACTATATTGACATAATCGTAGATAGAATCGTGCTTAACGAAGATAATCAAACCCACGATAGATTAACAGAAGCAATAGAAACTTGCTTAAAACATGGTAACAACAAAGTTGTTATTTGAGATGGCAAAAATGATACTTTATACTCCAAAACACACTCTTGTCCAGTCTGTGGTTTTTCTATTCCAGAAATGGAACCTAGACTATTTTCTTTTAACTCTCCAACAGGATATTGTGAAGAGTGTAAAGGTTTAGGATTTGTTTATGAACCAGATGAAGATAGAATGATTCCTGACCGTAATCTTTCTATCAATGAAGGTGGTATTAGATGGTTTAAAAATACCATGGATTCTAAGAACCTAGAATGACAAAAATTCTCTGCATTATTAGACCACTATCATATTGATAGAAATAAGCCAATTAAGAACCTTTCTAGAAGAGAAATTGACTTAATGATGTGAGGAAGTGATGAACCAATAGAAGTAGTTGCTAAATCAGCATCTTATAAGACATATTCTTACAATGATTACATTGAAGGTGTACTAGCAACAATCAAACGTAGACACCTTGAAACTAATAGTGAAATGGCACGTGAATTTTATGGTATGTACATGGTTGAAAAACCATGTAAAAAGTGTCATGGACATAGATTAAATGAGAAAGCTTTATCAGTAAAAATTAATGGTAAATCTATCATGGAAGTTTGTGATATGTCAGTAGCACAAATGCATGATTGATTCTTAGGATTAGAGCTAAATGAAACTGAAAGAGAAATAGGAAAACAAGTATTAAAAGAGATTATTAATAGACTTGAATTTTTAATAAATGTTGGTCTAGATTATCTAACATTATCTAGATCTGCAGGAACACTTTCAGGAGGAGAAAACCAAAGAATTAGGTTAGCTGCTCAAATTGGTTCTAGCTTAACTGGTGTGTTATATGTTTTGGATGAACCATCAATTGGTTTACACCAAAAAGATAACCAAAAGCTTATTAACACCATGAAAGCAATGAGAGATTTAGGTAACTCTCTAATTGTAGTAGAACATGATATGGATACTATGAAAGCAGCAGATTGTCTAATTGATGTAGGACCATTAGCAGGTGTTAATGGTGGTAAAGTCATTGCTACTGGCAGTATTAATGATTTAGTTAAAGCTAAAGAATCAATTACTGGTAAATATTTATCAGGAGAATATACTATTCCAGTACCTAAACAAAGACGTGGTGGTAATGGCAAAAAGATTATTCTTAAGGGTGCAAAACTTAACAACCTTAAGAACATCAATGTTACTTTCCCATTAGGAAAATTAATTTGTGTAACAGGAGTTTCAGGTTCAGGAAAATCAACACTTGTTAATGAAACCTTAGTTGCTAACATTAGAAAGATTTTATTTAACCCATTTGAATTAGCACCTAAAGTAACAGATTTATCAGGTATTCAAGATATTGATAACTTAATAGTTATTACCCAAGAACCTATTGGTAGAACACCAAGATCTAACCCAGCCACATATACTGGTTTATTTGATGATATTAGA
>JAGHUK010000046.1 GCA_018064845.1 Candidatus Hennigella equi | reverse complement strand
TAATCATAAACTTTAATAGACTTCTGAAGTGCTAATTGAAAATCTTCTGATTTCATCATCCTAAATTTAATAAACTTAGTATATTCTTTATCACCTACAATTTGTCTATAAACTTTCAAAAAATACTTAGGAATTTTTGCTTTCATTAAATGATCATCAAAATTAACTGAAACAAAACCATTTGAAATAATATCTTTCATATTCTTTAAAAAGAACTTTTTACCAAAACCTTGACTACATCTCATGTAACAATCAGTATCATTCTTTTTTAAACAATATCTAGCAGTATATGCAGCACTCTTTAAAGTTAAAGCACCAATAGCAATTTGTCCTTTACCTCAAATACTAGCTATAGTTTCACTAGTAAACAACATATCACTATTTCTAGTTACATACAATGGATTAAGATCCATAATTGGACAATTATAAAGCAATACATGATAATGTGGCCTAAAAGTATTAGTCCCATACTCACCACAATAAAAATACTTAATTTTAAATTGTTTATATTTCTTTCTTAATCTTTTAAAAAACTTCTGAACATCACTTTGAACTAAAAAACCAGGATTATGTTGATTATCATAAGTAAGAGTGATAAACCAACATCTATCTTTTTCAATATCAGACATAGATTCTAACTCACACATACACCTAATTGCTCATTCTCTAGAGTGAGAAACCCTACATTCAGGACATTTACCACATGGAATTTCAATAAATCTTTGATAATCTTTAAATACTTTAATACCTGTCTCAGGTACTTTTATGTAATATGGACTCATGCACATACCTTTTTTACCTCCAGTAAAAAACACCACAAAAACATGCTTTATTTTGATTTTGAGCAGTTTTAGGGTGTCATTTGGACTATTTAATATCAAGTGTCTCAATAGTCCAAATGAGGACTATTTAAAACACTTTTTTAAATAGTTTACAATTTTGATATGATTTTCAATATCATAGCAATACTTAAACCAGTTCTAGCAAGATCACCTATATCATATTCAGATTTACCACCACTTACATGTGCAGCAGATCCACTAGGTGTACTAGCAGATAAATTACTAGTAGCAGCAAGTGCAGGATTTAAACCTGCTGCTTTCAAATCTGCAACTGCTCTTTGTACAGCAGTATTAGACATATATAACTCAAATGCTCTTTGATTAGCAGCTGCTTGCTCAGCAGCTTGTGCTTGTCTAGCACCACTTCCTCAACCTAATCAATCAGCAAATTCACCACTAGCAGCGCTAGTTTCACCTTTTCAATAATCAATACCTGGTTCACTTCATGATGATAATTGACTAGCAGAAGAAGGTGCTAAATTTTGATTAGTAACACCTTCTGAATAATTAGAAATACCCATTATAGAACAATTCTTCCACTATGATCAATTAAACCAGGTGTAGATGATAATGGTACAGGTCTTGTTGCAGTATCAGTAAAGTATAAATCACAAATAAATTGTGGTACACCAGTATCTTCACCAGTATCAGGATTAATACTAGGATAAGCAAGACATCTATCAATAACACTTCTATCATCTTGTAATCAAACAGGTGATAAAGTAGGTGTTTGATCATACTTATCAGCAAAGTTTCAATAATCTAAAGATAAAGTAGCACTAGGTCTCATCTTACCAGTAACCATGTTAGGTTTAAATTTATAAGATGATCATGCTTCTTGATATCCTCATACTTCATCATTCATTTGAACACTAGGAGAATTACCACCAGACATGAAAATTTCTTTATTCTTAACTGGTTGTTCACCAATATGAGCAAGTTCAGGTCAGAAATAATCAAATCTAGTCTTTCTATCAAACATTTTATCTAATCTTTGATCATAAACTCTAGATCCAACTCTTATACCACCTAAAATATGAATAACACCATGTTCAGTAAATGACTTAGCAAAAATAAATTTATTCATACTATTAGTTACTGAATAAGCAGACACATTACCTTGAGCAGAATCTTGTGTAGAACTTGAATTTTGTACAACTTGATTAACCATTAATGGAATTTTAACAACACCTAAGAATTCAGGAATTTGTAATCTAGCATCAGCAGATATAACACCAAAATGTCCATAATTAGTTTCTTTATATCTTGTACCAAATCTAGCATCAATTTCTTTAATCATTTGAGATTGAACAGCAAATCTTAAAGAATTAATATCAATTGCAGTAGCTTGAGATAAATCAGCATAAGGTTTAATATAACCTATATCAACAACACTTTTTCAATGCTCATTATTCCATCCAGAAGTAACATGAGCATTATTATTAGAAGAAGTGTGAAAAATTTTTGTAGAAGAACCAAAAGATTCTTCCAATCCATCACCAAGATCAGAAAATCAATATTTATGAGAATGTCAAGATTGCTCACCTTGATCAGTAACAATACCAACAGGAGCATATTGAGAAATATCACTAGTAACAGGTGCTTTACCACCAATACCAATAATAGCAGCAGAACCTTTTTGTGGAGCAGGTAAAGCAGTAGAGAAATAATCTCTTTGTCTATTAATAGGTGCTAATTGACCACCATAAGCAGGACTTCCTAAAGTATAAAAATATAATGGATCAGCAAATTCAGTAGCATCAGGAAATGATCATGCATGATTTTCATCAATTAACAATGCTCTTTGAACTGCTTGATTTCTAAATCAATTGTTTCAAATATCAGCATAACCATTGAAAATATGTTTACATGTTCACTTGAACATATCTTTAACATCTTGAGTTGATGTTGCTAAATCATAAACATTAACAGGTAAACCATAATAATCACCTACTGAACCTGGATGAACACATCTAGGATTATTTTCAGTACCAGCATAAGCAACTAAATAAGGTGCAGTAGCATCTTCACCAGTTAAATCTTTAGATCAATCAATTTGTGCTGTTTGATCAGTACCAGTAATAAATGTTTCTCAACCTTTTCATGATAATCTATTAGGTTCAAAAAATGCTCATGCATAAAAATCAACTTCACCCATAACAGGTTTAATTAAAGGTGATGTAAATCTAATAATTGAACTTAATTTTACTTTATGAGTATCACCTGGTAAAACTTCATCACAATAAAGTGGAATAAGTAAACCAGCATTAAAAGATGTTTGATGTGTAAAATGTCTATTAAAAGTACTTCTAGGAACTCTTACTTGATCATTCTTAACAAATTTAGCATCTTGATTAACTTTTCTAACTTTCATACTATTTTAAACCTTTCTTAGAATCAGAATAAGTCTTCTTTAAAAGTTTAATTCTATCTTTTAAAGCTACTTTTTCTTTCTTCTTTAAATTTCTCATAGTTTTATTACTATTTCATGACTTAACAACTAAATAAATAATAAAAGCAATATTTGCAATAAAAGAACTTATTGCAGCAGATAAACCAATATAAATAAATATGTTTAACATACTAGAATCAAAAACCTCCTCTTTGAGGGAATGTACCTAAATTGACTTTCTTAGTCTTATTAGCAGTTTTTCTAAAAACTCTTCTTTGAATTCTTCTTTTACTTCTTTTCATTTGTTACCTCTTTTTTTTCTTGTTTTTGTTCAGGTTTCTTAACTAAATCAACAGGATCAGAAACTTTCTTTTCAACTTTAACTTCATCTGATTTCTTGTCTTTAGATAAAACACCATTCATCTTTTCAATAAATTCTTTATAAATATCTTCAACAGACTTACCACTATTAGCAACTCTAGCTCTAGCATTCAAAACATCTTCTAAAGAACCTGCTTTTGTAGCATCAATAAATTGTGAACCATCATCTTCCAATAAAGCAGGATCACCATTCATTTGCAAAAACTTCTTATAATCATTACTCTTTGCAAATTTTTGTATTGTTTCATAAAAATTAAAATAAACAGGTTTTCCATTTTCATCTTTTTGAATTACAGGAACACCCTCTTTACCAATTTCATATTGCAAAACTTTCTTACCATTACCAGACTTACAAATAAAACCATGTGTATTACTTCACATGGTTCTAGGTGTAGGAATTGCAATTTTTTTAACTTGTTCAACTTTTTGAACTTCTTCAACTTTTTTATTTTTTTCCATTGATAATTTCCTCTATCTCAGGAACATCTTTATTTTCTTCAATAGGAACTAATTCAGATAAATCTTTCACTTTAACTCAAGATAAACCTTTATCAGATTCCTCTAATCTAAATAAACATGAATCAGCAAGACATTGTAAAGCAACTTTGTCTGGTTTATTTGCTTTCATTACTGGATCATATCTATTCATTAAATCATTAATTTGAAACTTAATAGATCTAATAGCAACTTCATCATTCATATATAACATAGCTGAAGTTCTTGTCTTAGATACTTTATCAAGCACTAGATAAACTTTTCTATCTTCCATTTTCTTTTTCCTTTTCTAATTGTTTAAATTTGCGATCATTAGAAAGAGTAAGTAAATTTAAAAGTAAATATCTAAAAGCAATAATGTCAACATCTGCTATCTTAGAAAAATCAATTAAATCATGGTACTTCAAAATAGTACTCATGCAATTATTCTTTAAAATTCTTTTTCTCTTATTATCTAAAGTCACAAAACAATTATACACTAAATAAAATATATTATATTAATTAAAAAAAGTCTCTCATATTGCACTTAATATCTTTGTTTTAATTTATTAAAACTAATATTATTATATTTAAATAATTAATTTCTTTTATTTTGTCTTACTTTTCTTTTCTTTGTGGACA
>JAGHUK010000032.1 GCA_018064845.1 Candidatus Hennigella equi | reverse complement strand
CCCCTTATAGCTCAAGGCTGTCAACGTGCAGACTCTGAAAATGTTAACCTTGAAGAAGCTTTCATGGCTAACAAACTTCAACAAGCTAACTACAACTACGCTTTAGCTTAGTTTAACCTAGCTAACAACTAATACTTCTTAATCTTTGTATTTGTTGCTACTGTTCTAAGATTAATATATCTATTCATGCTAATAAAATAGACGAATCTCATTAGCTATATCAATACCGTGTTTGTTTGAATACACAAGAGTATGGATGAAGCTAGAAATTCAAACTAAACTGTAGAAGCTTATTTTGGGTGTTAGATGGAAGTGGGTTCGATTCCCACCATCTCCACCATAATGAAAAAAACCAGGCAAAACCTGGTTTTTTTGATGACTAGAACACTATTTTTTGTGTTTTCTAGCTTCCATCTTTTTAAGTTTCTTAGGGTTAGTAGCTCTTTGACGGTAAACTTCTGAAGCGTTGGCATGAGCAGCAAGTTTCTTACCAGATAGAGCAGCACCTTCCAATACGTTGATGTTTTTCTTAGCAGCTTTTGGTGATTTCATCAATAGCATTAGTACTAATGATGCTACTGATAGAGCTAGTGTAATAACAGCCCAAACAGCCATAAATCATCCAAATCCTGATAGTGTAACATGCATTATTTCACCACCTGCAGCAGGAGTTTCTCTCCAGCACTTAAATAATGATAATGGAACAGCGCACATTGCTTCAATTAATGTAAAAGCATCTGGTTCGTGTTGATGTTCTCCCATCGCAGAAGTCACATTAGCAACAGTAACAATAGCAAAGATTACTAATATAACTAGGAAAGCAACGGTTGTAGCAATCAAGATTTTTCTTAACAAATAACTTTGATTACTAGACCTAACACGTCATGCACGTTCTTTATTCGTAATATATCCCATATTTTCTCCTTATAAGTGTATTATATAAAAATATATATATTTTTATAAATGGCATTTATCTTTTTAAATCTTGATTATTAAACAAGAATTTTATGAGATTATTTTTTAAAATACAAAACACTTATATAATAGAGTTGCATAATACTGTATAGAATGGTCTGAGTTAATAGATGGTGAGGAACCAGCTTGGATTAGTATTATGCAGATTGCCTTAGTGAGGAACTAAGAAACAATCTAGTTATTTATTCATATTTTTAATTCTTTCTGGTGTTTAGTGAGGAACTAAACTTTCCATAAGAGTTTAATTGTTTGTAACTTTCTATTTAATTTTCGCTTTCCATTCGTTGTCTAATGTTTTTGATATCCGTTATGTTTTCGTTCATAATTGATATGGTATATATTAATACCTCCTTTCTGAATATTAGAGTTGGGTAGAAAAAATAATCTATTCGACCGATTTTAAATATAAAGAGCATACCGAAAGGTGTGCTCTTTTTTATGTCATTTTAAAATATTTTGTAATATTTAGCAAATACTTATATAATACATATACCACTCAAGACAGAACGGCTGCCTTGAGTGCTTTTATTTAATAAAGGATAAAATATGGAAAAGAATAATCAATTACTTGAAATAATCAAGGAAATTGCAGATGCTAGAGAAGTAACAGAAGATGTTGTTATTGCTTCTTTAGAAAATGCAATGAAAAAAGCATATGAAAAAGAAACAGCTTCTATTGATGAAAATCATGAAGCATATGCTGGAGATAAGTGTGAAGTAAAGATTGATAAAGAAACTGGAAAGATTTCTTTATATCGTTTATTCACAGTTATTGATGATGCTACAACACCAGACTGAACAGATCCAGATACTGGTAAAGTAGAAAAAGACTACAATGACTACAACCAAAAGTTATTATCTGAAGCAATCAAGATGGATAAGAATGTTAAGGTTGGAGATGTTGTTAAAGAATATATAGATATCAACACATTACCAAAACGTGTTGTTACTCATATGTTATTAGTCTTTAAACAAGGTGTATCTATTGAATCTAATAAAAACATCTATAAAGAATGAGCACCAAAAATTGGTACTATTGTTTATGCTGAAGTTGAAAAGATTGATGCTAAGAGCAAACTAATCCAAGTTAACTTAGGCAAAACTTACGGTGTTGTTAGAAGATTAGATGCGAACCCAGATGAAAGATTAATTCCTGGTGCAAAATATAAGTTTGTTATTAAAGATGTTAAAGAACAAACTAGAGGTTGACCAGTTGAATTATCTAGAGCTAGTGGTTTAATCGTTACAGACTTATTGCACACTAACATTCCTGAAATTCAAACAGGAGTAGTGGAAATTAAGAAAGTTGGTAGAGTTGCTGGTTACAAGACAAAAGTAGCAGTTAAGTCTAACCAACCAGGAATTGATGCTATCGGTGCTTGTATTGGTGCAAGAGCTGATAGAATTAGACCAATTCTACAAGAAATGGGATCTGAAAAAATTGAATTTGCTAATTATGACGAAGAAATTGGTAAATTCATTGGTAATATTTGTAACCCAGTACCAGTTTATGGTTACCATATTGATGAACCAGTATTTGAAGAAGATCCAGAAACTGGTAAGAAGAAAGAAGTTTCAGGAAGAAAAATTATTCTTGTAACTTCTGATGATTATAGAGTTGCTCTATTAATTGGACTTAAAGGTAAAAACGTTAAGATTCTTTCTCAATTATTAGAAGCAGACATTGATGTTATTTCTTTAGAAACAGCAAAAGAAGAAAATGTTGATTACTTAAAAATTGAAAGAGTTGTCACACCAACAGCTGTTGATGCAACTAAGAAAGAAAAACCAGTTAACAAATTTGGTTCAACATATGACAAATATAAATCATCAACTGCTGATATTCTAGAATCAATTGATAAAACAAATGAAATTGTAGAAGATGCAACTAAAGCAGTTCCTGTTGAAGAAGTTGTTGAAGAAGATGAACAACCAGTTGAAATTAGCAACGAAGAACTAAGTTCTTATGCTGATGATTTAGCTGCTTTAGATGAATTAACTAAAGATGTTAAGAAAAAATAGGAGGATAACTATGATGAAAAAAATATTACCATGTTTGAGCTTACCACTACTTAGTATTATGCCAATTATCTCATCATGTGGTTGTCACAAACCAGAAGAAAAAACTTTATCATTTAATCCAGACATTACAAAAGAAGAGAGAGATTGTGGTAATTATACAAAATACATAGAACAGGGCTCAGAAATTTGATTTTCATATGAAAGCATAGCAATTATTGGAACAACGAATTTTACTATTGAGAACATTAGTCTAGAAGATATGATGATAACTGTTACTGCATTTAAAATAGATGATGAATCTTATGATTTAGAGTTGGCACCAGCTGCAACTGATCCACACAAAGAAAGCAACACATCATTTTCATTTAAAATTTGACCTATATTAATTCATTCCGGTACAGATACACCAACTGCAGCAATCGAAACTTCTTGAACAGCGACATACACACTAAGTATTAAAATTGACAATCAAGAATTTTCTTATCCAAATTGTTGTGCTACAGGGCAATTTAAATATACACCAACAAATTAATAGGGACAATATGAAACAACCAAAAAATAAAAAGAAAAATGATTATAAGTTTAATTTAAAAGCTTGACTAATTGCTTCAACTTTTAGTATTATTTCAGCAGCACTAGGTGTTGCTAACCTAATCATTCATTTCGTAGACAAAAATTAATAAATTAGGAGGTTTATCATGGCTAAACCAAATAAGAAAAACCAAGATACAAGACAATCTGTTGATATTAGAAAACAAATGAAAACCATTAAGACGGGAGTTCAAAATGGTGTTTTTATCTTCACTGGTCCACTAACTGTAGCAGAATTTGCTGCTAAGTTAAATAAACCAGCAACAGAAATAATTAAATATTTCTTTATGAAGGGTAAAGCCTGTCCTTTAAACAAATTACTTACAGAAGAAGAAATGGGAGAAATTTGTTTAGAGTTTGACTTAGACTTCGAAAAGAAATTACAACTTGATGAAACAAATGTAATTGATAACCTTATTGTTGAAGATAAAGAAGAAGATAAGGTAAAAAGAGCACCTGTTGTTACAATCATGGGCCATGTAGACCATGGAAAGACAACATTGCTAGACAACATCAGAAAAAGCCATGTTACTGCTTCTGAGTTTGGTGGTATCACACAACATATTGGTGCTTACCAAATCGTTAGAAACGGTAATCCTATTACCTTTATTGATACTCCTGGGCACGAAGCATTTACAGAAATGCGTGCTAGAGGAGCTAGTGTAACAGACGTAGTAATTTTAGTAGTAGCAGCTGATGATGGTATTAAACCACAAACAGAAGAAGCTATAGACCACGCTAAAGCCGCTAAAGTACCTATTATTGTATTTGTAAACAAAATGGATAAACCAGGAGCTAAGGCAGATAAAGCACTATCTGATTTATCTGAACGTGGTTTAACATGTGAAGAATGAGGTGGAGATACTTTAGTAGTTAAAGGATCTGCACTTAAAGGTGAGGGAATACCTGAACTACTAGATGCTATCATTACTTTAACAGAAATGTTAGAGTTAAAAGCCAACCCTAACAGAGATGGTATGGGTACATGTATTGAAGCTAATATGGATAAAGGTTTAGGACCTGTAACCACATTATTAGTACAAAATGGTACTATTAGAAAAGGTGACTTCATTGTTTTAGGTGAAGTATATGGTAGAGTTAGAGCAATCTTTAATGATTTAGGCAAAGAACTAACTTCTGCCATTCCAGGTCAACCTGTTAAGATTACAGGATTATCTGAAGTTCCGGTACCAGGAAGTAAATGATTAGTTATTAAGGATGAAAACTTAGCTAAAGAACTTGCTAGAAAAGTTAAAGAGAAAAATGTTAATATCTTTAGAAGTCAAATGAAACAAGTTGACCCTAACGATAATAGCAAAAGATTAAACCTTGTTATTAAATGTGATGTACAAGGTTCATTAGAAGCAATTAAAGGAATGTTAGAAAAAGTTAAGATTGAGGGAGCAACAATTGATATTGTTCGTGCTGCAATTGGAGCTATTTCAGAATCTGATATTCAATTAGCTAAAGCTTCTAAAGCACACATTATTGGTTTTAACGTTAGACCAAATAAAGATATTAAAGATTTAGCTCACGAACAAATGGTTAAGTTCTACTTCTATAACGTTATTTACAAACTAAAAGAAGATGTTATAAATATGCTATATGGATCTTTAGATCCAGTATCTGTTGATGAAGATTTAGGTGAATGTGAAGTTAAACAAACATGAAGACACTCAGAGATCGGAACAATTGCTGGTGTAGCTGTAACTTCTGGAAAAGTATTAAGAAACGCTATGGCTAGAGTTATTCGTGATGGTAAAGAAGTTTATCACAATGAAATTGCTTCATTACGTCATGGTAAAGAAACAGTTAATGAAGTAACATCAGGTCATGAATGTGGATTAGTGATCAAAAACTTTAATGATGTTAAAGTTGGAGATGTTATCCAAATCTACAAAACTGTAGACAAATCAGCTAAAGATCTAGCTGATGCTAAAAAATAATTATTAATGTCGAATTCTTCTTATTTGCAAAGGTTCAATACTCTAATTGGATCGCCTAAAACATGAATTTCATAATTTTGCTCGTTGCGTGAATATTGTAGAGTATGATCATAACACTGTCTATAAGTGTTTCTTTCTGTACGTACACATGTAACCCTTAATCCACGTCATATATGGTAATCTGTTTGTAGAACATTACCAAACATAGCTTTGCCAAACCTCGAGTTACGTAAATTAATTCGACCCGTATCTTGGTTATAGTAAGTAATTGTAAATTCATTTGCACTTCTAAATCTTCTTGGCATAATCAATCTCAAACACAATCATTATAAATCTTAGTTTATAATATA
>JAGHUK010000006.1 GCA_018064845.1 Candidatus Hennigella equi | reverse complement strand
CTGGTAACTTTTAACTAATACATTTTAGATTGCAAAAATCTAAAGTGTATTTTTTATTTGTTTTGTTAAAAGTAAAAACTAGGCATAGCCTAGTTTTTAGTCATTATTACTATAGTCTGTAAAGTATAAAAGTATTGTAGTGTAGATACAAGTCTGTATCAACATATTGTGTGTCTGCGTGTTTAGTGTCGTTATAACCAATTTTAACTTTTAAAGAACGGAAAGGAACATTAAACGATTCACTATCAGGACGACCTCAATGACCTGTTGTGTCATAAATTGGTAACTTATAAGCTTTAGAAGGTTCCTCATCATTGTGAGCTTCACTTTCATCTGGAACAAGAGTTTGGTCTCTTACGATTTTCAATTTTTTTTCTGGATCAGAAATACCATTACAAATTATGTAGCCTGGTACCTCTTCTGGCGTAAAGTCTAATTGAACAGTAACAGAGTTACGGTCAAAACTAGGAATCTTTGGATAAATTAAATCAATTTTGTGTAGACAAATAGGGTTTTCATCAGTTGGGTTATCAAAATATTCTCCATTTAATTGGTCTATCACACACACTTCTGGTTTATTGATAAGATTAGATAATCTCTTAGAACCATATTCAAAAGACATGATACATTTTATTATTCTAGCTTCTAATAGCTCATCACATGTGATTTCTTCAGGCGGTACATATTCAGTTGGAGACTCAATTTTACGTCAGAAATTTCACAAGTTATAAAATTTGATCGCACTATTTACATTTCCACTAAGATATGAGCACTTATGAATGTTTACATCTGGAGTGCCATGTCCATAGATTGTTTTAGTAGTTTCAAAAGATGCACCATAATCTATTGATCAAGGCATTGTGTTATATTGGTATATTCAGAATGATTCGTCTTTGAATCATGGATCAAGAATACCAATGTTTCAATTTGGTGTTTTACTTGCATCTCCCATTTCATTAGATTCAGAAATCATAAAGATAACATTTGAATATGTTATATCAACATTAACCTTTTTAACAATTTTAAAATATCCCGTCTTAATGGAATATTCTAAGTAAACAGTTTGATGAAAAGAAATTGTGTTATATGTTTTGTCATCAAAACCTGTTTCTCAAACTGTTGTAGTCCCAAATGTTGGTTTAGAATAACCAAATTCGCATTTGTCTAATTTTGCGTGGTCGTGTCCTGGGTGTTCAGATAGAAAATAAATTTCAGCGAATTCATTATATTTTTGAGCTGCTGCTCAAGTCATATCCTTAACAAACAACATTGGGTCTGAATTAACCCAATTAATATATAAGTTTGTAATATCGTCTTGGTTATACAATTTTTCTTCATCAACAATTGGAGTTATAGATGGATCATCATAATCTTCAGTTATTTCAGTTTTATAAATATCTTCAACACGATTACTATTACATGATGTAGCAATTATGCCTGTTGATAGTACAAGGGATAAAGCAGGAATTGAACAAATTAATTTAAGTTTATTAGTCATATTTATTCCCTTTCCATTTGGACTTTTTCCAAGTAATATGAGCTTGTGAAAACACAACCAATAGTTTGTTCTAACGATAATTGACCATAATATCAGTGATTATTATTTTCATCAGACACAACATTTAATGTTCAATCATCAGCAATTGTTTGAATTCCCCCAGTTGAATATGATACTTCACCAGAAATTGTTGATTTAACAACAGTTTCTATTCTTCAGTGCGGAGCAGGATATTTTTTGCCTATATCGCCGCACATTCACTCATAAAAAGGTTCAAATGAAATAATTTGTTGAACAATTCCAGAAGTTTCTGATCGAACAGCTCTAGATATGATGTAGAAAGGAACATTATAAAATTTAATTTCTCCAGCAACTTTGCCACCAATAGAACCAGATACAGGTTCATCGTCAATCAACAAATCTCTGAAAAGAATATAACGAACATCAGAATTGAATTTGATAGTAAATGATAACATAGGAATTGTTCATTCACTCTCTTCTCATTCGACTGTTTGTGTTGTCATTGAAAGATCTTTAATAGTTTCAATATCTTTATTGTATATACTATCTGCAGCACCCAAAACATCTCTGTCAATAAGATTTATTTCATTGTTGTTTGTGTCCTCAAGTTCATCTTCGATAAGTTGTTGTCAAAACAAAAATTGTTCAAAGGAAGTTCCAGCCCACGATTTACTTCAATAATAATCTTGAGCAAAAACATCAAGATTCTCTTGTAATTTACTACAGTAAATGTCATGTACTTCTTTTACTCTATA
>JAGHUK010000013.1 GCA_018064845.1 Candidatus Hennigella equi | reverse complement strand
AGAGATGTAACCTAATTTGTGAGCAGCTTCCTTTAATGTTAAACCATTACGTTGAGCATATAAAGCAATTTCTGCTGATTTGTGGTAACCAATAACATCCTTTAAAGCTGTTACTAACATTAATGAGTTATCAACGTAGTATTTCATCTTCTTAGGGTTAACTGTAATACCAGCACAACAATTCTTGTTGAATGAGTCAATGTAGTTTGCAAATCTGTTTACAGAGTCTGCGAAGTTAGCAAATTGGATTGTACCAAATGTGTTAAGTTCGAAGTTTGCACCACCACCTAGTCATGCAACAACAATGTCACGACCTACAACGTCAACGCACATCATAGACATACCTTCACATTGTGTAGGGTTTACTTTTCCAGGCATAATTGATGATCCTGGTTCGTTTTGAGGAATATTAATTTCTCCAAAACCAGATCTTGGACCAGAAGCTAAGAATCTTACGTCCATAGAAATCTTGTATAAGTTCATAGCTAATGCTTTGATTGCACCATGAACAAAGATTAATGCATCTTTAGATCATGTTGAGTAGAATAAGTTTGGAACTACTTTAAATTCTTTAGCTACACTAAAGTGTTTGTTGTGTTTTAATACTTTGTTTAAAGCATCGCAACAGAATTTAGCATAACCTTTCTTTAATGGACAAGTTGAACCTGTACCAACAGCAGTTGCACCCATAGTACATACATATAATGAGTCAAGTGCTCTAACGATCATTTCTCTTGCATTTTCACAAGCAAATCTTCATCCAGATACTTCTTGACCAAATGTAATAGGTACAGCATCTTGAATGTGAGTTCTACCTAATTTAACTAGATTAGCATGTTTCTTTTCTAGTTTTCTGTAAGTAGCAATTAATCTATCTAGAGCTGGTAGTAATTTGTTTTCTACCATGTAGATAGCACAAAGGTTAGCAGAAGTTGGGTATGCATCATTAGTAGATTGAGACATGTTAGCATGATCATTTTCATGAACATATCCTGGTTTACCAGCAATTGCACTTGCTCTACGAGCGATAACTTCGTTAACGTTCATATTAGTTTGAGTACCAGCACCGGCTTGGTAAGAGTTAGTTGGGAAGTGTTTATCTAACTTTCCAGCCATAATTTCTTCACAAGCTTGTCTGATTAGTCTTGCACGGTTGTGATCTAATTTACCACATTTTTCATTAGCTGTTGCAGCAGCATGCTTAACAGCACCGAAAGCATGAATTAAATCTAAGCTAACAACTTGGTCAGCAATTTTGAAGTTCTTCATACTTCTTTGAGTTTGAGCACCTCAGTAAGCTCATGTTGGAACCAACATTTCACCTAAAGAGTCATGTTCAACTCTATAGCCAGCCTTAGCTGACAATTTTTTATTTTGTTTCATTTTAAATCTCCTGCTTTAATTATATGAGAGATTTAGACTTTTTATATTTAATATAATTAAATATAATCAATATATGAAAATCTGTATTACAGGTAAACCTTGTAGTGGTAAATCTACTGCAATAGAATACATTAAAAAGGCAGGATATAACACATTCATCGCAGATGAATATGTTCATTCTATATATAAGGTAAATAAACCTGGATACAATGCTATAAAGAAAGCCTTTGGATCTAAATATATTACTAATAAAGAAGTAAATCGTAAAGCTTTAGGATCATTAGTATTTAAAGATAAAAAAGCTTTAACAAAACTAAATAAAATAATGAATCCTCTAATTGCTAAAGCAATTAAGAATTTAGACGACAAAAAGCTATGATTCATAGAATTAGCAACTTATATCTTTTACCCTGCAGATTTTGCTAATTTATTCGATCAAGTTTTGTTAGTTTTTACTAACAAAGATTGAAAGCAAGAATATCAAAGTAAAAAATTTAACTACTTAAAAAAGATTCCCACATTCTTTGTGGATAACTTTAAAAAATCGAAGTCTTCTATATTTAATATAGATAATAAGATATCTTCTGCCCCTAGCATTAATGTGGATATCTTTGTAGATAACTCAGCAAATAAAAATATTTTGAAAAATAATATTTTAAAAATTTGTAAATCTCTTAATCAACATAATATAAAGTAGTTACATTAAAAATTTAATTACTTAAATTTATTAACTTGATACCTAGGAAAGGATATAGAGATTTACATGTTTAACAGTTTTTTCTTTACAGTAAAAAAAGTAAACGAATTCAAGCTAAACATCAATGCTTTATATGATCTATATTTACCTGTAGTTGGTAAAACCGCTACAAGTTTTTACATGATCCTTTCTAATATGGTAGAAAACAATAAAGATCATAACTTAACATTTAATTCTGACAACATCTGTAAGCAATTAAATGTAAGTAATGAACAATTATCTGTTGCTAAAGATAAACTAGAAGCTATTGGATTATTATCAACATTCATTTCCACCAATAATAGAAAAGATAATATCCTTATATTAATGGTTAAATCAGCATTAGCTTACCAAGACTTTATTGCTAACCCTAAGTTAAAAACATTATTAATTAACCAAATTGGTCAAACTAATGTTGAATATCTTGAATATAAGAATGCTCCTGAAAGTCAATTACAAGATGCAATCGAAATAACTAGAAGCTTTGAACAAGTCTTCAATGGTGCAGAACTTAAGAATGTTCACATTTTAGATTTTGAAAAACTATATCAAAACATTCAAAAGACTACATCATTACCTTTAGTAATAGATGAAAACTGCAAAAACATTATCCAAGATGTTTATGGAAAATATAGAATTTCATTAAAAGATATTGAATTTGTGCTTTATGACTCTATTAATGATATGGATGGATTTAACAAGGTTAATCCAAACTTATTAATTCAAAACTTTAATAGATTAGTAAATAAACAAGTTGCTGCTCCATTACAAACTGTAACTAGGGACTTTAGATTGTTTACAACAGGTTTAGATCAAGAAATGGAAGATAAAATCTATTTAGATTACAAAATGTGTAATCCTGAATTATATTTATCTATCATTTTCAAAAAAGCTTTAAGTTCTGAAGAAAAACAACTAATTCATATCTTAAGAACTAAATTCCATTTAAATGATGAAATCATTAATGTATTGGTTGACTTTAGTTTAAATAAAACAAATGGAAAACTAAATAAGAAGTACATTACTAAGGCTGCACACACAGTTAATGGTTTAGGTTTAACTGATGCTAAGCAAGTTGTTGCACACTTAAAGAATGCTAATAAGGAAATTAAAGTGAGTCTAGAAGATAAAGTAGACCAATACTTTAATAGGGGTTTCTAATATGCCTAAAAAACAAACAAAAGACATATTTGAAGACTACAAACCCTTCAAAGCTTTAAAATTAACGGCTAATGAAAAAGAGCAATTCAAAGATGTTGCTATGCAAATCTATGTAAATGAAGCTGCTTGTGCCGCTTTACCAGCAGACCAATGTACAAGCACATCATTCTTACATATGTGTTTAGTTAGAGACGAAGACACAGGTAAGATTGTTATAAAAACTAAATCTTGTCCAAAAAGAAAACTTCAAGAAAATTATTTAGTAAGACAATTTGCCAATAATAAACTCGGTTTATCATTATTAAATAACAAACAAGATTATCCCATTATTGATGTTAGAGAAGAAAAACTAAATCAAATCCTAGCTGACTCAATTAAAAATAATAAAATAATTGGTTTCTGCTTACAAGGAACAGTTGGAGTAGGTAAAACATATAAGATCATCAGTTATTGCAACGACATGATTTTAAAAAATAATAGAAAGATTGCTTATTTGTTCTTACCTGAAGCTGTAAGACAAATGAAAGACAACTTCTCTTTAGACAATCTTTTAAATAAAAGAATCATTGATAATTGTTGTTTAGCTGATATTTTAGTCTTAGATGATTTTGGTGCAGAATATACTAATGCTTGATTCTATCTAAATGTTTTATTAGTTATTCTTAACTATCGTTGTGAACAAGAAAAACCAATCATTGTTATCTCTAACTTAAAAATGAATAAACTTATTCAAGTCCTAAAAAAGAACTTAACCACTAAAGATGGTAAGCTCGATTCAGAAACTAAAGACATTATGATTGCTAGATTAATAGATAGATTAGCAATGTTAGTAGACAACACTGAATATAGTTATGAAGGACCAAGTAAACGCCTAAAGAAAAAAGCCTAAAAGGCTTTTTTTATTTAAATTCAGTCATTAGTTGAGAAGATATTGAGTATTCTAAATCAAATGGGATAATAGGTGGAATTGCTCTTGTTATATCACAGAATTTAATCATTAAATCTCTTGTTATAGTTGAGAAGTGGTGAATTGCATATTCTTTACCTTGGTTTTCATTGAATCTAAAATATGGAGCAAACATTGTTGATTGTCCATTTCCACCACTGTATAAGAAGTCATTAATAACACAAGGTATTAAACCGATTTGTTCTTCATATTCTTTTGCTGGCATTCATCTATTTGGTTCTCTAATGTGTTCTTGTGGATGCTCACCAGGAACATAAATGTAAATGTCTGGATAATATACTGGATCTGCATCTGTTCCATATTTTATGTAGTGTAATTTAACTTTTCTATCAAGTCTAGCTTGTTCAGCTGGATCATTGATTACATCATATGTAAATCTAAATCCATATCATTGGTATGGACCACATAGATACAAACAATCCTCAATTGTTTCAAAATTACCAGAACATTGTATATGCATATTTGATTGATCGTTATATTGTAAACAATGATCGGCACCTGCATCTTCTGGTACTTTAACATAACTATGGTTATTCTTAGAACCATATTCAAATTGATTAAAACCTGACAACATATAGTCAATGATATTGGCTAGTTGTCAAATACTTAAATAACCAAAGTAAGTTGAGTTTTCATAACCTTGTAAATCATATATATTTGATAACTTAATATCAGAATTATTTGGGAATTCTGTTGTTAATGAGTCCAAATTAATGAATGAGATTGAAGGGGCTGTAATTGAATTGTCTGGAGACTTAATTTCGTCTCAGAATTGAGCATCAAATCCAGCAATTTGAGCCATATTTGATCAAGCTCCCATTGGTTGAATATAATCTCCAAAAGGTAGAGTTTGAGCTGTTTGTGGATCAGGTCAATATGCATGTCCTAATTGGGTGAAGTGGTGTGGTAAATATTTTTCACCAGTATTTGAGTGTCCAACTATATCATTTAATTTTTCTTTACAAATTGCAACATTTTCATAATATACATCACTTATATGTTTAACATAATCGTTTGGAGGAGAGTTATGTAATCTCTTAATTTCTCTGTTTGCAACTTCTCATGCTTGTTGTTTTTCTTCAGGATCTGTTGGGTCATATATACCAGTATCAATTTTTACATCATAAGGTTTAGTAATGATGCTGCTTGTTGTTGCGTCTGGAACAATTCATCTCTTACCAATAGGTTGAGAGTTATCAAATCATAATGTTGTATCAAGATATTGTCTACCAGCAGTTGCAGCTTGACCAATAGAGATTGGTTGCCCAGTTCAAATGTTTGTATTAAAATCTTCAACACTCTTATGAGAGTGACCAGAAATAATGGCACTAACTTTTTTTGTTGGGTCGTTTTCTGTTAATGTGTGTGTTCTTTCTGGATTGTATAAAACAATATCACCAGCTAAATCTCATGCTTTAGAATCAGCACCATCAAGTCTTTCTTCAGCACTAACTGATTCAACATGTGTTAATACAACAAATGTTTCAATAGAGTTAAATCAATCTTCTCCAACAGTTTCATATAAATAGTTGGTTGAATAGTATAGACTTGCTGCATAATCTGCAAACGAGAACGCTCTAACGACTGCTTGGTTTCCATCTTCCATAGCACTTTGTGTTGTTAATCCTAATAAACAGACTAAGTGTCCATTCATATTAATTAATTTGTATGGATCAGCTCATTCAACTCTTTGATTCTTTCAAGTAATATAGTCTTCGTTATATTTCTCTACTTGTGTTGGATTAGATCAATCTGGGTTGTATGTTCAAGTTTTATCTTGATATCATGGGTGGTTAATGATATTACTACAAACAAAATACTTACCATATGTTTCATCTGTTCTAGCTCATTTATCAAATCTTTCGCTAGCTGTGTCATCTAATCCTCATTCAAAGGCATGATTTCCTACAGCAGAGTATCTAGCGCCCATAGCTTTTAACACTGGATATAAAGTAGCACCATGTGTAGATGTAGAGAATGTGTCACCAGAGTTATTATCTCCTGCTGTTACAAAGATTGAACCGGGATATTGTTGAAGTTTAGGATAAAGTTGATCACCTATTCTAAGTACTCCTGGATTATGGTATGAAACATTGGAAAAGATTTGATCTGGATCATCATCTCCATATCCTTCTGCAGCACCGTGGAAATCATTTAAGTCATATATATGAATTTGTTCAAACTTACTTTCAGGGTGAACATAATGTGTAGAAAGTTTCATATTATGAGCAAATTTTGATTTAACATTTCCGCTTTTGCTTAGATAGTTTACTTCAAGATCAAAAATAGCATCAATATTATCTCCAACAAATTTAGAGAATGAAAGGTGAATATTAACTTTGCCATCTACCACTGGGTAAACTAAACTATTTTCAGCAGAAAAAGGGTCTTGCCCATCAAGGAATAAAGTTACAAGGTTTTCATGTGATTTATTAATAACACTAACTAATACTTCATTGTTTTGCGCTGTTTCGTGCATATTGAATGTAAAGTTTGCTCCACCTGTCGTTGGATCGATGACAACATCCTTAGTTGGCACATCCAACATTTTAGCATCAACATTGCAATAAACAGCTATTGGTGCAGCTATTACAGTAGCTACCATAATTGTTGGTATTGAAATTGAAAAAGCTTTATATCATTTATTCATAACTTACCCCTTTCAACAAAAAATCTCCGCAATGCTGCAGAGAATTAGTGTTGTTTTATTAAGTTAATTTGGTTTGCGCAATGAGAAACTGGTGTTTGTCCAATTACTCCATTTACTCTATTGTTAATTGTTGAATAAACTTTAACCATAATTAACTACAAAAATATTATACAAAAAAACTAGCTATTAATAGTGATATTTATATATTAATTTATTAAAAATAAAAAAGAGATAAATCTCTTTTTTAATTT
>JAGHUK010000027.1 GCA_018064845.1 Candidatus Hennigella equi | reverse complement strand
GAATGCCATAGACTCAGGCTCCTTATTATTAAAACTAGAAAATAGTCCACATGAATTTGGTGAAATGATATCAACAATCAAAGAAAATATAAAAAAATAATGTAATTTATGGTCAGAAAAGAGAAAAAATTTACGTATCCTGAATTGGATAACTTAGTCAAAAGATATAAAGAAATCAAAACAAAAAAACCTATACAGGTTTTAACTCCTACTGAAATAGCAATATATGAATTGTTGTCAGGTGAAGATATTATGTTAGATGTAATACCTGACCATAAACATCATCATTGCTATTATGTTATTAATCGAGAAGGCTCTGGAAGATGAAGAAAATATGAACATATTATTAAATTTGTAGTAATGAGAGTTGAAAAGGTAATCAAATTGTTGGGGCAAAGGCCTAATAAGCTTCCTAAAGCAATAGAAAAGACTAAACCAATAACATTAAGTTTAAATGAAAGAGCTCTGCTTCAAATATATGAAGTAGCATATGAAAGACAAACAAGTTTGAGCGCAGCAGCATCTTATTTGATCAACAATGGGCATAATTTATCCGTAAGGAAGCAATTAATGTACTGAAAGGTGAAATTAGAAAAAACAAAGCATAAGTCTTAGACTTATGCTTTTTCTGTTTCTATATAAGGTCTTTTAATGATTATCCATTTACGTTTTCGCCCTGGGGTTGTTTTCATTGAACCTCTGGCTTTAAAACGAACTAAATAGCCTGTATGCTTATAGGCTATCTCTTTTGTCTTAATATTTTGACATTTATAGATAATTGCTCCGTTATAGGCTCTTTTATCAGTCTTAGCTATAACCTTTCAAATACCGAATGTTTGACCTGTTAAATCTAATGCTCTTGACATACCTATCTCCTTTTTTTAACTTTTTGGCGAGAAACCTTATATAATGAGAGCGTGAGCATATTGCTCTACGCTTTCAAGAATCTTATTGATTCCTCTTATAATGGCAGGGGTGGCAGGATTTGAACCCACAACACGCGGATTTGAAGTCCGCAGTTCTGCCGTTGAACTACACCCCTATAATAACTTCTATATTATAAATGAAAATGAAGTTATCATTTCTTTTCTTTTATTAATGCAGCTAGACCAGTAAGGACAAAGTTTTTAACTTCTTTATATTTCTTTTTGATGTTTGTATATCTAAAAACATCACCACCAGTTAAGATTACATTTTTAGGATCGATATTATGCATCTTAACTATGTTATCAACAAAACCTTCAATACAAACATTAGCACCTGATGCAAATGCGTTTGGTGTATTTAAACCTTTGTTTTTATCATACATTTCTGGAATGTAATCGTTAGGAATGTTTGTTAATTTAGCAATTGTTTCCATACCTTTAGTTAAACTTGGCAATAAAAAGCATGATTCAATCTTCTTTTGATTAACAACTACTGCAAAGTATGCAGTACCCAAACTAACTACTAGTGCTGGTTGATTATCAAACATTTGTATAGCTTTATAAGAACAAGCATAAATGTCTGGTCCAATGAAAACATTTGGTTTAATGTTTGATAAATCAATTAAGTTCATAAATTCTGGTTTACCAACAATAATGATTGAAGCATTTAATAACTTTTTAATATCTTCTAGGAAAGGTCCAACCACATTAACGCTAGGAGAAGCAGAAACAACTACTTTGTTTGGTCTACGATCTCCTAAATAACGGAATAATCTAAATAAGTCTCGTGCTGACTTACCACGAGCTATTTGTCTTGTTTCAATTATTTCATCTTGATCTAAACTATAGATGGCAGCTTTAATAAAAGAGTTACCATAGTCTATTAGTAAATAATTATTGTTCATCTTCTAAGAATGCTCCTCTACCATATCAACGAATTTGTCTTAATGTTCTTTTACGATAATGTTTTAATCTTCTTGTTAATGGCATTTCTCATGTTCATAAGAAAGCATAAACTGCACTAGCAAAGATATAATCTTTCAATTCTTTTAGATTGAAATCGGGAATATACTTCTTTCAATCAAGATATAAGAATCTAATTCTGTTTTCACGAATGAAATTAGCATAATCTCAATATTCTGGTGCTAATCCACATCATTCATAATCAATAATGTGAATCTTTTCTTTAGTATCTAATATTAAGTTTTGTGCATTAATATCAGTATGACTTAACACATATGGGTTTTCACGATATGTTTCTAGAATAGAAAGATATTTAGTTTGATATTCTAGTTTTAAACGGAAAAGGTGTTTGTTATATGCATCAAAATTTAATTTCTTGAACTTATGACCTTTAGGCAATGTTAAATTATGAATCTTTTTAATTTGTGCAAAAAGATCATCAGTATATTTTCATCTCTTTCAAACACCAATCTTTGGACTCTTACCATCAATTCATTCTTTAATAGCGACACCAGTCTTAACATCAAAATACACAAAGCTTTGATCTTTTAACATAGTTAACATCATTTTTTCATTGCTACGATTTAATAGGTCACCACAGTGTGGTATTCTAACTTGATAATTCTTACCATTAGCATATGTAACAAAGAAAGAAAAATTAGTATAACCACGGTGAATTGGTTTAATTGAAACTATTTCACCATTTTTCTTACCAAATACTTTTTTAAGTAATTTAAGTGCAAATTCTTTATTTTCCGTTTTCATTGTCTTTAGCCTCAGAAAGTAATTGTGCTTCTTTCATTTTTTGTTTTGTTGTATAGAATGTTTTGATTACATCAATGTCTGTTTGTAATTCAGTATAGTTTATATTACAGATTTGCAAACGAGACATATTATTTAGTTTGTTGCTACTGAAATGTAAACAGTCTCCATTACCATGCAATTGATATCCTCGATAGTTATCAAAGATCTTAACACTTTCTTCAGGACTTGATAACGTCAAGATGTATTTGTCAGTTACATTATCGTAGATAGCTTTATCTAGGATATCGTTATTAACTGAATATGCTTGCATTACTAAATATACACCAACTTTAGGACCATTGACTAAAATATCTGTTAAGATCTTGTTGTTTTGGAATGTTCCTCTTAATAGAGAATCAACATTACCAATTAATACAAGCATGTGTTTGAATTTAGTTTGTCCTTCTTTGATTGAACGGTTATATTGATCAATGTTTGACAAACCACTTACTCTTAACAAACTAGCACGTTCATTAACTTCATTTTGAATATCATGTAATTTTTCAACACATAAATTAATAGATTCATATGCTCTACCATTTGTATGTGGTAAATTATTGAAAGCAGAATATGTTGCTTCGCAATTTGGATTTAATACAACTAATTCTAGATTTTCAGGAGTTGTAATATAGCAAGTAGATAGCGCCATCACAACTGTTAGTGTTGCTGCACCTGAACCTTTTTTACCTAAGATTAAAGCAGATGGACTATTTCTAAAGTTTTGTGTAACTAGTTCACTGCTTTTGTTTAATCCAAAGATAGCATTTACATCTTTGCCATCTGTGTACAAGTCTAATACAGTTCTCAAACTAAACTTGCTAAAGAAGAAGTTTTCTAGTTCAATATTAACAATATTACCACGTAATGAAATATTGTAGTGATCAAGCTTAGCTACCTTAGCTATTCTTGGTTGTAACTTAATAATTTCTTGAACATCTGATTTACTCTTAGCTTCGAAAGCAACTTCAGAATAAGTTGTATAAACATTAATGTCTGTAGGAACGCAGTCAATGTTTGCGTTCTTAAACAAGTTAACTAATTTATTTTGAATTGAACGAGCGTGCTTAAAGTTAGAATCAAATTTATTTACATCTGTTTCAGGTAATAAAGCAAATGGTAAAGAAGAATTCTTTAAGGCTATTGCTTCAACATCTGTCTTTTTTGTTTTTTTGAATTTGTTTTGGTTATCCTTGCCAGATTTAAGTTCATTGTAACCATCGTACTTAAATGTTCCACCAAGTTTTCTAACCATTCATCCACGTATTCTTAAACCAATTCTAGTTGAACGGTAATTAATGTTAAAGATAATGAAGATTGATACAATTAGAATTACTATTGCTACAATGATCATCACTACAAATGATAATAACGAGAATAGGTAGGAAATTAGTTCAGCTAGTATTCCGCCCGTTACATAGAAGTTAAAGAAACCACTATAGTGTCAATTCTTAAAGTAAGATAGTCATCATGAATGATATTCATTCATTCCTTCAATAAATGGAACTGGTTTATCAACATTGTAAACCATGGCACTTACACCAGAAATAATACAGCAAGCAGATATTAATGCTAATAAACTAAATACTACAAATCGCTTACTCTTCACGACTCTGGTGTATCCAGTATTAAAGATTCAGCCAATTAAAACAAAGACAGCTAAACAATAGAACAAATATTTGCCAAATCCTAATAGGTAGTCAAATAAACCATCTATATAGCTACCAATAAACGGAACTCTAGCAAAAGCTAGCAAAGTTAAAAATAATAATGCAAACTTTCCAACATACTTTCAAATCGTAATTACTTTTTTGCGATGTTGTTCTTCTAAGTTCTTAGATGTAGGAACATAGTCATTATTATTTTTAGACAATTGTTCTATGATTTGTTGTGTCTTTGCTTCCATAACTTATCCTAAATCACTTTTAGCTTTCTCAATTTGATCTTTATAGATAATTGTTAATAAAACTAAAGGACGTTTGCCAAACTTCTTTTCATATTGTTTGACAATTTGTTTCTTAAAGTAATCTTGTTGATCACGAGATAAGTTTGTATTAGGTGCTAATGACTTTAATAAATCAAGCATTATTGTATTTAGTGTTGTATTGATTTCATCAACAATTGCTTGGTTCTTTGGATCAGCTTGATTTAATACACCAACAATGTTATAGTTGTAGTGATCAATCTTCTTACCTTGTTTATCAATTAACAAACTTGCTAACACACAACCTGAGTCAGCCATTTGTTCACATTCAAATAAACCTGATGCACCAACGTCATATAAACCTTGGTTACCAACGTATTGTTCAACAAGCTTAATGTGTTTTTTAGCGTCAATAAACTTACCACTATCAAATGTTGCTACTTGACCATTACCTAAAATAATAATATTCTTTTGAGGTGTAATAACCTTGTTACACAAAGTCTTGTAATTAACAAAGTCCATATATAAACCATTGATTGGAATAATGTATTTTGGTTTTAAAACATTGATTAAGAATTTATGGTCTTCTTGAGATTGAGACAATTGAATAATGTCTTTTGGAATCTTAACTACTCTTGGAACATTCAATCTATTGATGCTATCAAATAAGTTAGCTTCTAGTTTTTCATAACCAGGAGTTGTTAAGATTGAATAAACAAATGTATCAGTTGGTTTGAAAGTTAATCTTTGATCATCACCAACTACAATTTTTTGTAGTTTAGTAAATAAGCTTTGCTTATCTCCAGAAACAACAATAATACCACGATCGATTGTGTTAATTTGTTGTTCGTTAATGTAAAGTAGGTTGTTAAAGCTAACAATCTTATTTTGTTGCATGTAGTTGAATGCACGAGCTAAACTTGGTGAGTAAATATAGAATGGAATTGTTTTCTTTGCAGCAATTGCAGCAAGCTTAGTTAATTTATAGATATCTTCTTCTTCAATAACAAAGATACCACGGTTAGGCATATCTAACACGCAGTTTTCGTAGAAATGATCAATGTTATAACAAGGAGAAGTAAAACCTTTGTGGTTAATGTTCTTACCAATACTTGTAATTAACATTAGAACATTGTTCTTAGTAAATTTAACTACTTGTTCAAGCAGATCATATGTTGCATTATTAACAGATGTTGGAATAATAAAATGATCTACATAAACAATAGATCCTACATCTGTATTAAATACAAAGCCTAAGCTTGTGGGCATAAAGCTTGCAGTTCTAAATGGTAAGATTTCTACCTTACCAAGTTTGAATGTTTCTAGAGGCTTAACTGCATTGATGTTAAATCTAGTTTTTAAACTATTGTTATGATCTAGTCTTTTTCCTCTTTGTCTAAAACATCAATCTAGATTGTTGTTAATAATCATTTGTCCTAAATGACTAGTAAAAACTGGAACATTAGGTAAATTCTTTAATAAGAATTCTAATCCTCCATATAGGTTATAGTTAGGAGTAGGAATAAAAATTCCTTTAATCTTTTGTTTGTTATCGATAAGATAAGAAAAATCAGCAACGATTTTCTTAATTCCTAATTGAATAACGCTAGGGCAATGGATTCCACAGCCTAAGACAAAAATATCTCCATCTATAACTAAGGCGTCACAGACTTTATCTTTTTCATCTTGTCCGCCTAAACATAAAAATTCAATTTTTGCCATGTTAATTCTTTCTTATACTTTTCTTGATTCTTTTTCAAAATAGAAATCTGGTTGATTAATGAAAACAAAATTTTCTAGAATATTGAAAGCATGGTCAGCATTTCTTTCAATATGTTTCATTGCAGTAAAGATTGCAACTTTTTGATTTAAATCTTTTTTGCTACGGAAAATCTTTTCACCAACTTCTTTAAAACAACTACGGTATTTCGAACTAAATTCAAGAAATAATGTAGTAGCTCTGTTTGCATAATATGACTTGCTTTGATGTGGACCGGAAGCAAGATTACGGTAGATTTCTTTAGAAAACTTATAAGAAGCTTCCATTAATCTACAAATTGCTTGATGCACATCTTTGTCAATGCTTTTTTGTTTTTGAAGTGTAGTTGCTACTCTTTCAACAAAATCTGCCATTCTTTCTAAATCTTTGATTGATCTAATAATTGCAATAAGATATCTTAAATGAGCAGCACGAGGCATATCTTTAGATATGATTCAACTTGTCTCATCTAATATTTGTGCTTCCATCTTGTTTGCTTTCTTTTCGTTAGCAACGATGTGAGCATATTGCAATGGTGTCAGTTTTTGACTAACTTTAAATTTCTTAAGTAAATAATCTTGTGATTGAAGCACATGATTATAAAACTTAAGAAACATCTTACGAAGATTATCTTCAGAAGATTTTAAAGTATCAAAGTTGATGGCCATAGCTATTAACCAACTATTGGTTGAGCAGGTTGTTCTGGTTCAGCAGGTTTGCTGATTGCTTTAGAAGCAGCTTTTTCTGCTCTAGCCATTTTAATCTTAGTTTTGTAAGATTGGTAGTTATCGCAGAATAACTTTTCAGTTGTTCCAAACTTCTTAGCATAATACATTGCTCTTAGTTTTAAGAACAATAGTATTCCAGAAGTTGTATCAGCAATTATATTAGCTAATAGTAATGGTAAACCAGCACTGATTTCGCCATGAGTCAATTGCCCAATAGCAGAAACAATAAACATAAAATCACCAAATACTAATAGTGCTAGCATAAGCACTGACAAACCACATGTGTTTTTAGTTTTTAATACTTGTACTAATTGAGGAATTGTGAAAGCAGCAACACAAACTGCTGCAACTAATCCTGTATAGAAATATCAAGCCATATTTTTCTCCTTATTTTTTAATGGGTAAATAATATAAATATTATATATATTATCTACCCAAGATATAATCTTTTGTTTTCTTTTGTTGAGGGTCTGTAAAGATCTTTCTTGTAGGCCCCGCTTCAACTATTCTTCCCTTATAAAAGAAGAATGTGTTGTCAGACACTCTTTGTGCTTGAGACAATGAGTGAGTTACAAGCACAATTGTATATTTACGTTTAAGTGTAAGAATTAAGTTTTCAATCTTATTTGCAGCAATTGGGTCAAGCGCAGAAGTTGGTTGATCCATTAATAATACTTCTGGTTTTAAAGCGATTGCTCTAGCAATACATAAACGTTGTTGTTGACCACCAGATAAACTTGTTCCGTAATCGGCAAGTTTGTCTTTAACTTCAGATCATAATGCTGCATCATCAAGAGCATCATGCACTATTTTGTCTAAGACTTTTTTATCTGTAATACCATGTAATCTTGGTCCATATGCAACATTATCATAAATGCTCATAGGGAATGGAGTTGGTTTTTGTTGAATAGTTCCAACTCTTGTTGTAATTTCAACTTGAGGAATGTTTGGTGAGTATAAGTTTGTTCCATTAAAGAAATAGATGTTACCTAATGTTTTAACATTAGAAAACATTACACTATTCATTCTGTTTAAACATCTTAAGAAAACAGTTTTACCTGCACCGTTAGGACCAATTAAACTAGTTACCTTATTCTTTTCAATGTCAACAGTAATATGTCTTAATCCCCTTTGTTTTCCATATCACAAGCTTCAGTCTCTTACTTCGTAAGAGTTCTTACGAGAATTAAAGTCTAGTTTCTTACCTACTAGTTCTTTTTCGTGTTGTTTTTGCATTTTCTTATAAAGTTTACGATCTTCTTTCGTAAGCTTTGCTCATGCTGCAACTTTCTTAGAACCGGTCGCTTTGAAATATGCTTTAATTCTTTCTTCTTGTGTTAATTGAACTTTTTGTTTTTTCATACTCTACCTCTAAAAGTTTAAGTTATAGAATAACTTTGCTCTTACCATTAGGTTTCTTGCACTATCAATTGATCTTTGTTTGAAACCACCTTTTGACTTGATTAAGTTAATTCCTTCACTGCTTTGTTTTTTCTTCTTGTGATCAAAGTATTTAGGAATGATGATATCAACTGTAATCAAGATTAAGATGATTAAGATCAATGTAACAAATGCACATTCATACATGATATTTTGGGCAGCCACAACATTATTAGAATTGATTTGTGAATAAATTCTAGTTGTTAATGTTTGCCCAGCAGACATTAATGAAATCTTGCTTCCCCCACTTAAACCAGCAGTTAAATACAATGGCGCAGTTTCAGCAAGTACTCTACCAACAGCAAGTACAACACCTGTTAAGATATGTTGGAAAGCAGCAGGAAGAACAATCTTTCTACATGTTTCTCATTTACCTACACCTAAAGCGTAACTTGCTTGTTTAACTTCTACAGGAACTACTTGCAATGCTTGTAAGTTAGTTCTTGTAAAGGCTGGTAAGATAACAAAGATTAATGTCAATGCACCTGCTAATAATGACTTACCACTATTACCACCTGAACTAATTCCAAGTAGTTGTAAGAAAAAAATCATACCAAACATACCATAGATGATTGATGGAGTTGCTCCTAAAGAGTCAATGAAGAACATGAATCCATTTTTCATTTTGCCTTCAGGCATAAATTCATTAATGAAGATTGCTACTGCAAGTGCAATAACAAAACCAATACCTACAGAAACAACGATAACTAACAATGTGTTAACGAATGCTTGTCCAGTTGTATCTCTGCCAAATTGGAAAACAGTTTGTGTTGGTGCAGTAACACCAGCAATTCCTTTAATAATTAAAGTAATGAACATTCATCCAACAAAAGCAAACATTAGAGAGAAACAGAAGATTTCTCAGAATAATTTTCAACCTTCATAGAAGTTTGAGTTTGTTCTAACAATAGCTGCACGTTGGTTGAAATATTTAGGTAATGTTTTTTCAACATTGTTTTCTTTAACATCAACAGTTACCCGTTTATGGTTGAGGATTTTGTTTCATAACTTACGTAATTGTCTTGGAATGAATTTTAATCCTTCACCAATAGTATGTAAAACAATGTTTTGCTTTGTTGTTTTCTTTTCTCTAAAGATGATCTTAACTATTGCATTGAAAAGAACTACAACAATAAATAAGAATAAACCATAAACAAATAGTAATCCTCTTAAGCTTTCAGAAGCTGATTCAGCAAACATATTACCAGCAATCAAACCACCTATTGTTCTTAGGTAGCTTGTTCATACAGCACCAAAGCCATTACTGAAGACTTGGTTATAGTTTTGGCTTTGTAAGATCATACTTACACCCATTGTTTCACCAAGACCTCTAGCTAATGCTGTAATAACAGCAATAACTACCTTGCCTCTAATCTTTTTCTTATAAACTTTGTAGATAGCACCAGTCTTAGTGTTACCCATAGACATTGGACACACTAAGAATGAATCATCAACAGAATCTAAAGCAGATAATGTTAATGAAACAACAGTTGGCATCATTAAGAAAGCCAACATGAAGGCCGTTGTAATTAAGTTATATGCACTAGGCATATTAAAGATGACTTTTAATACTGGTCCTAAGGCGGTAATAGCAAACAAACCAAATACTACAGTTGGTATATCTGCTAATAACTCAACACCCATCTTAACATATCGTCTTGCTTTGTCTGGAATTCTAAATTTAATAAATGTTGCAGTCTTAATACCTACTGGAGCAGCAATGATTATTGCTAATCCTGCAACCATCACCGTTATACATAACGGTAATCATGCACCAGCTTTACCATTTTCTAGATCATAAACACTTGTACCAAAAATATTAACAAAACCATATTTTTGTCATCCAGGTATAGAACCATAAATAATAAAAGCAATTACACCTAAGAATAGAACTAAGAATAAAACACTAAAAGCTGCAGTAACAGCTTTAGCTGCTGTTTCTGATCTGCCTCTTCTTCTTTTAGCTGATGGAGCTTTATTAAGGATTTTCTTCATATCTATCCTCCGCTCCATATACTTCTGCAAACCTTGGAACTCTAGTTTTTGCAAGTTCTATGTCTGTTGCTTGTAATGAAAATAGGTTTTCATATGATACATTGCCATCAACACACATAGTTGTGAAGTTAGTATCATAGTCAATAGGTTTAGCACCTAAGCTGAAAACGGTATCAATATAGTCTTGACTATATTTAGCTCCAGTTTTATCATTTCCAAAATAGATTCACCACAAGAAATCTTTTGCTTTCTTTAGATTAACATCTAGCATAACATTTATCGGTCTAAACCAATTGTATTGACCAACAACACAAATTTGTTTTAGGCTTTCTTTAACATTATCAAGATCAAAACCAACAGGTGTTGATCCATCATTTGCTAAATACTTAGCTAATTTGTATCCACGTTCCTTGATTTGCTTAACATTGTTTTCATTGACAAGGAATGATGTTGTCAAATAAACCATTGAACCTGGTTTATTTGTATTAACAAATGATTGTCAAGCTCTGGAGTTTGATTCATCTGTTTCCATATGTGGATTATCGTTACCATAGTTACCACCAGTAAATGCTTTTTGTTGAACTTCTGGTAAATCTTTAAAATCAATTAAGTTGCTATAAGAAGTGAACGCAATTGAACTATTTGCTCCAGTATTGCCGCCTGATCTTAAAAAAGGTAAGATTTGTGTTGACTTACAAATTTGTCTATCTGTTATATCACATGCAGCTTGTGCCTCAGCTGACATGTATCTTCACATGCAATCATCACCATCTTCTCAAGATGGAACATCATGAATACAACTAAAGACAGAATATAAGTCTTCTATGTTGTCTTTGCTAATTACAATATCAAAAGCATTTCTTGCTTTGTCACTCAATCCATTAGGTAGAGAATACAAGATACATAAACCTTCTCAACCTAAGGTTAATGTTTTCTTATTAACTCATTTATCAGTAAAACCTTGGCTATGAATATTTGGATAAGGGTTATTACTAGCATTACCTAAGCTTGTATAACCTTTAGCTAATTCTTCTACAGCAAAAGTAGTACCACCAGATTCAACAGTAACATCAAATTGTTTGAATTCTTTATGGTATTGTTTACCAAATTTCTCAATAAATGGCTTAACGCCAGAGGAACCAACAGCTGAGATATATTGCATATGATCTCAGTTAACGGATACACCAACTACTAATCCTACAGGAATAGTACATGCAAGACCGATTAATAAGGGTTTTACAAATTTGGGTTTAGGCATAATAAAAATTATTATTTTCGCTAATAATTATACAAAGAATATATTATTTATTAAATAAATAATATAGACATAAAAAAGAGGCATTTGCCTCTTTATTTACAGTTTCTTAATAGCATGAATTTTTTTGGTTTAATTGGTGCATTAAGTTTATGTTTGTTTCTGATGTATTTTGTATTGATTTTTGTTTCTTTTAATGGATCAATTGCTGCAAAAGATAAGTAATGATCAATTTCTTTATATGTTAATTCTAGTTCTGCTTCGTCTGTTTGACCTTCGTAGAAACCAGCTGATGGTTTACGAGCAATAATGTCTTTTGGTACATTATATTCACCAGCTAAATAGTAGATTTGTGATTTAGTTAAATTACATAATAATGCTAAGTCACATGCATTGTCACCAAATTTTGTGTAATAACCTACAACCTTTTCTGCTGCATTAGTTGTTCCAACTGTTAATAAGTTGTGTTCTTGTGCCAAAGCATATAAAGCAATTGTTCTTAATCTCGCTTTTAAGTTTGCTTTAGCAGTAGGTCTTTTACCTAATCTTAATTGTTTAACTAATGTACGATAAACTTTTGTTAAGTTAATGTAACGATATTGGAAGTTGAATTGACTAGTTAAAGATTTAGCATCTTCTCTGTCCATTCTTTGCGATTCAATATCAATAAATACACCCATTACTCTAATTCCAGGTGTAGTTGCTAAAATAGCTAATGCTAAGGCAGAGTCAACTCCACCTGATATTCCAACAACATAACCATTAGCATCTGTTTTGTGTAGACTTTTAACAGCAAAATCAGATAAGTACTTTCCATACTTAATTAAATTTTTAGGTTGATTTCTTCTTTTATTTATTAATCTTTTAAGTTCATTTGCTCTTTGCATAATTATTAATCCAATTGAAATTCTATATTATCTATTATGATTGTATCTTTGGCTTTTGCACCATGTTTTTTTAAGATTTCATCAATATTACAATTATTTAATTTTTGATTAAATCTAAAGATATTATCTTTGGTTGTTTGCGGAATCTTATATAGTCAATAACTTAAGTATTCACTATGAATGATTCATCTTCCAGCAGAATCTTGCTCTCATGTAAAAGTTTTAGGCATATATTTCTTTTGTCTTACTTCCACAACTTTTACTGCTTCTTGTTTAGCTGTTGCTTTTTTAGCTTCTAAATAAGAGTCGTTCAATTCAAGTATTTTTGTTTTCAATTCTTCAAGATTTTGTTTTTCTTTTGCTGAAACAACAACTAATGTATCTTTTCTTTTTAAAACTTTTTTAAGTTTCTTTAATTGAGTTTGAGCTGATGGGGTATCAGATTTGTTTGCAACAATTAACATTTGCTTTTTAAGCAATAACTTATTGTATTTATCAAGTTCTAGATTAATTGTTTTGTATGCTTGAACAATGTCCTCATGATCAAATTCATCTAATGAAATTACATGAATAAGGATGTGACATCTTTCAATATGTTTTAGGAAATCAAATCCTAGACCTACACCTTCACTTGCTCCCTCAATCAATCCAGGAATATCTGCCATTACCAATGATTTACCTTTAGTAAAGTTGATTGTTCCTAATACTGGAGTTAATGTTGTAAATTGATAATTTGCAATCTTTGGTCTTGCGTTTGATAAGCATGAAATTAAACTTGATTTTCCTGCATTTGGTAATCCTACTAAACCAATATCTGCAATGAATTTTAATTTCATGGATACTTCAATGCTTTCACCTTTATCACCATTTTCATATAAAGTTGGAGCTTTATTAAATGAAGATTTAAAGAAAGCATTACCATGGCCACCAATACCACCTTTAGCAATAACAAATTCTTGTTTATCCTTAAGAATGTCAATAATTAGTTTTCCTGTTTTCTTATCAAAGATTTGTGTTCCTACAGGAACTTTAATATATTTGTCAGGACCATTTCTACCAGCCATTTGTTTATTTTGACCGTTTTGACCAGATTCAGCTACTATCTTCTTTTGGTATCTTAAATGAAATAATGAGTTAATGTTTTCATCTCCTATGATGATAACATCTCCACCCTTACCGCCTTCACCACCATAAGGTCCACCTTCTGGATAGTGTGCTTCTCTTCTTCAAGCAACAATACCATTACCACCGTTGCCTGCTTTGATTAATAAACTACATTCATCTGAAAATTGCATATTAATCACCTTCCTTTATTTCAACATAAGATTCATCTTGATCATTGTGTTTTTTAAATGTATCAAGATTTTCTTTCAATTGTTCTTTTGCTAAAGCATTTTCTTTTTCAATAGTTTTGTAACCAAAGAAAATGTCTGTTGCATATGGTCTATTAGCAATATATTTATTTGTAAAGTAGTTAGCAATAATAAAAGTAAAAAATGTTAATAGTGCTGCTATTACTATTCTCACTAATCAATAAACTGCTAATAAGTTTTGTCCTCATTGTGGAATCAAACCACTAATGATTGTTACCAACATAAAGATACCAATTCCAATACTAAATGGTAAAACATCTAGCCCAGATACTTTAGTAGCATTAAATAGAATTGGATAACCAACGCTTCAAGCTAATAATCCAAATAATGGTGCTAGCAAAATAGGATTAAAGAATGTAGTGTAAGCATTAATTGATCCTTGTTTTCCATTAGCAAGATATTCTTGTAATTCAGATAACAAAACATTTTGGTCTTGAACATACTTACCATATCTTTCAAACAAATGATTAATGTTATCTTGTGTAACATACCCATGTCACACACTAGCATTTTTAGCTATAAGTCAATCATTATTTAATAAATTAAATTCCCCACATAATAATCAAACAATTAGAAAAGGAACAAATACTAAAACTAACACAGACAAAAACATTCATCAGCTTTTTGTCTTGTGTGTAGAATGTACGAAAAATATTGATTGACTTTTCATAATGTATAAATTATATAATAATTAATATTATGGCTGAAACAAGTAAAATTCAACAATACTTCAAGAGTTGTTTTAATAAAAAACTTTTGATTCAAAAAGGTATTATTGCAGCTGCTGCATTAGTACTAGTTTTGATTATGAGTTTATCTTTTTATTTCTGATTACATAATGTATCAGAAGGAACAGAAATAGGTTTAAATAAATTCTGATACATTCATATTGTGTGAAATGATGGTATAGGTTTTGGTGGATTAATGGGCAACTATCCAGCAATATATGCATTACAGTCTGTAATGTTTATATTACTGCTTGCTATTTTTCTATTAGTAACTCATGATAAAATTACATCTAGTTTTGTAGCATTAGCAATGTTTGGTGGATTATTTAACTTAATTCAAAGAGGTGCTAGTGGAACAAACTGTGTTCTAGATTATTTCCAATTTGGATTCTGACAAGACTTCCCAGTCTTTAACTGACCAGATATGTTTGTTGTGGTAGGAATCTTTGGATTTGTAATTAGTTACATTACTCTAGTAATTATTCAATCTGTTAGAGAAAACAAAAAGGAAAAAGATGGACAACATTAGATTAGATAAGTATTTGGTAGAGAAGCTTGGTTGTTCTCGTACTAAAGCTATTGATTTAATTAAAAATGGTCTTGTTAGTGTTAACAAGGTTGTTATTGATAAGCAAGGTTATCTTGTTAAACCAACTGATAAGGTAACAACAAAGAAAGAAGCTAAACAAGAAGCTAATCTTATTAGCATTGATTTAAAACCAAGCAAGAAACCATTAAATATTATTTATGAAGATGCATATCTAATGGTTATTAATAAACCAAAAGGTTTATTGGTTCATCCAACAACATTTAATGAACAGGATACAGTAGCTAATCGTTTAATTGCTTATCTTGGTAGATTTAGCAATGATAAAGTAAGACCTGGAATTGTTCATCGTTTAGATAAAAACACTTCAGGCTTGTTAGTTGTTGCAAAGAGTCTAACAATCTTAAACGAACTACAAGCACAACTTGTAGATAAAACTTTGTTTAGAAGTTATGTGGCTATCTGTCATGGGCACTTTACAAACAATCATTTAATTATTAAAGCTCCCATTATGAGAGCTAAGGATGGAAGTATGAAAATGATTGTTTCTGATAGCTATAAAGCTAAAGAAGCGATTACTAAAGTAAATCTAATTAAAAATCTAAAAGATGATTTAGCTTATGTGGAATGTATTCTAGAAACAGGAAGAACACATCAAATCCGTGTTCATCTTAAATACATTAATCATCCTATCTATAATGATGAACTATATGGACAGGTAGAAGCTAAACCTGAATATGGTCAATATCTTCATGCTGCTAAAATTCATTTTATTCATCCAGTCACAAATAAAGTTATGACCTTTGAAGCTAAACCAGATCGAACATTTATGAGTTTAGTAAATAAAAAATAGGCGTGTGCCTATTTTTTTTGTTCCTATTTTGTTACAGGAGCAACATTTTGGAAATAGTACGGTGAGTACCGCAAGATATCATTGAAGACATAATTCATTGCTTCATAAAGGTCAGCTCAATCACTTTTACTATTTCAAGTAAATGCAGCCTCATCTCATGGTGTAATTTGTGTTACTGTCGCACTTCAGTCATGATGTGCTTGTAAATAACGAACCATGTTAGCTTCACGACCAAAATCCTCTAAGTCAGCATATAACATATAAGCTGCTGGGGCGAATATTCATTTCTTTACAGTATCAGCATCATCATATTGAAGTAAGAATCCTAAATTCTTTACTTCATATTTAATTGATAATTCATACTTATCTTCAGTTTCACCAATTTGAACATCAATATCTAATTGGATATCAAAAGAACATTTTCTTTCTTTTGGATTGATATTGTTAATATTAACTGTTAATTTTTTTAACGTTTCACCAGGACGAACAGCATCATCAAATCTATAGATTAGATCTTCGGCCATTATTTTTTTATTGTTTTTAACATCAGTTAAATAATCAACTGTTGCATCTAATGCATACGCAGTTCCTGATTTTCTTTGTGTTTCAGGAACAAAAGGTTTGCTTCCATCGTGTTCGTGTTCTAAATGGAATGAACCACCATTACAAGATGTCATTAATGGTGTAGCAATTGCTGCAACACTACCAATGGTTGCTAATGGTAATAAAATTGTTGTTTTTTTCATATTTTAACTCTTTTCTGTAACGGTCTATTCGCCCTTACGAGGGGTATTATATATAAAAAGAAAAAGAGTTTTTTTGAGGTTTTTTGTTATATTAACTCAATAAATTGAGTATATAAAATTTTACAAATTAGCACTTTTTTGGTGAGAGTGCTAATTTTGGTGTATAATATTTATAACATTAATTGTAAAGGAGTTATTTATTATGGCAAAAGAAACAATTATTGGTATTGACTTAGGTACTACAAACTCATGTGTTTCCATCATGGATGGAGCTAAACCTAAAGTATTAGAAACACCTGAAGGTAAAAGAACAATTCCTTCAGTTGTAGCTTTCAAAGGATCTGAAGTTATTGTTGGTGAAGCAGCTAAAAGACAAACAATCACTAACAAGAACACTGTAGCCTCTATTAAAAGAAAAATGGGAACTAAAGAAATGACTAAGATCGGTGATAAGGACTATACACCAGAAGAAATCTCAGCTAAGATTTTATCTTACATTAAATCTTGTGCTGAAGATAAACTTGGTCATCCAGTTAAAAAAGCAGTTATTACAGTTCCTGCTTATTTCAACGATAGCCAAAGAGCAGCAACTAAAGCAGCAGGTAAAATTGCTGGCTTAGAAGTTGAACGTATTATTAATGAACCAACAGCTGCTGCATTAGCTTATGGTTTAGATAAACTAAACAAAGAACAAAAAATCTTAGTGTATGACCTTGGTGGTGGTACATTCGATGTATCTGTTCTAGATATGGCTGAAGGTAGTTTCGAAGTATTAGCAACATCTGGTGATAACAAACTAGGTGGTGACGACTGAGACCAAAGAATTATTGACTGATTAGTAGCTGAAGTTAAAAAAGAATCTGGTGTTGACTTATCAAAAGATAAGATGGCATGTCAAAGATTAAAAGATGCTGCTGAAAAAGCTAAGATTGATTTATCTGGTACAAAAGAAACTCAAATCTTATTACCATATATCTCAATGACTAGTGATGGTCCATTAAACGTTGAAAAGACTTTAACTAGAGCTAAATTTGAAGACTTAACAAAAGATTTACTTGAAAGAACAATTAAACCTGTTGAAGATGCAATCAAGGAATCTAAATTAAGTTGAAATGATATTCATCAAGTATTACTTGTTGGTGGTTCAACAAGAATGCCAGCTGTTCAAACTTTAATTAAGAAAATAACTGGTAAAGAACCAAACAAAACAGTTAACCCTGATGAAGTAGTAGCAATGGGTGCTGCTATTCAAGGTGGGGTATTATCTGGTGATGTAGATGATATTCTATTACTAGATGTAACCCCATTAACTCTTTCTATTGAAACATTAGGTGGTGTTGCTACTCCTCTAATTAAACGTAACACTACAATCCCTGTAAGTAAGAGCCAAATCTTCTCTACTGCTGCTGATAATCAACCAGCCGTTGATATCCACGTAGTACAAGGTGAAAGATCAATGGCAAGAGATAATAAGTCATTAGGTAATTTCTCTCTTTCTGGTATCGAACCTGCACCTAGAGGCGTCCCTCAAATCGAAATTACATTTAATATTGACGTTAACGGTATGCTAAACGTTAAAGCAAAAGACCTAAAGACTAATAAAGAAGCAACAATCACTATTAAAAATAGTGGCGCTCTATCTGAAGAAGAAATCAACAAGATGGTTAAAGATGCTGAAGCTAACAAAGAAGCAGATGCAAAGAAACGTGAAGAATCTGAAATCAGATATAAAGCAGAAACTTACATCAATACTTTTGAAAAAGCATTGAAAGATGAAAAAGTATCAGGTCAAATTCCTGCTGACCAAAAAGAACAAGCTAAGAAAGTTGTTGATGAATTAAAGAAATTATTAGCTGATCAAAAATGAGATGAGTTAAAGAAGAAACTTGAACAACTTGATCAATTAATGGCAACCTTTAGTCAAGCCGCAGCTAGCCAAGGCCAAGGACCTAAAGATCCAAACAAAAAATAGGGTTAATCCCTATTTTCTTTTTTTACCACAGCAGCATCCGCAACCACATTTGCCAGATTTCTTTGCTGTTTTTTTAGTCTTTTTGCAAGCCATTGTGTTTCTCCTCTTTTATATATTTTTATTATAGGCGAAGCAAAATCTATTTGTTTAAAGAAAGCAGAATTTGTTGCTTCTCAGCTTCGTATTTAGCTAGCTTGTCTCTTTCTGCTTGTACCTTGTCTGCTGGAGCCTTAGCAACGAAATTAGCATTATTTAGCATGCCTTGGGCACGTTTGATTTCAAATTCAACGACTTCTAATCGCTTAGCTAAATCTTCTGTTTTATTTTCTTGTTGAGGCAAGCAGATAATACCATCTTCTACTACTAAAGCAGTAGTGTTTTCTGGTTTAACATTAATAATGTTGTTAACCTTAATAGCAAATGCTGCTAGTAACTTATTTAATTCATTTAAATTAAATTTATCTGTTGTTACATAGTCAAAGGCAATTTCATTCTTACGACTTAAACCATTTTTAATACGATAGTCTCTTAAAGAGTTTGTAATGTTTACAAAGTGTTTAATTAAGGTACGATCAAATTCATATTTAATCTTTAATGGTTTTACATTTGTAAATCAAATGTACTTATGATTAATTTCATAGAAAAGATAATCTGTTATTGCAGGAGCAATAGGGTAGAAAAGCTTTAAGAATTCATCAAAGATGAAAAGAGCTACTGCTTTTTGCTTCTTTGCTTTCTTCTTATCATTTAGGTTAATCTTGATGAACTCAAGATATTGGTTACAGAAATCATTTCAGAAACAATCAATCAATGCTTTGTTAGCAACAGTGAAATCATATTTGTTGTATTGTTCTGTTAATTGAACAATTAATTTGTTCAACTTATCAAGCATTCAACAATCAAAAGGATTTAAATCCTTTGTTGTGAATTTAACTCTTTGTCCTGAGATTAGGTTGTAAGAGTTTCACATTTTATTTAATACTGATCAATAATATATGATCTTTTCTTCGTTAAATCTAAGGTCTTCACCCATTGTTGCAGAAGATGTAAAGAACATCTTCATAGCATCTGATCCATATTTAGCAATTAGATCCATAGGATCTACACCATTGCCTAATGACTTAGACATCTTACGTCCTTGACTATCTCTTATTAATCCATGGATTAATACTTGGTTAAATGGCAGCTTCTTGCTTCAATGATTACACATTGTCATCATTCTAGCAATTCAGAAGAATAAGATATCATAAGCTGTAACTAGTAAACTAGTTGGATAAAAATCTTTATATTTTTTATCTTTTCTTCAGCTTGTACAAACTAGTGGTCATAAACCTGATGAGAATCAAGTATCTAGAACATCTGGATCTTGTACTCATTTGTCCTTATCCTTAGGTGGTTTAGTAGTAACTAATACTTTGCCATTTGTCTTGTTATAGTAAACAGGAAGTTGGTGTCCCCATCACAATTGTCTTGAGATACATCAATCTTGAATATTATTTAATCATGTTAGTAATGCATCATTAAATCTAGCTGGAATAAATTCCACACCTTTATTTTTATTTTGTGCTTCAATTATTTTCTTACATAAAGGTTGCATTCTTACGAATCATTGTTTAGAAATATATGGTTCAACGATTGTATTGGTTCTTTCGGAGTAACCAATATTGTTTACAATATCTTCGATCTTTGCCACCTTGCCATCAGCTTGTAAAGCTTCAACTAATCTTTGTCTAGCTTCTTTAACTGTTAACATGTTGTATGAATCACCTTTAAAGTCAACAGCTTCAATATTCATTGTGCCATTTGGATTCATAACGTTCTTGTAAAGAACAATGTGATGTTTCTTTGCTAAGTTATAGTCATTAAAGTCATGAGCAGGAGTACATTTCATGATTCCTGTACCAAACCCTAATTCAACATATTCATCACCAATAATTGGTAATGGTTTACCATTAGCAGGGTTAATTGCCGTTCTACCAATATATTTAGCATTATGTTGATCTTTAGGGTTAATTACTAAGCAACAGTCACCAAACATAGTTTCTGGTCTTGTTGTTGCTACAGTTAGGAAACGATAATCATCTTGTAAGTAATACTTAAAGTAGTACATCTTAGAATTTGTTTCTTTATAAATTACTTCAATATCTGAGATGGCTGTTTGTAATTGAGTATCTCAATTAACCAATTTATAGTCTTGATAAATTAGACCTTGTTTGTAGGCATCTACAAACCATTCCATACATGCTTGATGAACATGTTCATCCATTGTAAAGCATTGGCTTTTTAGACTTAATGCTAGATTCAAACTATCTCATTGCTTAGCAATGAATTGTCTTTGTTCATTAGATCAAGTGCTCAATTTATTTAGAAATTCTTGTCTAGTAAAATCAAATCTTGATTTTCCTTCGGTTTCTTTTAAAAGTTTTTCATATTTAGTTTGAGTTGCAATACTAGCATGGTCCATGCCAGAAACTCACAAGGTATTAAAACCTTGTAAGTGTTTATATCTAATAATTGCATCTTGTAAACTTGCATCCCAAGCATGACCTAGGTGTAACTTACCTGTAATGTTTGGAGGTGGTAAAACAATTGAAAAGTTTGGACGCTTAGAGTATTTATGGTACTCATAAAAATCCTTATTTTTTAATAATTCTTTAACCCTTGCTTCAACATAGGCAGGGTTATATTTCTTGCTGTCTATCTTCGCCATAGACTTATTTTAACTTCTTCGTTAAGATATTCATTAATCTTTTTATATAAGAAATATTTAATTTCTTAAATGCGCTCACGGGAATAAGATTTGGTACTGGACAACCTAATTCCTTAGCGATTTTGTGTTTATTGTTGTCAAAGTATGAATTAGCTAATTTGTCAGATTTATTTAACACTACATAAACGTTAGCAAAACGTTTAGTAATGTTCTTGTAAACATCCACATCTAACTTTGAGATGTGAGCTAAATCACAAATTAAAAAGACACAAAATAAATTGCTACGATTAGAAATGTAATCAACTAACATTTGATTAATTTCAAAATGTTTTTCTTTAGAAACTTGTGCATATCCATAGCCTGGTAAATCAACAATTCTATAATCTCCAAAATCAAACACATTGATTAATTGTGTTCGTCCTGGTTGTTTTGAAACTCGTGCGATCCTTGCATTTGCTAGAGCATTGATTAATGTAGATTTACCTACATTACTTCTACCTACAAAGCAAAATTCAACTACTTGATCGTCTAGAGCTATTGCATTGACGCAATCTGCTGATTTAATAAACTTAGCCATGAATTATTTTTGTTGTCTCTTCATTGCTTCCATTACTTGGTTAATTTGACTTTCAGATGGTGTACGTCCCATTTGTTGGTACATTGCTCTGATTTGTTCTCTTGTAACAGGTGGGTTTTCTTTAAGTTGTTTCTTAAAGTATTTTTGACCGATTGCAAAACCAATAATTATTCCAATAATTAATCCTGCGATTGTTACACCTATTGCTAATCCTATAATTGCTCCTGTTGACATATTATTTCTCCTTTACTTTTCTAATCATCTATTTATTTTTCCTGCAATTTGGCCAGATGTTAAGCCAAGACGTTTTTGGACATCCTCTGGTTTACCAGAGATGCCAAAACTATCTACTCCAATTGCTAGGTCTACATATTTATATCATGGAGTTGTTGATCCAAACTCAACAGATACTTTTTTCTTATCATCAAAGATTGTATCTTTGTATTTTTTGCTTTGTCTATTAAATAATTCTAATGAGTTAACTGCAACAACTCTTGAAGGAACTGATAGCTTCTTTGCTACATCTAAAGCTAAAGGCAATTCACTTCCTGAAGCATATAAAGTAACTTTGTGATTACTATCACTTCTAACAATGTAAGCACCTTTTCATGCAGTCTCATAACTTACATTAACTTGATTAAATGCTGCACGACTTGTAATGATTGTTACAGGTGTTTTCTTTGAATTAAATGCTTGTTCAAAAGCAATAACCATATCAATTGAACTTGTTGGTCTAAAGACCATGTGGTTTGGAATCAAACGCAATGATCAAAGTTGTTCAATTGGTTGATGAGTTGGTCCATCTTCACCTACAGTAATTGAGTCGTGTGAGTAAATATTAATTGATGGAATTTGGCTGATGGCAGCTAGTCTTATTGCCGCCTTGTTGTAGTCACTAAAGCTCATGAATGTTGAACCAATAGCTTTCATTGCTCCATAAGCAACAATACCATTGTTGATTGCTGACATTGCAAACTCTCTAACACCACAATCTAGGTTTTGACCTTCTCAATCTTTAGCTGTTATCTTTGTTGAATCTTTTACTTTCATCATTGTAGATGATGATAAGTCAGCAATTGAACAAATAAGATTTTGGTTATTTTGTGCAACGGCTTGGAATAAGTTACCACAAACTTTTCTTGTTGATTCCTTTTCAGGGAATGATGCTGGATCGAATCATCTATGATTAAAATTAAATTTCTTACGAATAACGATATCAATAATCTTCTTGTATAAATCTGGATTTGATCTTTCAAGTCTTGTTAACTTGTTATTGAATTCAATAACTTTCTTTTCTGTACGATCTGCTACATATTTTGCAACACCATTTAAACTTGCTGGTATTGTAAAGTCATCGTAGTTAAACTTTAAAGTCTTTTTAAGTTCTACTAATTGCTCTGGAGTCAATGGACTACCATGACATTTATTTGTGTTAGCGTTAACGCTACCATAACCAATTGTTGTTTTGGCCAAAATAACTGTTGGTTTGTTTTTACACAACTTAGCTTTGCTAAAAGCAGATTTTAACATCTTAAAATTATGCGCATCTAAACAAATAACTACGTTTCAACCCATAGATTTAAAGTATCTTGTTGTGTTAATTGTTGTTGAGTCAGATACTTTTCCATCAAGTTGAATTGAATTGTAATCATAAATCATGATTAATCTATTTAGTTTCAATCTTCCTGCTACAGCAATGGCTTCGTAACTAATGCCTTCTTCAAAACATCCATCGCCAAACAAACAATATGTGTAGTTGTTGATTAGTTTAGTTGTTGGTGTATTAACCAAATCAGCCATTTTTTGGCTTGCTATAGCCATTCCGACAGCCATTGCTATACCTTGGCCTAAAGGGCCTGAAGAAACTTCAACGCCACGCAATAAACTTGGTTCTGGATGTCCTGGTGTTCTAGAATCTATTTGTCTAAAGTGTTTAAGGTCATTCATGTTGATGCCCTTATAACCACAAAGCAACATAGTTGCATATAGTAAGCTACTACCATGACCAGCAGATAAAACAAATCTGTCTCTATTAAAATAGTTACCAATGACAGGACTAGTATTCATTTGGTTAGCAAATAATTCATACATTATTTCAGCAGCACCTAAAGCAATGCCAGGGTGTCCTGATTTCGCTTTCGTTATAGCTGCGGCAGCTAACACTCTTAAAGTGTTTGCGGCTAATTTTTGATCTATTTTTGGTCTTCTTTTCATAACTTACCTGTCCTACATTTTTGCTTTTATTGCTGCAATTAAATAATTCAAACTTTTTGTGTTTTTTCTCTCTCAAGGCAATAAAAAGTCTGCTACTTTTATATTAGGCTTAACATATTTGTTAAACATTGGAACAACAGATTCATTCCATTGTATCCTAATAGATTTTTCGGTTCTTTTACGTTGTTTTTTGTCTCGTTGCAAACGTCTTCGAAAACATTTTTCTAAAGAAGTATCAACATAGACTTTTAGTTCTGCCATGTCATTAAAGACTTTGTCATATAGAGCCAAAAAACCTTCAAAAATAATAATTCTTGTTGGTTTAATTAATTCTAATTCTTTCTTTCTAGAATGAATTGTGTAATCATAAACTGGAACTTTTGTTGGTTTATCATTAAGCAAAGATCTTAGACATTTTCTTAATAGAACTCAATCAAAAGAGTTAGGGTGATCATAGTTAGCATGACCTGTTTTTTTAACCTTAGGCATCTTAGATGCATTGACTTTGTAAAAACGATCCATGCAGATAATTTGGGCTTTTTTTTCACCAAAACTTTGTTTAATTTTAGAAGAAACTGTAGATTTGCCTGAACCAGAACAACCTGCTACAATGATCAACTTATTTTTCATATTAAAAATTATATTTTATTTATAAAATAAATGATTATTATTTAATATATTTTCAATTATTTGATATAATTAAAAAACGCGTAAAGGTGAGAAACAATGAGTAGAAGAGATTATTTCACAAATAAAGGTGCAATGAGTGGAAACAAAAAATCACACGCCATGAATCATTCAAGACGTCAATGAAACGTTAACTTACAAACAGTTAGAGTAACTCTACCTAATGGTCAAGTTAAGAAAATTAAAGTTTCTGCCAAGACACTAAAGACTCTTAACAAGAGAAAAATTAACGGAGCTAGCAAAGGCAAAAAAGCTAGCAAACCAGCCGCCAAGAAAGCAGCAACTAAGTAATTTTAAATTACTTAATGGGAGTATAGCTCAGTTGGTTAGAGCACACCCCTGATAAGGGTGAGGTCGATTGTTCGAGTCAATTTACTCCCACCATTAATGGGGCCTTAGCTCAGCCTGATAGAGCACCTGATTTGCACTCAGGGGGTCGAGGGTTTGATTCCCTTAGGCTCCACCATTAAATCAAAACTAGGTTTCACACCTAGTTTTTTATTTGCTTATATTTAAGCAAATAAATTAATATATAATTTATCTATGTTAGAACAAAACCAAACAAACTTTACACAAGAACCTGTTCAAAATGAACAAGTTAATTGTTTTCAAAACACACAACAAAAACGTAATCTTAAATTATTCAATATCTTAAATTGAGTATTTATTGGTGTATCAGCATTTATATTTTGCATGGTAACCATTATAGTTTCAATTTTCTTTTATCTATACTCTATCGGTGGTTTAGATAAACCGGAAGATCCACATATATATAAATTACTAGTAACGGGTGTTACTTTTGTAATTATGGATTTATGCTTTATGGTGATTTGATTAGGCTTAATCCATGTTGGTCTTTATATGGGCTATAAGAAGAAAAACCTTACCAGCAACAAAAAATTATTTGTCATTTTGAATGCTTCGTTTTTGATTATTTTCTTTTTAATTAATGTTGCCATTGTAGCATTATTAGTTGTCTGATTAGGTGGATATGTAAATGATTCTATTAAAAGAATTGGATGTGCAATAGCGGTAGGTTCGCTAGAATGTGTTAAAGCTTTAATTATGATTGCTACATTAGTTGTTGCAATTAAAGTTTTAAAGCGTAACCGTAAAATTGGAGGAGCTAAAACAATTTAATTGTTTTATAATTCACATATGAAATTAAGTAAGATTTTATTAGCAAGTTCGATAGCATCAATTCCCTTGATGACTATTTGCCCTACTCTTTTAACATCATGCAATAATAAAAAAATGGAGTTTGAAGCTTATTCAGACGATCAAGTACTTGTTGGTAGTGAAACAGTTTTTGACATTCACGTGAAATTTTCATATACACCAAAACACAAAGTTGGACTTAACCTAATGGGCCAAGATTTAAACGGATTGTTTTTAGTTGATGATGAAGTCCAAGTCGTTGATAATCAAGCTGTTGTTCAAGTTGAAGTTAAAGATTTATGAATTTCTAAAACATTTAATTTTGGTATTGAATTTACATATGACGCTTTTTCATTCCCATATGTACTAGAAGGTTTCCAATTAACTTATGACTTTGTGCCTCCAGTAGATAAGGATTTAATTCGTTTGGTAGGTTCACAAAGAATCGATACTACAGCTTTAGATAATACATTCCTAATTCAATTTTCTAATAAACCAGCTGCTTTACAAGTCGAAACTTCATTACAAAATGTTGTAGTGTCAGATAATACTATTACAGTTACAACAGATAAGTTTTCCGATGTCGTTGATGAAAGCGGAAAATATTACCTATATTTTACCGTTATGATAAATGAAAAAGCTTTAGATCTACCATTATTCATAACTTCATTTGATATACATATTGAATTTGTTAATTCCTTAGGACAAGAACAATCAGAATCAATAATAGATTGTTTAATCAATTATTACAAATAAAAAACACGCATAGCGTGCTTTTTTTATACTTCACTAAATGATCAGTTATCTAATGATGGTGTAGTGTAATCAGTTGGCTTAAATGTTAGCCCTTGGTTTTCAAATCAATTAACTCATTCGCTAAACGTTGAAGATCCCACAAAACCACTGCGAACTTTTATTACACCGAATTTGTTACCATATGCAAATACATCTTCAACAGGATCAACATTAAGCCATTCCCAATTTCAATAATCAGGTACATGTGCTCCTAATGATATAGATGTAAAATCTAACAATGTTAAATTTTGATTAAAGGCAAAAGCATAATCTCCAAGTGAATCAACCAAATTAGGATCAAATTTCCAACTTGTAAATGCACAGCCTTCAAATACTGATGGTAAATATGCTGATTCGATGTAATCATAAAAGATATTAAGATAATCCTTTTTCTCTAAGGAAATGCAATTTGCAAAACAGCCCCTGCCAGCATGAGCAATTGTTAATCTTAAAGGCGTAGGCAAACCACGATATGTAAATCCTCTAAAACTATCACATTGAGAAAAGACATAGTTTCCTAAATGGAGTGTCATATCTTGTTCAGGTAATATAACAGTTTTTAAAGAAAAACAATTTGCAAAGGCAGAATCGTGGATGAATCCTTTAACTGTTGGGTCAGGTGTGAACCAATATTCATAATTCAGTCCAGTTGATAATGTAACTTGCTCTAATTCACCACAGCTTGCAAAAGCTGATTCACCGATTTCTGTTAATGATGTAGCTAAAGAAAGGTCAACATTAGTTAAACGTCAACAATTAATAAATGCTCTAGGACCTAATTCGGTTAGCTCTGGACCTAATAACAATTTGCCAGATAATGAACAACTATCAAAGGCACTAGCTTTAATTGCTTTAGTTTTTAATGCTCAATATGGATCTAGTTTTGAACCATTTCTTACAAAAATGTTTTCTAATGCACTACAGTTCAAGAATGCAAATTGTCCAATTTCTTCTGGATAATTGTGCAAAATAACTGTAGTGATTTTGTTGTCATTTTTGAAAAATGAATTAGGTATACTAGTACAAAAGTCATTTAATTCGATTGTTCCAGAAATTAAATTACCGCAATTTTTGAAAGCGCTGTGATCAAGTAATACTTTATATTTTTCACCTTTTCATAGTACATAATTAGGAACAACAAGATCATGTGCTTTCAATTCATCCATATTTCAATATGTGACTGTTTTGTCTTGTTCATTAACTTGATAGTCATCTTCATTTTCAAACATTCCTGTTGATCTACCAATTCAGTCGGTTCCATCGATTTGTCTTGCTCTTTTAATCAAATTATTAACAAGAGAGCAACTAGCCATTGGAAGAACCATGGTTGGAGTTATGATAATTGGTGCTAAACATCATTTTAATCAATTCTTTTTCATGCTTGCCCTCCTATATTATTCATTGCACTACAAAGTCTAGTCTAGCGACTGGAGCTTCTCAATTAGTGTCTAGAACATCGTAGCAGAAATATGTTCCTATTAAATAATTGTCATAATCCATTCCTACTAGTTTTGCGGGGTCAACTGTATAAGTTGCACTAAATTTTGCAATTTGATATTCATCAAATCCTGGTAAATGATGATCAAAGTCTAATTCTGTAAATGCTGGTTTACCATTTTTAGTAAAAATGTCTGGAGCATCTTCATTTGGTTCTCATCTAGCTTTTAATGTTTCATCAATATCTTCATAAGGTTTACGATATAAATAAATATCTGAAATTCTTTTTTGTTTGGCAACATCATAACCAGATAATGGACATAAGATTTGTGTTTGATAAACACCATCTTCATAAGGAATTATGCTATGTTCGTCTTCAGATTGTGTTCCTTCTGGGTCAGGATTGTATCCAAAAATTGCAGCTGTATTAAGATTTGTATTTTGATATACATCACAAACAATTCTAAATACAACATATTCATCAGCAGTAAAATTTACTTCCATTATTTGTTTTCTGTAAACTGGTGTGTTTGTTTGAAATTGAGGGATTTGGTCTGTTACAGTTCCATCAGAATATCCAACTCATGAACAACAATTGTATTCTGTGTCGTAACCATATGAATTTAGCAAAAAGAATTCCATTCCCACATCATCACCTGTCTTGAAAACAGGGCGGAAATCAACATATTCTCCTGAACGCCCAGCATAAAGGTTAATACCATCTTGGTCAGCTAAAGGGTGTTCATCATCAACAGTTCAGTATGTATCTTCAAGATAATACATTCTCATATCGTAACCATATAGATTAACATTTTCATTTAATATTGCTCTAGTTTGAACTGAACCATCACGACCCAAATAATTAACTCCACCAGCAAAACCTAAAAATTCGTGCTCAGTATCAGTTGTTGCTAAAACAGAATATAAAGCAAAAACATTAGGATTTGTTTTTGATGTAGCTTTAATTGTTATAGAAACAGAGTTATTGTCTGGATACTCTTCAGGAGCACACAATTTTCCATTGTCAGAAATTGTAAATCCAGGAATAGAAGATTCATTAATTTCTCAAATTAAGTCATCTTCTGATGCAGCAGAAGGATAAACTTTAGCTTTTATCTTTAGTTCCTCACCTGGATAAATATAAGAATATCTAGATGATAATTTGATGCTTTGTATCTCTACGTGATTATTAGCACAAGATGTTGTACTAATACATATAGTTGGAACAACTAAAGAAGTAACAACTACAGGAGCTAATAATTTATTTAATATTTTTTTCATACCATTACTCCTCGCTCACAACAGGTCATTTTTCTGAATTTCAATCACTAGATATCAATGTAAGATAAAGTGAAACAATAGTTCTTTGTGCTAAAGTGGATACTAATATGGTTCCAGATGAGTTTGAATCAAACTTAATTCAAGGTGTCATTGGTAACGATCCACCTTCAGAAAAAGTCGTAGTAGTAAAATCAATAATTTTTGTTGTAGATGTGATGTAGAAAGCAGTACCTTCACCAAATTTCATTCCACCATCACCAAATATATGAGGCATAACTATACGACTAAAGTTTGTACCAACAAATGCGCCATCACCAATTGTCATTCCTAAATGTGATTTAGGAATAACATTAAAGTTTAATGTTCCTTGTAGGTTTGAACAATTTTTAAAGGCATTGTCTTTAATGTTAGTCAAAGTGGCTGGAATAGATATATCACCATAAATTCCTGTGTTGCCTTCAAAACCGGATTCTTCAATTGCTGTTAAACCTTCATTAATTGATAAGGTTCATTCGGCATCTTCTTTTATAAACTTTTCTTTTAATGCTTCCTTTTCAACAGCAACTGTCGTACTTGGTAAATTAATTTGACCATATTGTTTTAATACATCACTAGAATCAAATTTACTCTTTAGGCCCATAATGTGTTGCTTATCAATACTATTGAATGCATTGTCTGGTAAAGCGTTTGTAGATATTGCTGTGTTAAAATGGAATGTTCATTGCTTAACATCATCACCAGTTTTACTAATTTGAGATTGGTTCATTCCCAATGATATCATTCTTGAACATCATCCTTCCTTAAAACCAGCAGGATCAGAAACATAATTGAATAGAATTATTGAACCATTAGAATTTAAACCATAAAATGGTTGGTCTGATTCTTTTGATTGTGGTTCTCAACTTGGACGACCAAAATCAAAACAACTAACATCAATTCAAGATAGATGTCTACAATTAGCAAATGCACGAGCTTTAAGATCTGCCACTTCACTATGAAATTTTACACCACTAATTCCAGAACCTTCAAACGTTCCTTTAGAAATAGTAGTTATACCAAAAGGAATAGTTACATGTCCAGATAATTGTCTACAATCCTTAAAAGCATATTCTCCTAATTCTTTTAATTGAACTGGTAAATTTAATGGACCATATAATCCTACACAGCCTTCAAAAGCACTTGAACCTATTGCTTGTATTTTATTATGTAAAATTAATGGGATCTTATCATCCTTTTTATTTAATCTAGAATCATTTTGGAATGCATTAGGAAGAATTTTTGTTACATCTTCAGGAATAAATAGGGCATCAATAGTTACTCCAGATTTTAATCCTGTAATTGCGCCATTTTCATCATAATTGAAACTATCTTTTGTAGTAGAATTTCTAGATCTTATATTTCATTTTTCATTTACTAATTTTTGTCTATCATATAAAACATTACATCACGTATCATATGATGTATTAGCAAAATTTACTACAACTTCACATTCTTCAACGCTCGCTTTTGTTCCTGCTTGATTAAAAACTCAAGAAGAGGAATACAGTCAAGTTGGAAGACTTGCGTAACCAAAAAGATTAATCTTGTTTAGTTTAATACATTTTTCAAATGCATTATTACCAACATCAATTTTGTCATGTAGCGTAATTTCTTCCAAGCTAGCACAACTAGCAAAAGCATGATTTTCAATTACAAGGGGATTATCTAAATCTCCTTCATAGAATTTAACAGACTTTATTCCTGTGCAATAAAAGAATGCACTAGCACCGATGTATGCTAGTTTAGGGTGATTCTGAAAGTCAAGATCACATTCAAGTGCATAGCAATAATTAAATGCACTATCACCAATAGCTCTTAAGGCTGTTGCTTGCGAGAAGTCTACAGAAGTAATGAGGTTTGACATATAGTCAAATCTATATGCAAAAGCATATGGTGCAATTTCAACTACATCGCTTGGAATAACTAATTGATTGTAACCATTAGACATAAAAACAGCCGGTGTAGCATCAGATGTAAAACCATGCAAAACATGATTTTCATCAATATCTAAATATTTGGGGTCAACTGGTATAGATTCAATATCCTTAAGGGTTTGTTCATTATGAATATTTAAATTTATAGCAGGAACAACTACAGCTGTTAATGATGAGGTTGATAATAATGATAAACCTAATATTTTTGCAACTTTGATCATAATTAACTCCTATTCCTCGTATGTGTAGCTGAACGCAGTTTCTTGCAATATCTTTGTAATATTCATTCCTAAAAGAGTTTCAATAGCAAATTCTGCGATGAATAATAATCAAGGTGTTTTTAATTCTGGTAATATTAATTGATTTAACAACATTCTGATACCAGCATAACCATAACATGCAATATAACTTGTTCCAGTGTACATTCATGTACCAAATTCTTTCTTAAAGGCCATTGGGTCAACATGAAGTCTTTTTGCTGCTGCCTTAAATCCAGTAAAATCATCTTGAATCATAATTGTTGAATAATATTGATATTTTGGTCGAGCAAATGTTACAAAGTTAGATGTTTGGAAAGTTATCTTTTTAGCATCATACTCATCTTGGGAATATCATCCATCCTCATCAACAGTAACAAAGTATTGGCTGTCTTCTTCCAAACGATTTTGAATTGATTTATATGAAGGGTCGTTTCTTAATTTTTTTACATTAGATACAAAAGTGTCAATTGGATCTACTAGATAATGAGTATAGAATGGTCAAATAATTCCTAGAACAACAGCATTTGATGTTAACAATGCAATAGTGTAAGCTGCAATTAATTTAGTAGCAATACCACCAAAAATCATTTTGATAACATTTTTAGCGATTTGTACACCAGTCATTACTGATGTTGATACGAACCCTGCTTCTAGATCATTACAATTTTCTTTTATTGCAACGAAATCATTGTTTTTATAGTGTCTAAATAATTTAAATGCATCATTGTATTTATCATTAGCAACATTAAAGAATTCTTCAGAAATATTAAAACCATCCGATCTTCTTGGTTCTGAATAATCAGGGTCATTAACAATAGATGTATCACCTTTAACAGAGTTTGCATATTGATAAAAGAATTTGTGACGAACTTTATGGCCTGTACCATATTGTCCATCTTCTGACACAACAGCAGATTGAACAGTACAATACTTAATAAACTTATCAGTAAGTGGTAATTTTTCATCAGGCGTAGCATTTTCAGGATCTTGTTTGTCCTTTTCTACACGCTTAATAACAGTTTTTAAATCTTCATAAGTAATATCATTAGATGATATTCTTAAGCCAGAGTTGGCTAATGAGTTAACAGATAATAATCCTTCATCTTCACCTTGAGGTATACCATCAAAGAAACATTCATATTTATTACGTTTGTTTCCTGCTCCACCTTCTCACTTTAAATAAATGCGGCTTCTTGTTTTATCTTCGTCTTTATTAAAATATGCATTAACAAGATTCTCTCTTTCATACCTTGCAGAAGCTTGAAGCATATATCTTGTTGTTTGAATTTCAGATTCATGAATTGTTTTAACAAAATAATCTGGATCTTTAGAATCTTCTTCAATTTCACGATTTGCTATTTTGTCATTACGTCCATAAACATGAGCAGTTACCTCAGGTATGTAAGTACGTAGCGAAGGTTCTGTTCAATAAATAGATGGATAGATTTGCCAATCTATTTCCATTCCATATTGATTACTATATTTATCTTCATATCATCCATGAAGATAAGGAGTAATAATAAAAGTTGGCATTGATTTAGTAGGGTCAAAATCAGTAGGTGTTCCTGTTTGTTGGTCAATACAAGTAAAGACCGTATTCATAATACCTGGGTCAATTGGACTTCCTACTTTTAAATCAGGATATTTTGTTGGATCACGTAATGTATCGTAATATATTGGGCTATCTTCATTAAATTGAAATGTGTAACGATTGGTGAAATCAGCTAATCTATTCATAGAAGCAACTAACGCTACTTCACGGTTGTTAGCACTAAATACATCCAATAATTTGTTTTGAGCCTTTGTAATACCTAGTAATGGGTCATGAGCATACTCTCTAGATAATGTTGTTACTAAATCATTAAATCTAGCGTCTCCATCATTTAATATTTGTTGAATCTCTTGAGGAAAAAGACCTTGGTTTGTCATATAAACAAATGTCGATTGTCTCAATCCTTTATATTGTTCAACAAAATCACTTCAGGTAACATTAGAACGACGATTTAGTCTAATTCCATATTTTTCTGAAGCTGTTTCAGATAATGCCATAGTAGCAGCTGTATAATCCATTACTGCTCCATCATTTTTAGCTAGCATTTCATCAAAATTCGAAATGTAATCATCAAAGAAAACGAGTTTTTCTTTAATTTCAATATCTGACAAAAATTCGTGTTTTTTTAGATGATTGATGTATAAATCTCTAAACTCTTTCTTCATTGTTTCATAAGTTACTGAAGAGATACCGGTTTCCTCATCGGTATCATCTATCATAAAACCTTTAATTTTACTACACGAAGTTAATGTTAGTGTTGGGGCCACAACAGATGCAGTGACCAAAGCTGATGATCCTACTAGTCAAAATGACTTCTTAAAAAATTTGTTCTTCATAAAATAATTATATTATTTTATGAGCAAAATCAAATATTTTCCAAAAACCATTTTCTCTTGTGCTTGCCTAACCGTTTTTTCGACTATAATATATAGAAGTTTATCAATGTGAGGGGTTAAATATGAAATTAACTGTAACACCAGCAGGAAGAAGCTTAAAATATTTTGCTTCAATTGCTGGATCATATTCTGGAGCAGTATTGTTCTTAACACTATTAGAATATTTAGGTTTAGTGCGTCATCCAGAAGATGCAATCCTAACTATATTTAGTGTTTGGTATGTTGGCACAATGTTTGTAATTTGTGTCGGATTATTAATAGCTATGACTGTGTGCAGTATCTTTACATATGTAAAAGTTTGTAAAGAAAAACAAAAGAAATTCTTATTGTTTGCTTTACCAGCACACGTTATCTCGGCTGTATTAATGTTTGTCTCAATTCTAGTAATTTTAAAAGATAAAGATAGTAGAAATGTAGGCTGCATCATGAATTTGATTGCCGGACTTGTGGCCTTATATTTAGCTATTATTTCTGGTATCTTCAAACATATTGCATATGGCAAAGCTAGAAAAGCTAATAAACAAAACTAGGTTTCGTGCCTAGTTTTTTATTTTTTTATGTATAATAAATGCGAGATATATTGGTTAGTACGCCAAACTAAAAAGAAGCAGTTCGACCTGCTTCTTTTCTTTTAGACTTTTGGCCATTTCCCATAATCGCTTATGGTGTCAAGGAGGCGTTTGAATGACTAACACTAGTCTATCTTACTATTAGAAGTAGTAAGAATAAGATAATGATTACCTTTTCAAACATTCTCCGTGGTTGAGATATATGATTATGTACACCTCCTTCTGGGTGATAACACCCAGAATTTGGTGTAATCGTATATCTAGTTAAATTATACAACATAATATAAATTTTTATAAATAAAAATTTATATTACTCTATTTTCTCAAAATTATTTTATAATTAATATACGAGGTTAGAAAATGGCAAACTTAGTATTAAATGTAACAATTGAAATCCCAAAAGGGTCAAAAGTTAAATATGAATATAACAGAGCAACTAAACAAATTTCAGTTGATCGTATTTTATATGGATCAAGTGGTTATCCACAAAACTATGGTTTTCTAAAAGAAGCCTTAGACTGAGATGGTGATGAACTAGATTGTTTAGTAATTGCAGACCAATCTATTGGTACAGGTATTTCTGTTCCAGCAAGAGTAATTGGTGCAATGGAAATGATTGATGATGGTGAAACAGACACTAAGCTAATTGGTGTTATTGATTGTGATCCAAGATACACACACATTAAATCTTTAAAAGATTTAAATCAACATTTACTTGCTGAAATTAAAGACTTCTTTGAAAACTACAAAAACTTACAACACAAAAAAGTTATCGTTAGAGGTTTTCAAGATCAAGCATGAGCTGTTAAAGAATATAAAGAATGTTGTGGCTTAATGAAGAAATATGGCAAGATGCCAAAAGCTACATTCATTAGCAAAATGAAGAAAGCTCATCCAAATAAGTATCGTTAAGAAAAAGAGGCATAAGCCTCTTTTTTATTTCTTAAATGGATCTTCTTTACAACCTTTAGTTAGTTTTCTAACTGTTAGTTTTTGAACTTTAGTGTTCGCAGTTGTTAATTGTGTACCACTTGTCATTAAAAATTCTTTTGTCTTTTGTAACTTCTCAATGCTTGCATCAATCGCATCAATTGCAGATTGATAATTATTATGTGCTCTTGTTACTGTTGCAGCAATGTCTGCTTGTGCATCTTTTAAATTATTAATAAATGTTTCTTGGTCAATGAAATCTAATTTTCTTTGATTGTATGCTTGAATTAATTCATTGTTCTTCTTTAGACTATCTTTTAAAACATTAATGAAAGCAACAAATGTTTGTGGTCTAACTACATACATTTTTTCATAACCACTTACTTTGTAAATACCATCAAAGTTACGATTATCTTTTTCTAGTTCTGAAACAAGAAGAGCATATTCGCATTTCTTATTGTTTCTATCAATATCAAGTTTGTGATAATGATCTTTGTTTTTCTTTTTAGATTCAGTTGTGTTATTTTCTGTTTTAACTTCTATTTCAACAGATAAAATTTCTACACCTTTATCATCATAGTCTTTGAAAATAAAGTCACCCTTAGATCCTTTTAGACTATCACTAGAACTAATAACTTCGTTATCTTTTAAGAACTTAGCATTAGGGAATGCTCCATTTTGTTGAGCAGCTTCGAATTGTTCTCAAACAAATTTTTCTAATTCTTCGCCCATTGCTTTGGTTGAAGGGTTTCTATGATCTCAACGATATTCCAAATTTTTAATATCATTTTCTTTAGAGTTAATTGTTTCCTTTAAGGAATTGATATATTCGTTTTTCTTAGCTTCAGCTTTTAAAACGGCAGCATCAATCTTATCTTGAACTGATGAGTCGTTTGCTTTAAGGTCTTTCTTTAACAAAGCGATTTCTGTTCTCAAATCAGCAATTGTTTTATCTTTATCATTAGCTGCTTTTAAAACTTTAGTTTCAGCTAATTCTTCAGCCTTTTCTTTTGCTAAACCTTCTATTTTAGCATTAAAATTTTTGATTACAGATTTAGTATCTAAATCTGTTTCTTCAGTAAGATCAATAATGTCACCTTCATTAGCATTTTCTTTTAATACTAATGTGTCTTCGTCTTTAATTAAGTATTTAACTTTTTTACCCATTACTTACCTCCATGTTGCTTCTTTGTTAAGATAACTAAATTGTTAATTAACATAAGTACTGTCATTGGTCCAACACCACCTGGAACTGGACTTAATCAACCAATAAAATTCTTAAGTGATTCAACATTGACATCACCACATAATTTGTTGTTAGCATCACGGTTGATTCCAACATCAACAATTACTGCATCTTTTTTGAAGTATGATTGATCAAAGAATTTTGCTCTACCAACAGCAGTAATAACAATGTCTGCTTGCTTACAAATTTCTTTAGTGTTTTTGCTTCTTGAGTGAAGGATTACTGGTGTAGCATTTTCTTGTAGGAATAATGTAGCTAAAGGCTTACCTACAATATTGCTACGATTTACTATAGCTACAAGCTTTCCTTCCATAGGTATTCTATGGAACTTAAGCAATTCAATAACTCCTGCAGCAGTGCAAGGTTTGATTAAATTACTTGCATCAGAAGCAGTTCAAATTTTACCAACATTTTGGTTGTGAAAACAGTCAACATCTTTATCTGGACAGATGGCATTTATGACTGCATCATCATCAATCTTATCACTGGTTGGTAATTGAACAAATAAACCATTGATTTTTTTGTCTTTATTTAATCTAGAAATTAATGCTAACATTTGTTTGTTAGTTGTGCTTGCTGGAAGCTTAAATAATTTGGACTTAATTCCAAGTTCTTTACATAGTTTTTGTTTGTTGGCAACATAGACACTACTTGCATAACTATCATTGTTCAAAATAATAGCTAAAGTTGGAGTAATGTTTCTCTTTTTTAAATTAGCAACTTGTCTTTTAAGAGACTTCAAAAAATTAGCTCTTGCATTAATTCCAGATAATAATTTCATTATTAAACTTCCTTATAAACAATATCATCAAAGATTAAAGGAATCTTTTTTTGTAATTCTTTTAATAGAGGAATAAGTAATTCTCTAGCTTGTGGATGAGCATCTGGTGCACATCTTAATCTTAAAATATTTCTTCATTCTCTAAAGTTAGCAGAAATAGTTATTTCAGTTTTCAAACTGTTTGGCAATACACTTCTTGCTTCTTGAGGAGTTGAGCCTTGTTTTAATAAAGCAAAATAAGCCTTTTCTGCATCAGCCATTGCTTTCTTTCAAACTTGGTATCTCTTTGGATTTTTCTTATAGAAATATGGTTCAATCACTGTAATTTGTTTACCAAATTTTTCATTGGCATAATTACAATATCTTGTAGATTCTTGAGCAAAACTTGCAATTCTGTGTCTTACTAATTCGTGAGTTACACCACGATCGCAAACAAATTTAACCGACAAGAAACTGTGTTCAATCACAGCTTCGTGGTGTCACTTTAATAGGTTACCTATTAATTTCTTTGCAGATTCACCAGTTTTATCAATCTTATCTTCAGATTTATAACAAACACGACCAATCTTTTCAATTAATTGTAGTTGAGAGATTGGATCAACTTTTGACAAAATCTTATATGATGGTTTAACAATAATCATTCTTAACTCCTTAATCAATAAAGGTCAAACCGTATTACTACGATTTAACCTTTAACATTTAAATATTACTATTTAACGTTTTTAATTTTCTTGCCATTGTAGTAACCACAATATTTACATACTGTGTGTGGCTTAATTGGTTTACCACATTTAGGGCAAACTGTAGTAGTTACAGGTTTTAATGCGTGGTGACTTCTACGCATTCCTTTTCTACCTTTAGATGTTCTTCTTTGTGCAACAGCCATATAGATAAATTTCCTTTATACTATTATTATATTTAATATTGAAAATATTATATAATGCTTTTATGAAATTACATGATATTATTTCAATCAGTCCACAAGTGTTGGAAAATATTTTGTTCGAAGAGACGAAAAAAATTCCAGGTGTGAACGCGCAAACGGTTGAAAATATTAAAATTAATGATGCTAAGTGTGAGATTAATCTCTATTTAACACCTATTAGTTTGTTAAGTAATATTTATTCAATTGCTAAAGAGTTACAATCAGCAATTAGTTTTTATTTAACCAAACAATTTGATATTGATGAAGGTAAGATAAAAATTAATGTTATTATCTCTAGCGACAAAGGAGGCAAATAATGACTTCTTTAAATGCATTAATGTTAAAAACATTATTACACAATGGCGTTACCTTTGTTGGTAATAATTTTGAGTACATTGATGAATTAAACGTTTTCCCAGTACCTGATGGTGATACTGGTACTAACCTAAAAATTACAACTGAAGGTGCTTGAGAAGCAATCAAAGATCTAGAAACTGATGATCTTGCTAATCTAACTAAAACCTTTGCTCGTGGCTTATTAATGAATGCTAGAGGAAACTCTGGTGTTATTTTAAGTCAAATCTTCAAAGGCTTTAGTTCTGTCTTTAGTGCAGGACAAAAAGAAGCAAGTCTTTCAGACTTAACTAAAGCTTTTGTTGCCGCAAAAGAATTTGCTTATAAGTCTGTTGCTACACCTGTAGAAGGAACAATCTTAACAGTTATAAGAGTAACTGCTGAAAAGTTAAATGAATCTACTGGTAAATTTAAATCAATAGAAGAATTATTTGAATTTGCTCATAAAGAAGCAAAGATTATTCTTGACAAAACTCCAGACTTCTTAATTCAATTAAAAGAAGTTGGTGTTGTTGACTCTGGTGGTTATGGTTTAACAGTCTTTATTGAAGGAATGAAAGAAGCGTTACTTCATCCTAATGCTAAACCTGTAACTAAGAAACCAGAAGATAAAGGCAAAGAAACAGCAATCAACAAAAACTTTGTTGATGATAATGAAGGATTTGGTTATTGCTCAGAATTTATCATGAAACTTGGTTCAAGAGTAACGACTGATCAACCAAAGAAATCTAAATTCGATGAAATCTATTTCAAGAAACGTATTCAAGAAATGGGAGATTGCTTTGTTTATGTTCGTGATGATGACATCATCAAAGTTCATGTTCATGTTATTCAACCATATAAATTACTAGAATTTGCAAGTAAGTTTGGTGAATTCACAAAAATTAAAATTGAAAACATGACTTTACAATTCATGATGAAGAACAAAGGTACCTCACTTGAAAAACTTGAAAGTTCATACCGTGCTGATAATGAAGTAACAAGCTCAACTAAAGTTGTTGCTACTGTTCCTAGTCAAGCAATGAAAGATGTTTATGCTAATGAATTTGGTATAACTCATTGTTTGAACTGTGATGATATTGGTAACCCAACAATTCAACAATTCTATGACTTAATTAAATCAGCTAAAAGTAGAAGTGTTATTGTTGTAACAGATAATGGAAATATTTTAATGGCTGCAGAACAAGCTAAGAAACTATTCCCTAAGAAAACATATAACATTGAAATTATTCCATCAAAAGATATTGCTACAAGTTATTTAACTTGTTTAAGCTTCAACCCTGAACTTGAAGAAGATGATATTGTTAAAGAAATGGAAAGAGCATTCAAAAACTGTGAATCATGCAAGATTTCTAAATCAGTTAAGAATATTAGATATAAAGATCTAAACATTAAGTTTGGTGATTACATTGGAGTTAGAAGTAAAGAAATTGTTACTAACTCAAGAAATGAATCTGCAGTATGTATGAGAATGATTGATGAAATCTTTGGAGATATTAGACGTCCAAAGACTGCTGTTATCATCTATGGTAAAGATGGAACAATGGAAGAAGTTAACAAGATGTATCGTTACATTAATGAAAAATATTTGGTGAAACCAATTATTATTCAAGGTAACCAATCAACATATCATTACTATATTGGTGTAACAAAGTAGGTAGATTATGAAAATTGCTTTAGATGTAATGGGATTTGAAAATAAAATCAATGAAGCTATATTGGCTGCAAGAAAATTTAGCAAGGATTATCCTGGTGCTAAGATTGTTCTTGTAGGTCATGAAGGAAATATTAGACCATGTCTACAAGCTTCTGATAACTTTGAAATTGTTCATTGTCCAGAATCGATTAACATGGATGATACACCAATCACTGCTTTAAGAAAAAAAGACACATCAATGCTAACTGCTATTAAATTGGTTAAAACAAAAAAGGTTGATGCTGTTGTATCTGCAGGTAGCACTTCGTGCTTTGTTCCTCTAGTTCAAATGAACTTAGGATCAATTAACAATGTTGATAAGTTTGGTTTCATGCCATACATCCCAACAACAAACAAAGTTGGCTTTAATATGATTGACGTTGGAGCTAACATTAATGTTAGTGGTGCTGACTTATATAACTTTGCTTTAATGGCAAATGAATATGTAAGAATTGTTAGAAAGATTCACAATCCAAAGATTGGTGTTTTAAATATTGGTACTGAACACCACAAAGGTTTTGCATATCATAAAGAAGCATTTGATTTATTAAAGAAAAACAAATACTTAAACTTTGTTGGTTTTGTTGAACCTAAAGGTTTACTAGATGGAGCTGTTGATATTTGTGTTTGTGATGGATTTAGTGGTAACATTTGCTTAAAAGCACTTGAAGGCGCTTTAAAGTCTGTGGGTCACATTCTAAAACAAGGTTATAAAAAACCATGAAACTGATTAGGAGCTGCTTTTAGCTTACCAATCATTACAACATTAACTCGCACATTTGATTACCGTAATAATGCAGGAGCAATCGTTTTAGGAGCTAATGGTATTGCTATCAAAACACACGGTTCAGCAGATGCTAAACAATTCTATGCTGCATTAAGAATGGCATATGATTGTGTTGAAAATAATTTATTACACAACATTAAACACATTAAGTATGAATAAGGATTACAACAAACAATTAAATGAATGATTGACAAAAGTTCTAGGAACTACTCCTAGAAAACTTTCTGTGTATGTTGAAGCTTTAACTCATCGTTCTTATGCTAATGAGCATAATCAAAACTATTCATACCAACGTTTAGAATATCTAGGTGATAGTGTTTTAAGTTTTTTAACGGCTGAATATCTTTACAATAAGTTCCCAGACAAACATGAAGGCGAACTAACTGTTTTAAGAAAAAGATTAGTTTGTTCTAATACTGAAAGTGCGATTGCTAAACAACTAGGTCTTCAAAATTATATTTTGCTTGGAGTTGGCGCAGCTAAATCAACAGGATTAGACAAAATCCTTGAAGATTGTTTTGAATCATTATTAGGAGCAATCTATTTAGACTTGGGTATAAACCCAATTAAAAAATTATTAACAAATACTCTGTTTAAGTTTGATAATGAACAAATAATGAATTCTGCGCTTGATTATAAGACGCTAGTGCAAGAAGCATTAATGAAACACAATACTAGAAATGCAATGTATCATACAAAGCAATTAGGGGCTAATAGCTTTGAAGCAATTCTGAAAGTAGATGGTATTATCTATGGAACAGGCACAGGCCAAAATAAAAAGATTGCTGAAAAAGCTGCTGCTAAAGAAGCTTATTCAAAATTAGTGAAGGAAGGTAAATAAGATGTTATTTCTAAAGAAGTTTAAAGCTGTAGGTTTCAAATCATTTGCTAACCCTATTGAATTATCATTCAAAGATTCAATGGTTGGTGTTGTAGGACCTAACGGTTCAGGTAAGTCTAATATCGTAGATGCAATTAAATGAGTATTAGGTGAACAATCTAAGAAAGCGCTAAGAGGTAAAAGCTCTAGTGATATTATCTTCCATGGATCTAAAGATAAAGATGGAAGTGACTATGCAATGGTTGCTTTAACTTTTGATAACTCAAACAAAATCCTTCACTCAGATTTAAAAGAAGTAACAGTTACAAGAAAACTTACAAGAGACCAAGGAAATAATGAATACTTCATTAATAATGAACCTTGTCGTTTAAAAGATATTCAAGAATTATTCCTTGATACAGGATTAGCTAAAGGTTCATTAGGAATTATTTCTCAAGGTACAGTTCAATGATTCGTAGAAGCTAAACCAGAAGAACGTAGAAAAATCTTTGAAGATGCTGCTGGTATCGGTTTATATGCAAAGAAAAAACAAGATAGTTTATCTGAACTAGAAAGAGCAACAACAAACCTTAATAGAGTTTCAGATTATGTAAACATCCTTGAAAAGGATATTAAGAAATTATCTAAACAAGTTGAAAAGGCTCAAATCTATCAAGAAAAGAAGAAACAATTGATGGAACTAGAATTAATTATTCTAGTTAAAGATATTTCTTTCTACCAATCTAAACTTGGTGAATTAAAAAATATTATTGCTAGAAGCAAACAAATCGTTTCTTCTAATGAAGCAGACATTGAAACTGTAAGCAAACAATTAGTTGATGTCAAAGAAAAAGCAAACCAATCTGATGCAGATGTTGAAGAATTCAACGCTAAGTTTGCTAACATCATTCAAGAAATCAATAAGTTAGATATTAAGAAATCTGCTATTGAATCTAACTTACAAAATGATTTAGCAACAGGTTCAGCTAAAAAGAAAGCTCAAGCTTTAAAACAAATTATTACAAACTTAAAGTTTGATTTAAAAACAGCTAAAGAGAATAAACAAAAACTTGATGATGAAATTAAAGGTTATGAAGATATTAAAAATGATCAACAAGTTAAAAATGATAATGCCGTTTCCAAAGTAGCATCCTTATCTAATAAGATAAGTGAACTTGGCTATAAGCTAAGATCTGTTGAAGACAAAATTGATAATGAATATGTAAATGAAGCTGGAACAAGAACTATAATGGAAAACAAAGGTGCATTACATGGTATTGTTGGTACAGTCAAGGACTTTGTCACTGTTGATAAACAATATGAAACAGCAATCACTTTAGCTTTAGGAAAGAGCTCAAACTTCGTTATTACTGAATCTGAAGATGATGCTAAATATGCAATTGAATTCTTAAAAAACAATAAAGCTGGTAAAGCAACATTCTTACCATTAACTTTAGTTAGAGCAAGACCTTTAAGAGAAGAACACGCATTGGTTGTAAAACAACTTGATGGTTATATTGATACTGCAGATAAGCTTATTTCTTATGATATGAAATATGCTGATCTATTTAGTATGTTATTAGGAAGAATCCTAATCTCTCAAGATTTAAGCTCAGCTATTACTATTTCTAAATACACAAAGTCCGCTTACCAAGTGGTAACACTTGATGGACAAAACATTTCAGTTGGTGGTGCCATAACTGGTGGTTATAGCAAAGCTAAGTTTGCTCCAGTCTTTAACCTACA
>JAGHUK010000036.1 GCA_018064845.1 Candidatus Hennigella equi | reverse complement strand
GAAAAAGGAATGTATGGTAATACATTTAAAGTAAAATTTAACCCTGGAGTTAAACCTGGAGATTTAAAATTTACTATAAGATTACTAGAAAGTGCAGCAGATTTACCTGTTCTAACCAATTATGTTGGTAATCAAGCAGTAGAACCGGACACAGTTACTGCAACTCCTGCTGAAATTTCCTTTTTAACATGAGACCAAAAACTAACTATTGCCGCTAACGAAAATGAAATTCAAATTAAAGATTTATATTTATTAACTGGAGCTACAGACAGCGACTTGAATGAACAAAAACTTGAATCTTACGATTATACACGTGAGCCTTCACTTGAAAAAACAGCAACAGTTAAACTTACTGAATGAGGGATTACAAGATTAATTTTAGAATCTCTACAATATGAAATTGAAAAAATTAGAATTGACTGGGACATTGTTGAATAAACAAAAAAATAACAAAAAATAGGGTTAACCCCTATTTTTTATTTTGCTTCGATGCTTACTCTACGTTTATTGTCACCAAATCTTGTATATTTAACTACACCAGATTTTAGGGCAAACAATGTGTGGTCTTTCCCCATACCTACGTTTTTACCAGGATATACTCTTGTTCCTCTTTGACGGTAAATGATTTGTCCTGTCTTAGCTACTTTACCATCAGGAATTTTAGCTCCTAAAAATTTAGGATTAGAGTCTCTACCGTTTTTAGTAGAACCTACTCCTTTTTTAGATGCGAAGAACTGTAAATTAATCTTTTTCATATTATTTTCCTTTACTTAGTTTAATGTATTTCTTGAAATCATAAGCCATTGGTTTTAATTGCTTAACAATTAGAGCAATGTATGATTGATTTGTTTTAGTTTTGTTAACTAACTCTAATTTAACTGCATTTGTTTTCTTGTTGTAGTTAAGTCTAATATCTTTTGCTTTGAATCATGTTAATGAACCAAAGAAGATAGCACTAACTCCAGCGCATACAATGTCTTTGCCTTTTTGTGCTTGACCTGCATGACCAGATAGTTGTATAGAGTTTTTAGTGTAACTAATAACAATCATTATCCAAGAATTTCTTTAACAACTAGTTTTGTGTATGGTTGTCTATGACCTGTTTTGTGAGTGTGGTGTTTTTGTGGTAAGTGTTTAATATTAACAATCTTCTTACCTTTACCTTGCTTTAATACTTCGCAAATAACTTTTGCACCAGTTAAGTAAGGTTTACCAATTTTTGCATCGATCATTAAAACTTTATCAAAAGTAATTTTTTCTTTTTCTTTTGCTTCAAGTTTTTCAACATAAATTTCATCATTTGGTTGAACTTTATATTGTTTTCCACCTGTAGTGAATATTGCAAACATAGTTTATATCCTTTCATGACTCGCCTATTTTGAACTTAATCATACTTAGTGCGGTTGTAACCATAAAAATTAAAATATGGTTTATTTATTATATATGTAAATATGTTTTTTAATAAAAAAAGAGGAGCTACCTCTTTATTCATAACTATAGAAGTGTTCAGGTAAAACTTCGATGGTGCCATAGGCAGTATCAGCAAACATATCTCTTGTTGCATTAGTTGGGAATTCTATATGTCTTTCCCTAAAATCACAAATTACATTTTTGCCTTTATCAGCTAATATTTTTAATTTTGAGCAACCTTTAAACATTTGTTGATAACATTGCATATGCAAAGATCCTGCAGGTAACAATGGAGCCTTAGTTAATAGCGAACAGTTCATAAACATACTGTCATAACAGTGTGATGTTAGTGTTGTTGCTGGCAATGTTTTTGGAACATTAATTAAAGCATGGCATTCTGCAAAACAAGATTTAAATACAGCTGTTCCTCCTAAATTAGGCACATCAATTAAAGGAGCGTTTGTTAAGTGAGTGCATGAATTAAACATTGATTCACAAGCATATGCACACAATTTTTCTGCTTTAATTTTTGGTGCATCTTTTAATGAATCACATAATGCAAACATTTTGTAATAGCAACTTTTATTGCCAACATGCGTTGTTATATCTGGTGCTTTTGTTAAACCATCACAGTCATAAAATAACTCATAAAAGCTAAAATCACTTAAATCATCTTGATAATTTACCAAGCTATTGATATTACCTGATGCTTTTATTTTATTATTACCATCAATTTTGAATTGAACATATTCGTCTTTAGAATTTGAAAGATATTCAGTTGTATTTCTAATGTATACTTTTTGTCTTCTTTTAATAGTAAGTGGTATGCTTAATCCATGTCCTGATTCTTGATCAATCAGCTCTCAGTCTTGTCATTCTCCGCCATTTATCTTATATTCAATATCAATTTTCATTTTATCAGAGCTGACTGCTTCATATTGAACAGTTGATGATGAACCTGCAGCACATTCAAAACAAAGCGCTTCATCATAAACTTTACTATTGTCTGTTGCAGCTACAATACTAGGAACAACAACTATCGTTGCTCCCATTGTGCATGGAATTGCAATTTGTAATGTTTTAAATAAATTCATGAGCTACCGAGCGCCCTTTTCAAATGGTATACCCGAATGGGCTGGAGGTAGGTTCTTTCTTCCAGAGAATAATAGAATTACTAAAGTAATAATATATGGAATAGAGAAAACAACTAATTGTGGAATACCTAATTGTGTGAATGTAGTTGTTCCGGCTGCAGCATTAAACAATGCAAAGACAACAGCAAACACTGCCATCTTAGGAACTTTTCATCCACCAGTAATTAGAATAGCTAATGATAGATATCCCATTGATTGAACATCACCATTGAAGGCATTAACCTTAAATAGGAATAGTCCACCAGCTAATCCTGCCATTGCAGAAGAAAGCAATACTGCAATTCATTGATATTTAATAACTGAAATACCTTGTGCGTCTACAGCATTAGGGTTTTCACCTACTGCTCTAAATCTTAATCCTACTTTTGTTTTGTTAACAACAAAGAAGATTACAGCACCAATAGCTAACACCACTAAGAAAATAATTAAGCTTGAACCAAATAGTGAGCTTCCCATTGGCAAACAAGAGAAATATTTACACATAATCTTAGATTCACCTGGGTTTAACAAATTTGCTAAACTTGGGTTCAAGAATGTAGCTAAAGCAAGACCAACTAAGTTAATTGCTGTACCAGCAATTGTATGGTCAGCTTTCAGATGGATGCAGACAAAAGCATGCAATGCACCCATGATCATTGTGCAAATCATTGTTAATAATAAAGCAACAATGATAGTTGCAAAAGGAGGAGTACCTCCTCAGAAGGCAGTTGATGAGAAGATACCAAAGAACAATGCACCAATACACATCATTCCGTCGATACCTAAGTTAACAATCCCTGCACGTTCAGACAAATAACCTGATAATGCACCAGCTAATAAGATAGCGGTGAATATAAAGGTTAAGTCTAGTAAGGAACCTAAATCTCCCATTATTTGTCTCCTTTCTTAGCTTTAGCGGCTAGTTTTTTATCACGTTGTTTTGCTAAAGCTTTTGCTTGTTTTTGTGCCATTTTTTCTGCGTATATACGGTCTTTTTCTTTAGAAATGGCACGAGCAGCAGCACGAGCTTTTAGTGCTATTTTTAAGATTTCTGCTTGCTTAGCTTTTTCTACAGCAGCTTTCTTTTCTAATTTTGCTTTTTTAGCTGCTTCTTTCTCCATGCGTTTAGCTTTCTTAGCTTTTGCTTTTTGCATTTTTAGTGCAAACGGAGCAGGTTTTTTAGCATTTGTCTTTTTCATATTATTCCCCTCCTCTCCTTGATGCTCTACGAGCTTGTTTAATTGCTAGCTTTCTTAAGATCTTTTCAGCTTCTTCATTAGCTTTAAGTTGAGCTGATCATTTATCTTGTTGTGTAGTTTGTTGTGTCATTCTAGCACGATCAACGATAGATGAGATCTTCTTGTTAGCTTGATCTTGAGCAATTCTGTCAGTTGTTACTGAATCTGCTACGTCTTTAGATTTAATAACATAGCTTTCAGCAGTTGCTTTTGCATCATCGGCTTGTACTCTAACTTGTTGAATTTCCTTATTTAGAGAATCAACTCTTCCTAATAAGTTATTAATTGCATCTGCCTCAATGTCTTTAAGTGGAGTTTCAACTAATCTATTAACTAATTTAATGTTAGATTTTAATTGGCTATGAAGTCTAGCTGCCCTTTCATTAAGCTTCTTGGCTTTGTCATAGTATGGTAATGACATTCTTCTAAAGCTGTTAGCTTGAGTTGTACCTGTTTCAATTCTTAATTGTAGATATCTAGCACGAGAAACTAATGTACCAACTTCAGATAGTTGAACTTTTGTCAATGGGCAGTTAATCAAGTGACCGATTGCTTTAATTTCTGATTTTAAATTGTTGATATATAGTTGTTCTAATGTTTCTGGGTTAAATCTAATACCAATAATGTTTAAAGGTTTGTTACGGCCGAATGTTCTAGCCATTGTGTCGTAGTGAGCTTTAACAATATCAAATGTTTTTTGGTAAGCTTTGAAATATGCTGTTCTAGCAAATAGATATTGTTTCTTAGATCTAATTTCTGCTAAACCGATTGATTCTGCTTGTTGTTTAGTTTGTTGCAAAGCAAAGTAAGTCAATTTATTTTGTTTAGAAATTGTATTTCTGTAAATTAAACCAGATCTTAAGTTTTGTAGATATGCAAGATATGCAACTAATTTAATCTTATTGTCAGTTCAAGGAACAGCTTTCTTTTTGTTCCAAACATCTTGTAGAGTTGGCATGAAGTTTGGAGCTAAATTAACATTGAAAGCTTTCTTAAGATTATTTTTAAATTGACTATCTGCAATAATTTCATCAGTTACTTTAATATATTTGCAGAATGCTTTTCTCTTGTCGGAAGCAACATATAGTAAGTTGTTTTTCTTATAAACTCTTATCATTTGTTGTTTATAGAATTTTTGACCTGTTAGTTCATCAAATTCTAAGTTCTTTCAAACACGATATTTAGCACGTAATGATACTATTGCATATCTTAAATCAGCAAATTTCATCTTAAATCTAATGATGAAGTTAAGTTTCATTGTTGATGCAACAGCTTCTTGTTTACGGTAGTAAACATAGTATTTGCTTAAGATTGCACATTGGTCAGAAGCTAATGACAATAATTGAATGTTTGTCATATTTCTTTCGTGTTGGATCTTGCTGTAGTTCTTTCCTCTGAAAATCCTTAATGTTAATCAATAAGGTTTTAAGTTTAAGAACAATGTAATTGCAGCTGCACCATATACAACAATACCAAAGATAACATCAGCAATGTGATTATCAATTCCGATTGCTTGTAGGTCAGAAACAGATGTTTTAACCATTGAGAAGAATAATGAAACTGGAATAGATGCGACTGGGTTGCACATTGAAATCAATCCAACTGAAATACCGTTGAAACCTTCTTGAGGAATTGCTTTTGCGGCAGCTGTTACTGGCATGTTTGGACTAAATCCACAATATAACATAACACCAAGAATACCTGATATAGCTCCAGATATTGCCATTGAAGTGATCATGTTGGCTTTAACGTTATAACCAGCAGCTAAAGCTCCAGTATTGCTTAATCCTGTAACTCTTTGCTTTCTTCCTAATACTGTGTAATTTAAAACAACAGCAACAAATACTATAACAATTGCTGTAATAATAACTAGTGGCATCCAGCTAAAACCATCAGCTCTTAGCAATAAGTTATCATTTGGAGCTAATGTATTAAGGTTAGATGCGTCTCTTTGAATTGGCAATAATGACAATGTAAGAATTGACATGAAGTAAATAATCCAGTTAAACATGATGGATGAAACAACTTCATTAATTCTTAGATATGCCTTCATGACACCAACCAGTGATGCAACTAATGCACCAAATGCCATACTTGCAATGATGATAACAAATTGGTTTACACCAGGTTGAAGTTTAGCAAGATGACAAATTATGGTAGCAGCCGTTCCTCCGGCAACCATTTGGCCTGAGATTCCAATATTGAATAAGCCTGCTTTATAAGCAAAGATAAAGGCCATACCACCAACAATCAATATACACATGTTACTTAGTAATGTGTTAACGATTGTTTGGTTTTTAAAGCTTGATGTAAAGATAATTGATAAGACTTTACCAATTTTCCCTCAAGCATTGCAAACGCTACATGCAATGATTAACGCAAGAACAAAAGCAACAAAGATTGAAGCAATAGTTGCTAGAATCTTCTTTGTTGTTGATTGCCTTACGTCAGAATGAACAAACTTTTGTCATTTGTTGTTCATTTTTTGTTGCGTGACTGACTTATTTGAGAAAATAGCCATTAGTTACCTCCTTTCGTAGCAGTATCTTTTGGTGTTCCACCGGTCCTCATTAAGAACTTACCAATAGTTTGTCTATCAGTCTTAGTCTTAAGACCATCATAAACAATCTTTCCGTGGTCCATCACTACTACTCTTGATGCAATCTTTAAGATTTCATCTAATTCGTAAGAAATAAGGATAACAGCCTTGCCTTTCTTAGATTCTTCAAGAATGTAATCATGAATAGAGTTAATAGCACCAATATCCAAACCACGCGTTGGTTGAACCATAACAATAACAGAGTGTGGTTTAGATAATTCTCTTGCCACAACTACTTTTTGTTGGTTACCACCAGATAATGATCTGAATCTAGCTCTACCTTTATTAGCACCTAAGACATTAAATCTTGTACATAGGTTGTTAGCATTCATGCTAATTTCTTTCATTTTTAAGAAACCAAAACGGTTGTACAACTTGTTGTTAATTTGGTTGCTAATAAGGTTGAATGCAACAGTTTCATCAAGAATACATCCATATTTATGTCTGTCTTCAGGTACATGTGATAAACCTAAGTTAGAAATAATTCCTGGTTTTTCTTTAGTAATGTCTGTTTCTAGACCTGACACCGTAAAGAAGATCTTTCCTTTATCAGGGTGTTGAATTCCTGCAAGAGCTAAAGCTAATTCAGATTGACCATTACCTTCAATTCCAGCAATACCAACAATTTCACCTGAGTTAACAGTTAATGACAAGTCATAAATAGCAGTTAAGTTCTTGTCATTTTGTTTGTGCATTTTAATATGTTCAATTCTAATGATTGGGGACAACTTGTTTTCAAAGTTTAACATGTTTGTGTTCTCAATCATCTTACGACCAACAATTAGTTCAACTAATTTTGATGTGTCAATTTCAGATCTTGGGTAAGTTCCGACAGTTACACCTTTTCTTAGAACTGTAATTGTGTCAGCTACATCTAATACTTCATTTAATTTATGCGAAATTAGAATGATTGTCTTTCCTTGTTTCTTTAATGTTCTTAACATATCAAGGAAACCGGCAATTTCATCATCAGATAAAACGGCAGTAGGTTCGTCGAAGATTAGAATTTCAGCACCACGATATAGTAACTTAATAATTTCTACTTTTTGTTGTGTACCTACGGTAGCTTCTGAAGTTTTTTGGTGTAAATCAATTTTAAAACCATATTTGTTGCAAATTTGGTTAATTTTTTCTTTAGCAGGTTTAGAGTATAACAAACCGTGTCTAGTTGTTTCAGCACCTAAAGTAATGTTTTGCAATAAATCAAATGCCATTACTAGTTTAAAGTGTTGGTGTACCATTCCTAAACCAGCATTGTTGGCTTGCATAGCATTTTTAAAGTCCACTTTCTTACCAGCTACATAAACTGTACCTGAGTCTTGTTTGTATAATCCAAACAAAATTGACATTAATGTAGACTTACCAGCACCGTTTTCACCACATAGTGCATGGATTTCGTTTCATTTAACACTAATGTTAACGTTAGAGTTAGCAATAATCTTGCCGCCTAAAAATGTTTTGGTAACATTTTTCATTTCAATGGCAAATTTGCTTTTCTTCTTATTTTCCACATCCTTAGAAGCAGATTTACGCTTTCTAAATAAATCAGTAATTTTCATCGTCTGCCTCCTAGCTCATCATGTACATGTTATTTGCTAACCAATCAAGGATAGTTAAATTTGTTGATGGGACAGTCATTGGAACAAATTCGCCAGCTTCATTTTTAACTAATGACATGTAGTCTGCAAATGCGATTTTTGCTGAATTGAATAGGTCACCAAGAATTTCTGTAGTTGAGTTATAGTTTAGGTAATATACAGTTTGGTCACCTTTTTTGTGTTCGCCAACATCTTCTTTATATGTTCTATTAAATGTCTTAATGTTGTTGATGTTGACAATACCTTCTGCATATTCCGGATCAAGTTCTGCGTGAGCTGTTACATATTTAGCTGCTACTATTGCTCAAACTTGCTCTAATCCTAAATTGTCATATTGTTCAAATGAAAATGAAACATGAGATAATGCTTGAAGCATATAATAGAAACCATCTCATGAAATTGAAATTAAACCATTAAGGATGTTACCACATGTTTGGAAACCTGGTCCACACACCGCTCTTCTAGGGTCTGGTTTACCAATTTCATTTTGGTCGCCTGCACTAATGTCTCAGTTTTTACCTTCAGCACATAGTCTTGTAATTCTGTTTCCAACGTTTCTAAGGTCTTTTACAGCTGAGAACTTAATAATTGAGTTAGCTTGAGGCGAACAACTATTGTCTGGTGCAATTGTTGCATCAACATATGGATCGCTTTCAACTTTTTGTGTTTTAGATGATTCATCGCAACCGTGGTGGTATCTTTGGTAATCACCATCTTCCATTGCTGAGTCAACTCCAATTACGATTGCTTTAGAGTTTTGATTTCTAATTTCTTGTGAAGCATCTAATGATTGAGGACCTGCTACTGCAATAATTGCGCTAGCTCCTCTATTTAAGTATTGTTTTGTAATACCAATTGCATCACCAGCAGCAAATGTTCCTGAGAAGTGAGTATCAAAACCACCTAATTTAATCATTTTGATTGAGAACTCATCATAAATATTTTGTCAACAGTCAGTGTTGAACTTTTCAACTTTTTGTTCTGTTGATAATGATGTGTCATTTGCAATTGCTTCAACATCTGCTTTATATTTGCTGTGTTTAATTAAGTTATTAAAAGTATCTAAACGAGTTTTTTCTCATGAAGGTATTGGAGTAGTACTTGCAAAGTAATATTTTGGTGCAGTATCAAGTGAACCAGAAATTACACAGTAATTGTAAAGTTCGATTCCTCTTTGGAAACCACCAATATAAATAGTAACAGTTGGAATAGCTACACCACCAAAAGCAGCAACAGCTATATCTTGAAACTTATCATGATATAAATCTAAGTTATTCATTAAATATTGACATGTTGCCAATCCTGCTAAGAATCCAGGTTGGTCTGCTCTAAATTGAACAGAAGCAATATTTTGGTTATTAGCAATATTAGAGTCAAGAAGGATGAAAGCAGTACTATTACAATATTTGTTAATTTCAGGGTCAGAGTTAGATGCAAATTTATCAACAACATCTCCATCCTCTTTGTGTTGCATCATTGTAGATAGTGGAGTAGTGTGGTTAAAACCAGCTAAACCAAGAACGTCATTTTCTCTAATAGCTGTAACATATGTATTAATGAAATCAGTTGTAGTATCTTGTGATGGTTTTCATGACTTAGCAATAAATTGTTTTTCTGGATCCTTTCCAGTTTCAGCATCACAATGATCACAATGTTCATTATGAATGAAGTCTACCAAACCTTGGTAAAGTGATTGGTTAAAGGAACGGTCCATTGTTGAGTGAGCGGCACCATCGATTACAAGACTTGCATATTTATATCTTTGTTCATATGCGTTGTAAGTTGGGTCACCTTCTACTTTATCAATTTGTAGTTTTCTATCACCAATGCCATCTCACAATGGAACAGCGTCATTACCATGTGTTGCATAAAACCAGTCTTTAACTTCTTGTTTGCTTCAAACTTCCTTCATGTCTGATCACTCAGGCGCATCTCAGCCTGGAATTATCTTGCCGTCTGCAGTTTTGCCTTGGTTCATATTCCAGCTTGAGTCAATATCTTCTGAAAGATAGTTGTTGTTTTTCATTGCAGCTACTCTTTGTTCGATTCCATGTAATTGCATGTATTCAACTTTGAACATTCCTGCTGAAATACCAAAAACAACACCTGCTGATGCACCAATTAAGCATGTACTAACAACAACATCATTTACTAATGTTTTATGTGCTGCTAAGAATGATTTAAATTTCATTATTGAAGTTTCCTTTCTTTAATCTCTTCTATTATTCTTTCTCCATCTATTTCCCCTTGCCTGATTACTGTGAGGGTATCTAGATTTATGATCGTTGATGGTTTTTGACTAAATTGTTCATATGGTGAGTTATCAACAATTACTATCCGATCGAGGTATTGTTTGAACTCAGTAAACACTTGTTGGGAGGTTCCAATCGGTTCCTGACCCGAAATGTTCGCGGAGGATTGATATAAAGGACCGGTTATTTTTACAATATCAATAATGAATTCGCATTTTGGAATGCGATAACTTGTGTCTTTTCAGACAACGGTTAATGCTCCTGGCATGTAATTTCTTATCACATCACTTAAAAAAGAAGGCATTCCGATTTCGTCCACTGTTGCGACAAACTTGCATACCTTCTTTTCAAGCGCTCTATGTTTGATAGTATAGATTTGGCCTTCATTAAGACTAGCGATTGCTCACACTGTATCCGTAGGTAAAACAACAGCCTTTCCAGACTTAAGAGCTAAAGCAATTTCATGTACTTGTGTCTTAGAGTAAATCTGCATACTTAATGAATATATATATTCATTATAAACAAAAACCAACTTTTGAACCAAAAAGTGTAAATATTTTTTATAGTAAATAAATATTTACTATAATTATGGTATTATTTATAAAAAAAATAATATATAAATGGAGACAAAATTATGCTAAACAAAGTTATTCTTGAAGGAACAGTAACTAGAAGTTCTTGAGGAAAGAACAAAGAAGAAGGTGGATACTTCTTAAACATTAAACAAGAAAGAGTTTTTAACAAGTTTAAATCTGTTAATTCTTTCTCTGCTTATGCTAACAGACCGCTTGCTGGTCAATTAGCTAAAATTATTGAAGCTAATCCAGGATGCAGAGTGATTATCGAAGGTAAATTACGTACATATTACTCTAAAAAAGATAATTTATTCCATACAACGATATTAATTGAAAAACTTGTAAACTGAACACCAGCCGAACAACAAGCAGCTGAATAATTTCAATTAATATAGGAGAATAAAATGAAACTTAATATGAAAATGGCATATGCAGTTGCATATGTCTTATATAAAAAACATAAAGCAAAAATTGCTGACATTGGTGAACTAGAAAATGGTTTCTATGTTGACTTTGATAGTAAAGATGTTATTTCAATCGCTGATTTTAAGAAACTAGAAAATGAAATAACTGAATTTATCTTCAATAGATCTACTAAAGTTGAAGCTAAGCGCAAACAAGTAGAAGTTGTAAGAGATTGCCCATGCATGAGCAAGAACAAATATCTTTCTTACCATGTTACTCACCAAGACAACAAAACTGTTAAGATGATTAAGATTAATGATGAATTCCCATTCATTAATAAACTTGAATCAACTAATTTAGCATTTAATGAAATCAAATCTTTTAAACTAGAAAACGTTGCAGGTAACTACTGATTAGGTAGTGCAAAGAATAAACAACTACAAAGAATAACTGGTTATGCATACTCTTCAAAAGAAGAATTAAAAGCTTTCGAAGCTGAAATGCAAGACCGTAAAGAAAGAGACCACCGTAAACTTGGTCAAGATCTTGAATTATTCACTTTTAATGATTTAGCAGGACAAGGTGCACCTATTTGATTACCAAACGGTGCAGCTGTAATGTATGAAATAGATGCAGAAGTAAGAAGAATCTTACTACGTAACGGTTTCCATTTTGTTTCTACACCAATATTAGGTAGTGACGAACTATACAAAACATCAGGACACTGATTCCACTATCGTGAAAACATGTTCAATCCTTTAACTATTGATGAACAAGTAATGGTTTTAAGACCAATGACTTGCCCTCACCACATGTTAGTTTATAAAAATAGACCAAGAAGTTATCGTGAACTTCCATTTAGAATTGCTGAAAAGGCTATCTTACATAGATATGAAGCTTCTGGTGGTTTAATTGGTCTTGAACGTGTAAGACAAATGCAACTAATCGATACTCACGTAATGATTAGACCAGACCAAATCGAATCTGAAATTAGACATTATTATGATGTAGTAATGGAAACATTAAAAGCATTTGATATTAAGATCCACAGAGTTGATTTATCATTACATGATCCAAAAGATAAAGCAAAATATTTCAACAACCCAAAAATGTGAGCTAAAGCAGAAAAAGAACTTGCTGCTGTAATGGACAGAATGGGAATGAAATATGAAAAGAAAGTTGGCGAAGCAGCTTTCTATGGCCCTAAGATTGATTTCCAAATGAAGACAGCTTTGGGACACATTATTACAATGTCTACAATTCAACTTGACTTCTTGCTACCAGCAAGATTTGATCTTGAATATATTGATAAAGATGGAAAGGTTCAACGACCAATCTTAGTCCACGGTGGAATTATTGGTACGCTAGAAAGATTCATGTCAATCTTACTAGAAAGCAACAAAGGTGTGTTCCCATTATGATTAGCGCCTGTTCAAGTGCAACTTATTCCTGTTGCATCTGTGCATGAAAAATTCTGTGATGAATTTGCGCAACGTCTAATGAATCATGGTGTTAGAGTAGAAGTTGACCACACAGACGAAAGACTAGGTAAGAAAATTAGAAACGGACAAATCCGTAAGATTCCTTACCAAATTGTCTTCGGTGATGAAGAAATTAAATCAGGAACTATCTCTTACCGTGAATACGGAAAGAAAGATGTAACTAACGTTCCAATGGCTAAATTTGGTGACATTTTAGTTAAAAGAATTGCTGAACACAAATAGATATGTCAACAACCACATATAAGAAATTAGTAGTCTTTGATATTAACCTAGATTGAAATTGCTACAAGAAGGAAGACCGTAGATATAAAGATCTTCCTCTTGTTTATGATTTAATAGAGCAAGCTAGCAAATATCAAACGATCGTTATCCAAACAAGTGGTTGTTTAGTTGATGCTTTAGACTTTCTTAATACACATAATGTTAAAAAGGGATATTTGGTCGCAAGTGGTGGAGCTATCATTTATGACATCGCTGCACAAAAGATCATCCAATGTAATACATTAGATCCGGATGATATCCAAACAGTTGTTCATCATGGAATTATGCACGGAGTAAATGTAACTATTTATACGCCAGATCGTAAATTCTTATATGTTTCTAACTCAGTTAGCTACAACAGTATTAAAGACATGTGTTATAGCCAACATGAAATAATTGATAATTATGAATTATTACAACAAACACTATCACGTACTGATATTGTCGATATTGGTTACTACCACTTTTTAGGATCAGTTAATAATTCAAAGCAAAACTTATTGCTTTACAATCTAGACAAATATTGAGAAGATGAAATATGCAATATAGTAGTAAAGATTAACAAAACATCTAGCTATGTTCATGTTGGCGATAAACAATCAACAAAGTTAAAAGCAATTGAAAAACTCATGGGTATCACTGGTGTAGAAAACTTATCAGACGTTCTATACATAGCTGCAAGTTGTGTTAATAGTGAGTGTTACATTACATTCAAAAACTCATTAATTACATCTAACTCTGATTTCATTAATGAAATCGGTAACCGTAAACAACACAAATATTTAGCAGAAAATGCTCAAAATCTAGACCCTGAGTTTGGTTTAAATTCTAATAGTTTTTGAAAATAAATAGTGTTTTTAATATAAAATAGATATTACATAATTAGAAAATAAAGGTTATATTATGAAAGAAAAAATACATCCAGTTAGTAAACTAACCACATTCAAATGTGCTACATGTGGTGCTGAATATAAGATTATGTCAACTTGCAAAGCTGACGTAGTTTCTATTGACGTTTGTGCTAATTGCCACCCAGTCTTTGTTGGCAAATCTGTAGAAACAAACGTTAAAGGTAGAGCGGAAAAATTAGCTAGCAAGTTTGAAAACAAGAACTACCAACCTAAAGCTAAAAAGGTTAGAGCTAAGAAACAAAACAAAACCGTTATTTCTAATTTAGATGACTTATCTAAATAACTTAAATAGGAAAAAGACCACTTTTTAGTGTGTCTTTTTTCTTTTAATGTAAGGACATATATGGAATATAACAAAAAACTTTACGATACAGTAGCACAAATAGAAAGAAACTTTAAGGAACTATCTAATAAGGTAGAGACTGATACTTCTTTGCCTTTTGAAGAAGTTAAGAAAATAAACATCCAACTTAAAAAGTTACAACCAGTAACAATTAAGTTTGCAGAACTTAAGAAGCTTGTTGACAATGCAAAGCAAGCTGAAGATATGCTTAATGATTCGAGCATTAAAGATGCTGAATTAATTGAAATGGCTAAAGCTGATCTAGATTCTATTAGATCTGCTATTCCACCATTAGAACAAGAAATTAAAACATTATTATTACCAGTCGACCCAAACAACGATAAAAACGTTATTGTGGAAATGAGACCAGCTGCAGGTGGAGACGAATCAGCATTATTCGTTTCTGATTTATTTGACACATACAAAAGATACTTTGACAACCAAAGATGAAAATGTAACATCATGGATGTTAGTCCACAAGGCAATGGTTATTCATATTTATCTTTTACTGTAAAAGGGAAAGATGTTTACTCTAAGATGAAATTTGAATCAGGCGTACACCGTGTACAACGTGTTCCTGCTACAGAATCAAAAGGTAGAGTTCATACATCTACTATTACAGTTGCTGTATTACCAGAACTAGATGATATTGAAATTAAAATTAATCCTGCCGATTTAAGAATCGATGTTTATCGTGCTTCAGGTGCTGGTGGCCAACACGTTAATAGAACAGAATCTGCTGTTAGATTAACTCATATGCCTACGGGCATAGTTGTGGCTTGTCAATCAGAAAGAAGCCAAATTGAAAATAGAGCTAAAGCAATGAACATGCTTAAATCTAAACTATGACAAAAAGCAGAAGATGACCGAAAAGCACAAGAAGATTCTACTAGACGTAGTCAGGTAGGAACTGGTGAAAGAGCAGAAAAGATCAGAACTTATAACTATCCTCAAAATAGAATTACTGATCATCGTATTGGTTTAACATTAAATAAACTTGATTTCATTATGCAAGGCGGAACTCTAGAAGAAATCCATGACCAACTAATTGCTGATGAACAAGCTAAGTTAATGGAAAAATTAAAGATCTAATATGACTTTTAATCAACTATTTAATAGTTTCATAGCAAAACACGGCAATACACACGATGTTATCTTTTTTGAATTAATCTTTTATGTTTCACCATCGGTTAAAACTAAGGATCAATTTATTCAAAAAAGAAATGAAACAATAGACTTTAAAGAAAAGTTCTTTTGAAAACTAGTTAAGCAATATTTTGTGGAACAAAAACCCCTAGCTCACATCATAGGTCAAACTAGGTTTTGTGATTTAATTTTTAAAGTTAGTCCTAAGGTACTTGCTCCCAGAGATATTACAGAGCAAATGACTCGTGATTTTATCGATAAACATAAAAATGATAAACCATCACACTTAGTTGATTTATGTTGTGGTTGCGGATGTATTGGTATTTCTATAAAGAAATACATTCCGCAATTTACAGTCGCATGTATTGATAAATATTGAAAACCTATTTTTGATACAAGAGACAATGGAATTAAACACCAAACACAATTAACTGTTGATTGTGTGGATGCAATTAAATATTTAGCAAGAAAAGGTAATATTGATTATTTAATATCTAACCCACCGTACATTAACAAAGAAAATTTTGCTAATGAATGAATGTTTAAATATGAAGACAAACATGCATTAATCGCACCAGATAATGGTTTATATTTCTATAAAGAATACTTTAAATGATTAGATCAACACACATTTAAGGAAGCGTGGTTTGAAATAGGTTATGATTTGGAAAAACCTTTAATGGACTTAGCAAAAGACTTCCAAAACATAAAAGTAAGTTTTATTCCAAACAAACAATATATAGTAATTAAAAGAAAGCAATAGCTTTCTTTTTTATATAATTATTAAGCTATGAATAAAAAGAAAAAAATGACCAAGAAAGAGGTCAAAAAGAAAAAAATTACATTTGCCTCTGCCATTTTATTGGTTATTGGTTCCACAATTGGAGCTGGTATTTTCCTTAAAAATGGCGAGGTGCTAGGAAATGTTGGACATAGTGCAATCCTAGCTCTAATCTCATGAGTTCTTTCAATTTTTGGCGTTGTATGTATGGGTGTTTCACTAGCTGAAATTGCTAGTGCTACAACTGACAGCAACCTAGGAATCATTTCATGAGTTAAAAATTTCTGTCATAAGTATTTGTTCAAAGTATCAAAATACTTCATGGCACTTCTATATTTGCCACTTAACTTCTTCATGATGCCATACTATGCTGTCTTGCAAATTCAAGATGCATTTGGATGACAAACACAATGGTATATAGCTGCTATAATTGCTTTTGCCATTACAGCATGATTTTTCGTTATGAGTGGTATATCAAGTAAATTAGGTAACATCCAAAATAAAGTCGTTGCTGCGTTAAGATTTATACCAATAGCGTTCTGCGTTGTTGCTGGTATTACCTTAGCAATAATGAATAAAGGATGAACAATGCCTGTTCCTGGCCAAGACCCAACAGTCGTTTGACCAGAATATTTGAAAAATCCAGGCCATGCAAGACTAGCTCAAATGTTCCCGCTACTAGGTATAGTAGGTTCAATCCCAGCAATCATCTTTAGTTATGATGGTTTCTATTCTACAGCAGGTATTCAATCAGAAATGGAAGAACCAAAGAAAACACCAGCTGCACTAGTTATTGGTTTAGTAATCGTTTCTATCATTAACTTACTAGTTGCTATTTCATTATTATTTGGTGCTGTAAATGGAAAGGTTAATGGAATGGTATTCCTTGACCAAAAAGGCTTACACTGATTAGTTGGTACCATGGAAATGCTTATTGCTGTTGGTATTCTAGGTGTTATAAATGGTTTTGCAATGTACAACCCATTGTACTATCAAGATCTAATTAAAGCTGGTGAATTACCATTTAGTGATAAACTACAACATAAATTGGCAACACAAAAACGTAACTGAGTTGGTTTGATCTATGCTGGTATTATCACTATAGTATTCTTTATTGTATTTACATTAGTAGGTGCAATGGGGTATGCTGATACTATTGGCTATGGCTCAACCGGAATGGTTCCTTTCTTAAGCAAGACTGGTGAAGTTGTTGCATATGGATATGACAAAGTAACAGGAATTGGCAGTTGCAACAGCTTATATTCATTCTGTGACCTAATGGCTAATTGAACATCAATCTTTGCCTTCCTATGTATCGTCTTTGCGACTATAGGCGCAATGATCAACAGAAAAACTAACAAGATTAAAGTTACAAAAGCTAAAGGCTTCTGATTCTGTTCAATTGTATCAGTTATAGTTATTAGCATTGCTATTCTATTCATTGTTGTCGCATCAGTTGCTGATATTGCAATAATCGCAGGATGGGCTAAGGACATTGTCCCTGATTCTGTACAAGACGGATATCATCAACTAGATTGAAACAGAGATATTCTTGGAGCAATTATGACTCTTGTGATGTTGGGTGTCTTTGTGGCAGCATGTTGTGTCCCAAGCTCAATTGAAATGCATAAAGAAAAGAAAATGCACTTAGCTAGAGCTTAATAAATAAAAAAGAAGCAAATGCTTCTTTTTATTTTTTTACATATATTCTAGGAACTCTTTTGCTAATATTGCAAATCATTCAGTCTGGAGCAGTCTTAAAGAAGTTTGCTCAATCATAGAAATGTTGACGATCTTTGTAAATGTAAACTATATCATTCTCTTTTACATTTTTATCTACTTTAACAAACATCATGTCCATACAAACATTTCCGACAATTGTGTATTTTTTATTATTGATGTAGACAAACATTCCTCTTGAATCACGTCTTAGACCATCTGCAAAACCAATTGGAACTAGAGCTATAAGCTCGTCTTTTTTTGAACTAAATAAACCACCATAACCTACGGTTTGTCCTTTTTTAACTTTGTTAACTTGGATAACCTTAGAAATTAGTTTATATGTGTCTAAGTATTTGTTATCAGGTATTTCTTGAATTCCATACATGATATCACCAAATCTGCAGCCGTTGGCGTAAGGACGTTTTTTATATAGTAAAGTAGCATCGCCAGCACCGCAATGAACCATCTTTATTTTCTTTAAATCAATATTCTTAGTGATTTGTTCAAATTTGGCATATTGTTTATAAGTACGTTCTTTATCTGCCACGTCAAAGATGTGAGTAAAGATACCTTCTAGAATAATGTTAGAGTTATTTATTAACCTAACTATTTCATCAGCTTCTGCACTAGTTTTAGCTCCTATTCTATTCATTCCAGTATCAATCTTTAAATGAACTTTTAAGCCTTTCAAATTTTTTAGTCTTAACAATTGTTTTGTGTAGGCTAAATTAGGAATAGTAAGTGTGATTTTGTTTGCGCAAGCTACTTTAACAGCATCCAGTTCAATTTTCGAAAGAACTAAAATTGGAACCTTTTTATCTATTTGTCTAACTTCTAATGCTTCTTCTAGTGTGGCAACACCAAAATAGTTAACTCCACCAGCTATCATTGCTTTTATGGTTTCATTGCATAAACCATGTCCATAACAATTAGCTTTTACAACACCAATAAAGTATTTATATTCTTGGTGAGATTTCTTAAATCTTTTTATATTTTCAATAATGTTCGCTGTATTAATTTCAGCATATGTTTTACGGTATATCATGTAAGTATTATAACTTTGTATCATTTTATTTTTATAATATAAATATGCAAGAAGCAGTCATTATTGCCTTATTAATCATCTTTATTTGTATTTTTGCTGCAGGGTTAGGAGTCTACACTGTTTTCTTTTCTATTCACAAAAGTTATTTTAGACAACAACTTAACATCATCAAAAAATACAACAAACTAATTAATGGTTTGAGTGGTATTAATATTTACAAGATTCGTGTCTTATCTAAAAACGACTTAGGAAATAAACTAGATTTAAATCGTTATATTGACATCTACAAGAAGTTAAAAGCTAATTCAGTTGTTTTAAAAGAAAATATTTCTGTTTCTGAAGCCGAATTAAATGCATTCAATCTAAAGATTGCTAAGAAATATATCAAAACAATTGACCGTGATTTAAATAAAGCTTTAGCTGATTTAAACGAATTGCAAGAAGCATATGTTAACTATACACAATACGGATCAACAATTGAAACTGCCTTCCAAAACTATCTTGAAATCTATGAAACACTAGCTAACTTCTATGAAAAGAAATTAACTTATTTCACTGATTTCACAAAGATTAATTCTCTATTTATGTCAATTAGAAAGACATTAATTTCTATTCCTCAATATTCAAACAAGTTCGACTATAAGCAAACTGTTGACACTATTTTGGATTTAGGCAGAAAACTTAAAACACTAGCTAATGCAATTATGCTTGTGTTTAGATTCCAAATCATTGACACATATTTGTTAACAACAAAAGAATACAACGATAAGTTAGTGAAGAAACATTATGATGAAATCGCAACTGCCGATTTACAATCATTGCAAAATTTAGTGACATTATTTTCTCACACTTACCGCCATTTCCACCACCACTACCGTAGCTTAGAACTAGGAAAAGCAAGAACATTTGCTATTCAAGCAATTAGTGCTTTAAATCAAATTAATCAATTTACATATGTTCACATTAACACACCAACATTAATTGATTTAAGTATTGGTGAAATAAAAGAACAAGCTGATAAAATTTTATTAAATCGTAACGACATCATCAATAGCATGAACGATCTAAAACAATACTTTGTATTGGAACCTAAAGTGATTGAATCTTTTGATTTAATTGAAAGAGATGTCAACCTTATTTCTAAATTAAACGCTGAGGCAAATAGAGTTAATTATAAGACTCACACTGAAAAGATTAGAGCTATTCAAGATCTTGATGTTATTGCTAATAAGATTGTCAATAAAAAAGGTGAAATCATTGTTGCTATTAATAAGATTGATGACATCTTATATAAAATCATCAAGACTGTTACTGATCTAAGCGACTTGTCAATTTACTTCTGACAATTATTAGCTGTCACAAAGAAATTAATTCCACCTGGTGACGATAGAAACGAAATTCAAAAACTAATTACTGGTAACATCAAACAATTAGATGATTACTCAAAACAAGTCGTTTCTGACGAAAACCCAGACTTTGACAATATTGCTTATGAAATAAGCACAATAGTTGAACAAAGTCAACAAATCTACAAACAAATGACTACAACCATTGTTCTAAAAGCGTATGCATCTAAAATCTTAATGTATGCAAACCGTTATAAAACAATGAAAGCATTGAAGGATGACTTCATAGATGCTAACAAAGCTTTTAGGGCAAAAAGATATAGTGATTGTATTGATAAATCCTTAGCAATTATTAAAACAGCAAAGAAACGTAAAGAATAAGAGGCACGGCCTCTTTTTCTTTTATATTAAATAAATATATAAAAAATACATTTTTATGATATTATTATAAATACGTATGATACACACGGCTAAGTTGTATCTAAAAATATAGTAAAAATAAGGAGAAAAGATGCCTACTATACAACAATTAATACGTCACAAACGTAAAAATAAAAAATCTAAATCAAAATCTCCTGCGCTATTAAGTACTTATAACTCTTTTGAAAGAAGACAAAAGTACTCACCTAGCCCACTTAAAAGGGGAGTTTGTACCAGAGTTGGTACTATGACACCAAAGAAACCTAACTCTGCGTTAAGAAAATATGCTAAGGTTAAATTAACTAACCGTCAAGAAGTATTAGCATATATTCCAGGCGAAGGTCATAACCTTCAAGAACACTCTGTAGTACTTATTCGTGGTGGTCGTGTAAAAGACTTACCAGGTGTGAGATACCACATTGTAAGAGGAACTCTAGATACACAAGGTGTAGCTAAGAGAAACCAACAAAGATCAGCTTATGGTACTAAGAAACCTAAAGCTGCTCAATAAGGAAGGAATTAAATATGAGAAAACATCAAGCTGAAAAACGTCAAGTTTTACCTGATCCAGTATTTAATTCAAGAATTATTACTAAAGCCATTAACTTAGTAATGGAAGATGGTAAAAAAGGACTTGCTCAACAAATCGTTTATGGTGCATTCGATATGGTTGAAAACAAGACACACCAAAAACCAATCGATGTGTTTAACAAAGCTCTAGACAACATTATGCCAAGTCTAGAACTTAAAGTTAGACGTATTGCTGGTTCTAACTACCAAGTTCCTACACCAGTAGGTGAAGAACGTAAGGTAGCTTTAGGATTAAGATGATTAATCCTTTATGCTAGAAACAGAAATGAAAAAACAATGACTGAACGTCTAGCAAACGAAATCATCGATGCTTCAAATGGTATCGGTGGTGCAGTTAAGAAAAAAGAAGATACACACAGAATGGCTGAAGCAAACAAGGCTTTTGCTCATTTAAAATTCTAGGAGATAGACTATGCCAAGACAATTTCCTTTAGAAAAATATCGTAACTTCGGTATCATGGCCCACATCGATGCTGGTAAGACTACTACATCAGAACGTATCCTATTCCATGGTGGTAAAACACACAAGATTGGTGAAGTTCATGATGGTGGTGCTACCATGGACTGAATGGAACAAGAAAAAGAACGTGGTATTACAATTACTGCTGCTGCAACATATGTTACATGAAAAGGATATGAATTAAACTTAATTGATACTCCTGGACACGTAGACTTTACTGTTGAAGTAGAAAGATCATTAAGAGTACTTGACGGTGCTGTTACTGTTCTAGATAGTCAACAAGGTGTTGAACCTCAAACTGAAACAGTTTGAAGACAAGCAACAGAATATAAGGTACCAAGAATTGTTTACTGTAACAAGATGGACAAAGTTGGTGCAGACTTTGAAATGTGTCTAGAATCTATTAAAAAGAATCTAGGTGCTAAAGGTATAGCAATCCAATATCCTATTGGAGCAGAAGCTAACTTCATTGGAACTATCGACTTAGTAACAATGAAATGTAGAATGTTCGATGGTAAACCAGAAGAAGACTATAAGATTGCAGAAATTCCTGCAGACTTAATGGAAAAAGCTAAACACTTTAGACAAATCTTAGTTGAAGAAGCTGTTAACTACGATGAAAAGTGTATGGAAAAATACCTAAATGGTGAAGAATTAACTGAAGAAGAATTAAAGATGTGTATCCGTAAAGGTACATTGACTGCTCAATTCCACCCAGTATTATGTGGTACATCATTTAAAAATAAAGGTGTTAAAGCTGTACTAGATGCAGTAGTTGACTACTTACCATCTCCTGCAGACTGTCCAGCTATTAAAGTTAAAGACGAAGAAACTGGTAAGGAATTAGAACTTAAGAATAAGGATGAAGACAAACTTGTTGCTTTAGCATTCAAGGTTGCTACTGACCCATTCGTAGGTAGAATTACTTTCATTCGTCTATACTCTGGACACTTAAATGCTGGTAGCTACGTAATTAACACAAAACGTGGTATTAAAGAACGTGTATCTAGATTAATTAAGATGCACTCAAACAACAGAAACGAAATCCCTGACATCTGTGCTGGTGATATTTGTGCCGTTGTTGGTTTAAAGTCAACAACAACTGGTGATACACTTTGTGAAGAAGATCTAGATGTTAAACTAGAATCTATGAAGTTTGCTGAACCAGTTATTAGTTTAGCTGTTGAACCAAAAACAAAAGCAGACCAAGAAAAAATGGGTATTGCTTTGCAAAAACTTGCAGAAGAAGACCCAACATTCAGAACATACACAGATCACGAAACTGGTCAATGCATTATCTCTGGTATGGGTGAATTACACTTACAAATTATCGTTGACCGTATGAGAAGAGAATTTAAGGTTGATGTAAATGCTGGTGCTCCACAAGTTTCATATCGTGAAACATTTACTAAGGTTGGAGAAGCAGAAGGTAAGTACATTAAACAATCTGGTGGTCATGGTCAATATGGTCACTGTTGAGTAAGATTCGAACCTAACAAAGACAAGGGTTATGAATTTGTTAATGATATCGTTGGTGGTAAGATTCCTCGTGAATTTATTAAGCCAATTGACCAAGGCATCCAAGAAGCTATGAAAGCTGGACCTTTAGCCGGATATCCATTAATGGATATTAAAGCCACAGTATATGATGGTTCATACCACGATGTTGACTCATCAGAAATGGCTTTCAAGGTCGCTGCATCATTAGCATTAAAAGAAGCTTCTAAGAAATGTGGTTTAGTTTTACTTGAACCAATTATGTCAGTAGACGTTGTTGTTCCTGACCAATACTTAGGAGATGCAATGGGAGACATTAGTTCACGTCGTGGAACTATTGAATCTACAGAACAAAGAGCTGCTGCTCAAATGATTAAGGCTAAGGTTCCTTTAAAGAACATGTTCGGTTATGCAACAGACCTTAGATCATTTACACAAGGTCGTGGAAACTATGTAATGCAATTTAGTCACTATGCTCAAGCACCAAAGAGTGTTGTTGATGAAGTTGTAGCTGCAAGAACAGGCCAAAAAGCTGCTGCAAAGAAATAGTAGGAAAAGAAAAAGAGGCAATGCCTCTTTTTTTATTATTCACCAATTGGTTTCTTTACTCAGTCTTTAATTCAAACTGAATCGAATTGGTTATATAGTTGAGCGTCATGAACGATTAGTTTCTTATCGCCAAACTTAGTCTTAACTGCATCAGCAATAGCTAATTGTTGAATTGAGTTATCTGCAGCCATCTTAGCAAAGATATATCAGAATTCTTGAAGAGTTAATGGGCTATCATCAAGAACTCATGCTGTTCCATTTCAACGTGGAGCTAGTTTCTTTTCAAGCACGTCTTCTTTGTTAATTTGAGTCATTAATAACTTGTAGCCGTTGTTTTCATCTTCGAAGCAATATTTCGAACTTGTAGTACGGTGTAATTCAACGTTTTTAACACGTTGTAATGCTTTTTTGTAAACTAGGTTACCTGTGCCCTCTTCTACTTTTAACAATTCACCAACCATCTTGTACTTCAAGTCTTGAACTGGCTTATCTTTGTCGATTTCAAGTTCTCTTCTGGCGATTTGTTTAAATAATGATCCACCAATGAATGATTCAGAAATTGATTCGGCTAAAGTTCTTAAGTCATCAGTTGTAGTACAAGCAATAATCTTGCAAGCTAATTTTCTAGCTTCTGGGATTACACTAAATTGAGAGTCAGTAATAGGAGTACCAGCGCCAACTGGTTCAACTGCATTCTTAATTGCATATTTTTCGGCAGCTTCTTTGCTACTACTACATGCTCAAGCAAATAATGAGCCTTCATTTTGTTCGTGTTCTCCACCAGCATCACTTAAAACTGGTGAATCTTCTGTTGCTTTAGCAAAGTCCTTGAAAGCAGCATCTTTTAATCCTGAGCTACTATCAAGTTGGTTGTTTCCTGATGTTTGAATTCCAACAAACCCAGCAAATTGCATTGCATTTGAGCCAGTAATATCGAATTTTTTAGGAACAACGTGTCAGTATTCATCGTAATTAACACGTCCAGTTCTATCATCTTTTGTTGGCGTTTCGCTACTTCATCCAGCATAGCCAAATGCATCAAACATATTTTCAACATTTGCGCTTCAGTTATATGCTGTTTCACCAGACATAATTGTGTCAACTGTTAATCCAACATTTGGTTGAAGTCAATCATGATCAATAGCATTATATTTAACTAGATAACCTACTAGCGCCTTCTCAGTATCACCAATTTTGATATTGTTGTAGAAGTTTTCAAAATTGTGTTTAGCTAAATAAGTCATTGTGATGTTGTAAACATCATCATTTAATTGATCATCGCAATATAAACCATCAATGGCTTTAGACTTATCCAATTTATTTGTGTATGCAGTTCTAATAATGTCATCAAATGAACTAGATTGTATTTGACTTCTTGTTATATATGAAGCTAAGTTGTTATCACCAGTTAATATTTTTGATGCATAGAAAGCAGCTGGTAATGCACCATGTGATCCAGAAATAATGTGTTCATGTTTATAATTTGTGTCAACATATGATACTTCATTTTTGTTGTAGTTTTCGTATGTCTTAGACTTGATTTCGTTAGCTAGTGTTTTGTTGCTCATGAATGAGTACATCATCTTGTCAATGATGCTAGATTTAAATCAGAATCTATTGCTTAGAGTATCTTTAGCTGCTTTAACTTGTGGAGATAATCCTTCAAGTGTAGAGTCAACAGGAATGTTGTTAATGTTTTTTACAAAGTTACAGCCTTCGATTTGTTTTCTAGCATTATCGAATTCAGTATTAGCTCATTCTTTTACTTCAGAGACAATAACGCCTTGCAATATTTCACTATAGAAATGAGTAGTTTCAAAACTTGAATTAGTTTCATACAACGCATCTAATGGAGCAATTAAACCATTAGTGTATTTCTTTTTGCCTTTTTTGCTCTTTAAGTTTGCAATTTGAGCATTTTTATATTTATAAATAGTGCTATTTGCATTAATGATTGTTGCGTTGTTTTTCTTTAACAAGTCAAAATCAATTGTGTAATCTAGATAAGTCATCAAATCACTTAATGCAGAAGTTTTAAATAATTGATCTAAATAAACTTCATTAATGAATGATTTTTCAAAACTAAAACTATCTTTGAATGATTCAATCTTTCTAAATATGTTTAGGTTGCCACCTTCTTTTAAATCATCATGGATAGCCATTTCTAGAATGATGTTATCGAAGTTGTCTGTAAAGTAAGTTTTTAACTTACCACCATCATCACTACCAGCTTTACCAAATAAATCTGCTGAGACAATACTTGTATCATAGTAAAGTTTTTGAAGCAATCTAAATTTAACAGCTTCTTTTCATCTAGTTAGAACCGTACCTGTTTGTCCTTGTAATACATATAAGTATGCATCAATTGTTTGAGCATGAACTCCAGCTTCATTTAATTCAAGAATTCAAGGTTGTTCTGCAGCTTGGAAGCTACCGCTTCTAGGTTTAAGTGGAACTTGTACATTATTAGTAATGTATCTAATACCATTTGTTGTTTCATTAGCACCATAGAAATATTTAAATGTTGAATCTGATTTAAAAATTGGGCAATGGTAATAATCACCAACCAAACCACCGTAGATAGTATTAAGGTCTAAATATGATGGGATGTTAGAACCAGGTTGTTTTGTATAGAAAAAGTTTTTAAATATGATATCTGAGTCAACATCTAATGGTTCATCATTACCAACATTGTTCGCCAATGTGTCTTGATCAATAGTGTTTTGTTTTGTTGGCGTTTTATTAGTAGTTAGCATTTGCTTTAATAAGCTTCCAGCTGCTACAGCATATGGAACATATAGAGCATTTGATCCGCCAAACATTTGGTTAGCAGAACATAATAAAACAGTTTGTCCATCTTCTGAATATTCAGCAGGAATTGAAATAGTGTAGTTGTAATGTTCTACATCATCTTCATCTTCATATAATCCATTTTCTTGGAATTCAGCATCTTCTAGAGCATGATATCAACGATAGAAACCTCTAGAACTTGTATAGCCATTACTTATAGCTTGACCACCAAAGAATGGGAATGATTCGTTTGGATCAGTTACATCACCAGTGTAGTCTTTGTTATAAATGTTAGATAATTCACCACCTGATTCAACTGGTTTAGCATATTTAAATAAAGCAGCTGAAGAGAAGAATGGTCTTTCAGTTTCAAATCATTTATTAAAAACAAAGTTTTGGATAGTTGCATAATCACCATCTGGGTGTTTTGCTAATTGATTAACATCGTCTTCAGATTTAACATCAAAGTTTGGGTTAGCTTTAGCATAGAACCCAATTTTTGATCAGTTAGCAGGGTCTTTTAAAACATCTTCTTTAACATATGTGTTTACATTAGTAAAGTATTGAGGAAGATCTTTAGATTCATCACCTGATCTAAATGTGAAATAATTTGTTTTAAAAACATTGTCAATGAATTTAGTTCTAAGTTGTTCAACAATCTTAGCGTGTTTATATGATTCTTCTGTACCGCCATATTGTGATAAATGTTCATTTTGCAAGTAGAACTTGTGTTGTGAACCATATTTTGCTTTTAAATCATCAACTAATTTCTTATAGTCTTCATCGACATTGTATTTAATTTCATCTAATGTTGTTCTAAAGCTATCGTTCTTATCTTTAGAATCTTTATCTTTAGACGCTCTGTCTTCGAATCATTTATAAACTAGTTCATTTGCTAAAGCAGTTTTTAATGCAGCTCAGCTTGATTGGTTTGCTAAAGCAGCCTTAAGTGCATCTTGAAAACTGATTTCATCAACAAATCTACCTTGATCATCAAGTTCAACTTTTAAATCGTCTTCGATCTTAACTGCACCACAGCTAGTTAGGATTGTAGCTAATAAGCCACCGCTAACAGCGCTGACGCAAGATCCAAGCAATAATCTTTTTAATTTCATATTGTGTATCCTCTTTTTAATAAATAATATTATTTATTATTATAATTATAATTACATTAAATTATATGAAAAAAATTAACTTATTAAAAGTAAGTAATCTATGCGTTAGCGTAGAGGGTCATTCTTTACTTAAAAATCTAAATCTAAACGCAAAAACAGGTGATGTTATTGCTATTATCGGTCCAAATGGTGCTGGAAAGTCAAGTTTCTTAAAAACCATTATGCACCATTATGCATTTAAAGTAACCAAAGGCGATATTAAATTTAATAACAAAAGCATTATTAAGGCAAATACCGATGAAATTGCTAAACTTGGTTTCTTTTATTTGGCACAAAACCCAATGGAATTAGAAGGCGTTAAGCTAATCGATTTATACAAAATCATTGCTAATGCTCACAGTGACAAGAAAATTGATCCAATTTCATTACATAATATTGTCACTCCTAAATTCAACGAGCTTAATATGGACTTAAGCTTACTTAAAAGAGCAAATAATGTTAATTTCTCAGGTGGACAAAAGAAGAAAAATGAACTTGTCCAAATGTTTTTAATGAACAATAATGTTCTTTTACTTGATGAAGTTGACTCTGGCTGCGATGTAGATAGTTTAAAAATCATTGCAAGTGAAATCAACAAAATTAAGAAAGATAAGATTATTATCTTAATTTCGCACCAAGAACAACTTTTAAAACAAATTAAACCAACAAAATATATTATTGTTGCCAACCAAACAATTGCCGAATCAGGCAATGGAGCAAATCTTTTCAAAGCACTAGAAAAAGGTTTTGGAAAATATGCAAAATCGACAGCAAATAAGATAGAAATGGATAGTTTAAGAGATGTTTTCTAATGTCTATTTAAAAAACAAAAGTATAGACGAAAAATATGACTTATTTGATAACCAAAAAGCCAATTTTTACCTTGTAGCAAACAGCTCATCAGATGTTTGCAAAAATATTAACATCAATCTAAAAAATGAAAATATTCTGAATATTTATTGTTTAGTTTTATCAAGCAACAAAACGAAAGTTATTAATATTAATTTGAATCATAATGGCAATAATTCGCAAAGTAATATTTATGTTAAAGCGTTAGCAAATAATAAAGCAACAATTAAAGTTAATTGTGTTTCTAATTGTCAAACTAAAACACACAAAAACATTATTAACCAAGTAATTGATGGTTTAATCTTTGACAATGAATCATTAATTCAAGCATTGCCTTGCTTAGATATTAATATTGATGATATTGTTGCAAAGCACACAGTTAATATTGGACAAGTAGATCCTGAAATTATTTTCTACTTGAACACTAAAGGATTAAGTTCTTTAGAAGCATATCAATTTTTAATTGATAGTTTTATCAATGATTTAAATCCATATCTTTCACATTACAAAATTAATATAACTAAAGATATAAGATCATTAATGGAGGGCAACTATGAATAATGTTAGAAAAGATTTCCCTTGAATAACAAAACATCCAAAGTTGCTTTATTTTGATTCTGCAGCAACTAGCTTAAAACCTCAATCTGTCATTGATGCTATAAGCAATTATTACATTAATTATGGAACCAACACACATAATAGCGATTCAGCTATTGCTTTCAAAACTACATCCAAAGTCCAAGCTATTAGAAACAAAACAGCTAAATTATTTAATGCTAAAGCAAGCAATATTGTTTTCACTTCAGGTGCAACTGAAGGATTAAACTTAATTGCTTATGGTATTGCTAATGGTTTTATAAAACCAAAACAAGAAGTTTTAATTTCTAAGCTTGAACACGCTTCTAACTTATTACCTTGAATTAGATTAGCAAAACAAGGTTGTTTCAAACTTAAATATGTCGATGAAGGCAAAATACCAACCGCTGAATCTTATTTAAAGGCAATTACACGTAACACTAAAGTTATTGCTTTTGCAGGAAGCAGCAACATTCTAGGCAACAACATTGATTATGTTACTTTAGTAAAACAAGCTAAAAAGCTTAACCCAAATATTATTATTGTGATGGATGCAGCTCAATATTTACCACATCATAAAATCGATGTCACATGTGGCATTGACTTTATCGCATGCAGTTGCCACAAACTACTTGGGCCAACAGGTTTAGGCATTGTTTATATGGCTGACAAATGATTATCATTACTTCAACCTCTAAAATATGGTGGAGGAATGAACCAATCTATTGACAAAGAAAACTATGTTTTGTATAACAATGTTGATAAATTTGAAGGTGGAACATTGCCACTTGCTCAAATTTTTGGATGAGAAGCTGCTATTGATTATTTAAATAAAATCGGCTTCAATAACATATCTAAATATCAACACGACTTAAAAAAATATTTTGTAAAACAATTAGCACAAATTAAAAACATTGTTGTTTACAACAAGCAAGAACCAGAGGCGATTATTTACTTTAATATTAATAAAGTTCATGCCCAAGACCTTGCTAGTTGATTAGGAACAAAAGGTGTTATTTGTCGTGCAGGATTAAGTTGTGCTAAACTAGCGCACCACATTATCAAGACTCAAGCTGCAGTTAGACTTAGTCTGTATTTTTATAACACTAAGGAAGAAATTGATAAATTCGTTAAACTTCTTAAAAAATTTAAAAAGGGTGACGAAATTATCCTATAGGAGGAGTTATGGAAATTAGCAATGAATTAGCAAAAGAATTAATTATTGACCATTATGAATCTCCTTCTAATAAGGTTGAAGGAAAACCAAAAGGTAAATACCTTTATGGCCATAATGACAGCCCATCATGCATAGATAACATTGATGGCTATGTTTTAATTCAAAACGGTAAAGTTAAAGACGCTAAATTTTCTGGTATTGGTTGTGCAATATGTACCTCAAGTACAGATTTATTAGTTGATGAAATTATTGGTAAAACAGTAGCGCAAGCTAAGAAAATCATTGCCAATTATTTAGGAATGATCCTTGGCAAAAAGTTTGACAAAAAACTATTAGGTAAACTTATAGTTTATAAAAATGTAAACAAGCAAGCAAATAGAGTTAAATGTGCAATGACTGGTATTCAAGCCATTGAAAAGGCAATAGATAGTTATGAAAAATAAAAAATACAAATATGGTTTTCATGACACCATCAAAAATAAGTTTGCCTTCAAAAGAGGACTTAATGAACAAGTCATTAAAGCCATAAGCAGAAGCAAGAACGAACCAACCTGAATGTTGCAAAAACGTTTAGATGCTTTTAAATTATTTAAAAAACTTAAAAACCCAAAGTGAGGACCAGACTTAAGCCACATTGATTTTGATGAATATACATACTATGTATCTAATGCATCAAAAATGACCAATGACTGAAAAGATGTACCTCAAAAGATAAAAGACACATTTAAGAAACTAAAAGTTACAGAAGCCGAAGCAAAATTCTTATCTGGTGTAAACAATCAATATGACTCAGAAGTTGTTTACAATAAAATTCAAGAAGAACTAGCTAAACAAAAGGTAATCTTTTGTAATATTGAAAAAGCTTTACAAATTTGCCCAGAAATAGTAAAAAAATATTTTGGTAGATTAGTCCCTGCAAGTGACAATAAATATGCAGCTTTAAATACTGCAGTTTGATCTGGCGGTAGTTTCATCTATATTCCTAAAGGAGTAAAACTAGACAAACCGCTACAAGCTTACTTTAGAATCAACACAAGACAAATGGGTCAATTTGAAAGAACACTAATTGTTGTTGAAGACAAAGCTTCATTATCATACATTGAAGGATGTACTGCTCCTATCTATGATAAAAACAACTTACATGCTGCAGTAGTTGAAGTGTTTATTAATAAAGGTGCCACATGTCGTTACACCACAATTCAAAACTGGTCTGACAATGTGTTAAACTTAGTCACTAAAAGAGCAATTTGTCAAGAAAATGCAATCATGGAATGAGTTGATGGCAACATTGGTTCTAAACTAAATATGAAATATCCAGCAACAATCTTGGCTGGTTCACATGCTCGTGGTAAGTGTATTTCAATTGCCTTAGCTCATCAAGGTGTCATCCATGATGCTGGTGCCAAGATGATACATCTTGCTCCATACACTAGAAGTAGTATTTTAGCTAAATCGATTGCACACGATGGTGGAAGAGCTGATTATCGTGGTGAAGTTAAGATTCTAAAAAATGCTCATCACTGTCATGCCGAAGTTGTGTGTGATACACTTCTACTTGATAATAAGTCAGTTAGTAGAACTATCCCACTAGAAACAATAGAAAATAAAACAAGTTTTATTAAACATGAAGCAAAGGTTACTCAATTAGATAAAGAAAAAATGTATTATCTAAACACAAAAGGATTAGATGACAGACAAGCTAAAAATATGTTATCTTTAGGCTTCCTTGAACCATTTACTGAACAACTTCCTATGGAATATGCTGTAGAACTAAACAGATTATTAAATGAAGATTTTAAATAAATATAATATATAGTATGAAAAACAAAAATATCATTGCAAGACAAACAAACTTTGCTGACTGATATACATCAGTTATTAAAGAGGCTAAATTAGTTGAATATGCTCCAGTAAAAGGAACTATGTTCTTTTTGCCTAATGGATGAGCAATTTGAGAATCAATTAGAAATGAAATTGATAAACAATTTGCAAAAATGAATGTTAAAAATGTTCAACTTCCATTATTTATTAGACAAGCAGACTTTCTAAAAGAAAAAGAGCATGTTGAAGGTTTTGCACCAGAACTATTTACTGTTTCAACAAACAAAAAAGGTGAATTGGCTGAACCATTAGTTGTTAGACCAACATCTGAAATTAGTTTCTGCCAAGTTTTTAAATCTCAAATCAGATCATTTAATGATCTTCCAGTTTTATACAACCAATGATGTTCAGTATGCCGTTGCGAGAAAAATACTAGACCTTTTTTAAGAAACACAGAATTCCACTGACAAGAACTACATACTGCTCATGCAACTAAAGATGAAGCTGTAAAACAAACTTTAAAAACTTTGGAAGTTTATAAAAACTTCGTAGAAGATTATTTATGCATGCCAGTGTTGGTAGGTGAAAAAACTGTTAATGAAAGATTCGCTGGAGCAGAAAACACTTATACACTTGAAGCGCTAATGCAAGATGGACAAGCATTGCAATGTGCAACTAGTCACTATTTAGGTCAAAACTTTGCAAGAGCTTACGACGTAAAATACCAAACTAGAGATAATAAGTTTGATGTTGTTCATCAAACATCTGCCGGAATTTCTACAAGAATCATTGGTGGTTTGATTATGAGCCATAGTGATGACAACGGTCTAATCCTACCATTTAAAATTGCGCCAACACAAATCGCTATTATTGTAGTTAACGCTAACGATAAAGCAACAAATAACTATGTGAAGATATTAAAAAAGACACTTGGTGACAAATATAGAGTAATTGTCGATGATAGCGATAAATCATTTGGGTTTAAGATTAACAAATACCAAGTTCAAGGTGTTCCTTTCTGCTTGGCAGTTGGTACACAAGAAATTGAAGCTAACGAAGTTACATTCATTAGAAGAGATAGCAACGACAAAGTTAAAATTGGTCTAAAAGCTTTAGCTAAACATTTAACTACAGCAATCAAGGAATACCAAGCAAACTTATACAATACTGCTAACAACAGATTACAATCTTCAATTGTAGAAGTAGATAACTTCAATAAATTTAAAGAAGTGATTAATAATAAAAAAATAGCATTATGCTATTTTGATGACACAATTGAAAATGAAAAGAAGATAAAAGAATTAACCGGAGCTACAGCAAGATGTATTAAGCAAGCGGGTGTAAAAGATAAAACTTGTTTTTATACAGGCAAACCTGCAACGCATTTAATTTATTTTGCTAGGGCATACTAAAATGAAAAAGAAAAATAAAATTAAATTTGATGAATCTGTCCATTACAGTATTAAGGGCAGAAAAAGATATAAAAGAAAACTATGATTAGTTTTCCTTCTTATGGTTGTAATCTTAGCAGGATGCTCAGCAATGTTCTATTTCTCGAACTATTCATGAAATCCAGATGAAGGTTTTACACCAACAGTTGATCCTAAAGAACCTTATCAAATTGCTTTAACTGTGTTAGCTTCTGTTATTTCGGCCGGTGCTCTAGTAGGAACATTCTTATATTGTTGATTTGATATTGGTAAATTCTACAAAACTCAAGAACTGTACTTTAAATCACCTAAGTTTAGAGAAAACAAAGCTAAAGCTTTAAAAGTTAACATGCTTAAGCTTGATAAGAAAACACTAAAGTGATATAAAAAACTAGGATACATAAACGCTCAAGAACGTAGAGACATTCTAGAAAAACAAAAAAGCAAAAAGAAACCAGAAGAAAAAACAACTAAGAACTAGTTGTTTTTTATTACTTGTTTTACAGGTTTATAACTAAAACGATGAATTGATTTTACTGGCCCATAATGCTTTAGAGCATTAAGATGTACAATTGTGCCATAACCTTTGTTTTTAGCAAAGCCATACTGAGGGTATTGCTTGTCAAGATCATCTAAGATCTTATCACGATAAACTTTAGCGACAATACTGGCTGCTGCAATTGAGGTAGACTTGGCGTCTCCTTTAATAATTGGAACAATTGTTGCTTTAGCAAATTGAATATTTTCTGCATCAACCAATACACATGTTGGCCTAACTTTTAAATTGTTTAAAGCTTTAACCATGGCTTCTTTAGCTGCTTCTTTAATATTGATAATATCTATTCTAGGCGCATCTACATATGCAATAGCATAGGCAATACAATTTTCTTTTATAATTTTGGCTAATTGCTCGCGTTTTTTAATGGAAAGGACTTTAGAGTCCTTGATTGCTTTATTTTCATAGCCTACTGGTAAAATACATGCACATGCAACGACCGGCCCAGCTCAGCATCCTCTTCCAACTTCATCTACACCAGCAATAAGTTTATGACCAAGTTTTTGATATTTATGTTCATAAATGAACATGTTAACAACACTTTTAGTTTTCATAATTTATTTTGCAAATCTTACCATTAACAAAATCATCAAATAGCGCATCCTGAGCTCGAGTAATGTCTGGTTGATTGTTAGATACCACAAAGTTTCTCTTGCTTGCGTATCACTTTATAAATGCGTTATATGGCAATGCATATTCAAGATGATAGTATGCTGATAATTGTTTCCAATAATGATTTGCCATGTAGTTGTAGCAATATTCAAGGATTTCATTTAAAGGCAATACTTCCTTCTTAATTGTATTAAGTAATGCTAACACATAGCCTTCTTTTACATCTTGGATCTTTTTAAAGAAGACTCCTGGATTATCTTGTAAATATAAATTATCACTAATCTTAATAATAGTTTGAGTTTTAGTTACTGCAGGCCTGTTACCTGTAGGCGCTAAATTTTTATTAGCTAAGAAATTAATTAAACTTGACTTACCAACATTTGGCAAACCTACTACCATAAGGTAGAAAGTTGGGTTTGCAATACCTTTAGCTTTCTTTTTAGCTTCTAAAGGAGCTAATATCTTTTTAATCTCATTTAATAAAACACTTCTAAAACTTTTATTTTTAGTGCTACCTACAACCAAGTTGGGTTGTCATTTTACATTTTTAATATCACCAATATCTGCCTTTAATGCAACTTTCAAAACAGGTTTATTTAATTTACTAAAGTCTGGATTTGCTGTTGCTTTGATTGCTCTGCAATCAACAACTTCTAAAACAAGGTCTACTTGTTTTAGTGATTCCATAATTTTTCTGTTGGCTTTAGCCATATGGCCAGGGAACCAGTTTATCAATTGCTTTTCCATACTATAAAATCTTTTGCACTACGTGCTTCTTGTAATCATATCATGCATATCACTTTTTACTAAATGCATTACCATAGTCTCAATGACCAGATCCAAAGACATAGTCTTTAAGTGCAATAAAACCTGCTCCTAAAGCAAACAATAACGGAATAGCAATGTATGGTGCTAGTTTTGGTGGTAAACCGAATATTTGCGCAGCAAACGAATATTCTCCAGATTCTCAATCATTAATTGCTAGTCCTGAGCAATATCATCTACACCCTGTAATTGTCATAACAATACCTACGTAACTATATATAAATATAGTTGCTAATAAACTAGCTAAGAAACCTTTTCAGCCATTACGTGGTGTGTTGAGCATAACCCCTAATGCAACCATCACTTGCATAAAATGCATAATAAAATAACAACGGTTGGGAGCTATCCCAATAAATATAAATTCCCATGTAAGTTCTGCTGGTGGTTCGGCAAACATTACACCAATTATTGTAAATGCACCACCAATTAAAGCGGCTGGAGCAAATGCTCTTGCAGCTTTTCTTGTTGGGTCAACAATCAATAAAGCATTGATTGTGAAAGCAGCAAAAGGACAAACATCTAATAAAAATGCTTTAGAAATTGCACGGCTTTGTATTTCGCTGCTTGGATCAGTAAATCCACCTTCTTTAATCCATTCACCATATGCCGCTCAATCATAGCGAAATCTAAACATGATTAATCATGTTAGGCAGAAAACCGCAATAGCAAGTCAAAAGAAGTAACAATTTGTTACTTTTCTAATTCATTTGTTACATACTATCATTCCCGCAGCGAGTGCAACAGTGATTAGTACAAGTGCTAAACCAGCGATTGACATAATAATATGATAATTGATTTTTTACATTTTAATAATATAAAATATTATTAAGCGAGGTAATATATGAAAAAAATCGCAATAAATGGATTCGGAAGAATAGGTAGACTATTCTTTAGAAATGTTTTAAAGGATAAATCAATAAACGTTGTTGCTATCAACGATTTAACTGATCCTAAAACATTAGCACACTTGCTAAAGTATGATTCAGTTTATAGACAAATAAGTGCAAAGATTTCTTATGATGATAAGAATATCATCGTAAATGGAAAGAAGATACCAATCTTTGCTGAAAAAGACCCTGAACTACTTCCATGAAAAAAACTTAATGTGGATGTTGTTATTGAATGTACTGGCAAGTTCGTTTCTGAAGAAGGTGCTAGTAAACACCTTAAAGCTGGAGCAAAGAAAGTTTTACTTTCTGCACCCGCTAAAGAAGGAAATGTAAAAACAGTAGTTTATGGTGTTAACCATAAAATCTTAACAAAGAAAGACAAAATTGTTTCAGGAGCAAGCTGTACAACTAATGCTTTAGCTCCTTTAGCTAAAATCATTAATGATAAGTATGGAATTGTAAGAGGCTTTATGACCACTATTCATGCTTATACTGCAGACCAAAGATTACACGATGCTCCGCATAAAGACCTAAGAAGAGCGCGTGCTGCTGCTGTAAGTATGGTGCCTACTACAACTGGTGCTGCTAAAGCAATTGGATTAGTAATTCCTGAATTAAAAGGTAAAATGCATGGCTTAGCCATGAGAGTTCCTACAATTACTGGTTCTATTGTTGATTTAGTTCTTGAACTAAAGAAATCACCATCAGTAGAAGAATTAAACAAATTTGTTGAATCTAAAGCTAATGACACATTAGGCTACAATGATGAAGAAATAGTTTCAACAGACATCATTGGCGAAACTCATGGATCAATCTTTGATCCAAAACTAACAATGATGTTGGATGTAAACGGGAAGAAACTATATAAGATATTTACTTGATATGACAATGAATCAAGTTATACTTGCCAATTAATTAGAACCCTAAAATACTTGTTAAGTTTGTAATATGGAAAAATCATTATTAAAGAAAATACCTACACTTCAAAACACTGAAGTGACAAATAAACGTTGTTTAGTTAGAGTTGACTTCAATGTTCCCATCAAGGATGGGAAAATAACTAGTTTAGCTAGAATTCAAGCAGCTAAACCGACAATTGATTATTTGTTAAAAGCCAAGGCAAAAGTTATACTTTTGTCCCATCTTTCAAGAATTAAAAAGATTGAAGATATTAAATCTGGAAAGAAATCTCTAAAAATAGTTGCTAAAGCACTACAAAGAATGTATCCGCGTTACAATGTTGTCTTTATAAAAGACAATAGAGATAAAAAACTTCCAAGTTTGGTTCGCAATATGAAACAAAACCAAATCTTTTTATTAGAGAACACAAGATACCAAGATATTAATCAAAAGACAGGACAACTAGTAAAACTAGAAAGTAAAAATAACTTAAGATTAGCTAAGTTCTGAGCAAGTCTTGGGGAAGTATTTGTTAATGATGCATTTGCAACAATCCATCGTGGACATGCTTCTAATGCTGGTGTTGCAAAGCAAATGAAAAACAAATGTATTGGTTTCTTAATTCAAAATGAATTAGAAAACATTATTAAGTTTGACAAATATGCAACTAGACCAATAACTTCAATTATTGGTGGAGCAAAAATATCTGACAAGATAAAGTTATTAGAAACTTTAATGGCAACATCTAACCAAGTTTTAATCGGTGGTGGAATGGCAAACACATTCCTTGCTGCACTAGGAATTAATCTGGGAAAGAGTCTAGTAGAAACCGAGATGCTAGGTTTTGCTAGGGATCTATATGCAAAGCATAAAGATAAAATCATCCTTCCTATTGATTTGAAAGTGGCAAAGGAATATGCAGACATCCCCGGAGAATATGTTTCGATCAACAAGTTCCCTAAGGAACTTATGGCATTAGATGTAGGCCCTAAGACAATTAAGCAATATCTAAAGATAATTAAGTTAAGCAAAACTATTTTCTGGAACGGCCCAACTGGAGTAAGTGAATTCAATAATTACTCAAATTCAACAGCAACAATCGCAAAAGAAGTTGCTAAAGCAACTGCTAGTGGAGCATTTACATTAATTGGCGGTGGTGACACAGCAGCAGCTGCTATCAAATTCACAAATAAAAATGCTTTTAGTTTTATATCTACTGGTGGTGGAGCAACACTTGCAGTTATAGCTGGCGAAAAGCTTCCAGGCCTAAAAGGATAAGAATTATAGAAGGTATAACCTTCTATTTTTATTTACTATAAATATAGATATAGATTACATATATAATAGATTTAATTTATTTATGTTGTTAAAAAAAGGTAAATTAATTGTTATATGTGGTCCATC
>JAGHUK010000001.1 GCA_018064845.1 Candidatus Hennigella equi | reverse complement strand
TTTGAACTATTAACTAAAGTTTTTAACTTTAGTTTAGATCGTTTATACTTCACAGTTTATGAAGATGATAAGGATGCATATGATACTTGAGTATCATGTGGAGTAAATCCTAATCATATTATTAAATGTAACAAAGACCGTAACTTCTGAGATGTTGGTCAAGGACCTTGTGGTCCATGTACCGAAATATATTATGATCGTGGTGAAAAATACGATCCTAAGCACATAGGTGAAGATTTATTTAAGAAAGATATAGAAAACGACAGATATGTCGAAATCTGAAACATTGTTTTTAGTCAATTCAACAATGATGGTAAAAACAACTACAGTGAACTTGCTCATAAAAATATAGATACAGGCTGTGGACTAGAAAGATTAGCATGTGTATTACAAGATGCTTACACAAACTTTGAAATTGATATCTACCAAGATATCATTAAACAAATTGCTACTTTAACAAAGTTAAGATACAACCCTGATAACTATCTAAACCCTAGCAAAGAACAAACCCAAATAAATTACGCGTATAGAATAATCGCTGACCATTTAAAAGCTTGTACCTTTGCTATTGCAGATGGTGCTATTCCAAGCAACACGGGCCGTGGCTACATTATCAGAAAGCTTGTTAGACGAGCAATTGTTTATGCTCATAAGTTAGATATCACAAAATCCATTGTTGAGCCTGTAGTAAGCGCTATTGTGCTTGTAATGAAAGACTACTATCCTTACCTTGAACAAGAAAAAGCAAAAGTGATCAAAGTGTTAGAAAAGGAAGAGGCTCAATTTAACCAAACCCTAAAGAAAGGTATGGAATTATTTGAGCAAGCAATAAAATCAAATACTATTGCAGGTGATGTCGCATTTAAATTATTAGACACATATGGCTTTCCTATTGAACTAACTCAAGAGTTAGCTGCAGATAAGAATGTTAAAGTTGACATGAAAGGTTTTAAAGCATGCCAAGAACAACATTCTAAAATATCTAAGACAACTGCTCCAGCTAAAGCTATGGCAATTCAAAATGCTACTTTAATGGACTATAAAGAAGAATCTAAATTCTTCTATGATCAAAATGAATGCAAAGCTAAAGTTATTGGTATCTTCGACCAAGACTTTAATAAGATTGATAAAGTCATTCCAGATAAACATAACTGAATTGTTTTAGACCAAACAGTTATCTATGCTAACTGTGGTGGAGAAGTTTCAGACTGAGGTTGAATTGAAGTTAATGGTTCTAAACTAAAAGTTTATGACGCTATCAAGGGACCTAATGGCCAACACTTCCACTCTATTGTTGGTATCAACGGTCTAGAACTAACATTACACACTAATGTGTTAGTTAGTCTAGACCTTAAGGCAAAAGCTATTATCGCGGCTACGCACACAACAGAACATTTATTACAAGCTGCATTACAACAATCTATCTCTAAAGAGATTAAACAAATGGGTGCATTAAAAACACACCATAAGTTAACCTTTGACTTCCAATATCACCAAAAGTTAACTGACCAACAATTGTCTGATGTTGAAGCTTTAATTAATAAATGAATTAAACAAGCTTTACCTGTAACTACTTATCATAAAACATTACAAGAAGCTCAAGCAATGGGTGCTTTAGCTTACTTCGAAGAAGTATATGCTAAGGTTAAAGGTAAACTAAGAGTAGTCAAGGTAGGAGATATTTCTATTGAAATATGTGCTGGTAGACATGTAACTAACACAAGTGAAATAGAACAATTCCATATCACTAGCCTTTCTTCTAAAGGTTCAGGTGCTTGAAGAATAGAAGGTATTGTATCTAATGCTAATACTACTGCTACTATTAATGAACTTAATAGTGAGCTAAAAGTAAGATTAGACAATATCAACAAAGAAATTGTTGATAATGGTTTTAATGATCAAACAATTATTGCTGAAGTTAAAAAGATTAAGCTATCAGATGATTGAAACCAAACTAAAGCTAATAAGCTTGCTCTAGACTTAGCACAAAAGAACTTTGATAAAGCTTTAAATGAATTTAAAGTTGCTCAAGTTAAAAAAGAAGTCAATGACTTCATCAATAACTTAAAAGTTAATGAAGCTCAACCATATAACATTATTAAGCTTAATAATGCTAGTGCTAACTTCATCTTTAACTTACCACGAGCATTATTAGATAAATACCAAAACAATGGTTTTGTTATTCTAAACTTAACACAAAAATTATCTTACATTGTATGTAAGCATCCTAATGCTAAAGTAGCTAAATGTAATACTATTATTAATGAACTTAATAAACTAACTGGAGGCCGTGGTGGCGGTAAAGATAACTACTGCCAAGGATCAACACCAGACACAAACTGTATTAATAAGATAGAAGAGTTTGTTAGACAAATAAAAAAATAGGGATAACCCCTATTTTTTATTAACTAAGAATTATTAGTTTTGGTGTTCTTGACCAATCATTATTTGGAAATAATTAGAGTGACTTTCTTGAAATCTATATTTGAAGAAAATTGTTTTTCTTGACCCAGTTTCACCTCATGTTTGATCTTCTATTGGAAGTTCAACCTCATATGCGGTAGTAATACTTGATCTCCGACAAATTAAAGGTGTTTTGCCTTCGCCATATCACATGTAATCACAATTGCTTAATTCAGGAGCAAATGGTTGGAAGGCACCGCTTTCTGGGTTTCAGTAACCCATAATAATTCATAAATGTCTTTCTGGATCTAATGTTTTAAAATCTTCTAAATTAAAACTCATTTCAAGAATCTCACCTTTAGAAACAGTTAAAAATGATTCTTTTGGATCAGGATTTACCTTATCATAGTGACCTACTGAACGAAGAACATCATATTTGTAAAGTGTTTGTTCACCATATTTAAGTGAAATGTAAGAATCTTCAAAATCCTTAATCTTTATCGCTTCATCATATTTTGAACGCTTTAGGTCTAAAATAATTTGAATTGGAGTGTCGTCCTTAATATGTATTCCTGGTATATGCATAGTTACACCATCATCTTTATAATCTTTTAATTGGAATCCATTAGGTTCATGGATTTTTGAATATTCAGCTAATACAGCATCACCAATAACAACACCAGCTGTGCTTACGTAATAAGCACCATCATCAACTGCTTGTCAAGATAGCTCAAGATCTAAATCTTTACCAATTTCAGCAGTATCACTTTTTGCTGTAACCTTAACGTCATATGTCTCAGCGTCAACGTTAGCAACATAAATCTTTGGTTTGTTACCGTCATTTTTGATTGTACAACCTACCATTGGAAGTGTACATCCAGCAACAGTTGCAACTCCTAATAGTGGCATCAATGTTTTTATTTTTTTCATGTATATATAATCGCTTTCTGCAAGAGTTAAAACTCTTACATAAAGATTATATATTAAAAATATTATCTAAAATTACTTAGTAATTTTAGCTTTAGCAGTCTTGCCGTCTTCAAATTGTAGGTTCTTATTGATTTCTAATTGGATACCTAAATTAAAGATTCTGTTAAGTTCTCTTGCAACACCCTGTTCATGGTTATCATATTTAGTAATATGTTTAGCAGCTTTTTTAGCTACTTCTACACCATTTTTCATAGCATAACCATGACCAGCTATAGATAACATTTCTTTATCATTATCATTATCACCAAAAGCATAGCATCTTTCTAATGGGATATCATAATAAACTGATAGATATCTTAGCGCTAATCCCTTACTAGGGAAAGTGCTATTAATTTCAATAATTGTTCCTACGTGTTCTTCGGTTCAACTACGAACAATTACTGAAGAACAAATCTTCTTAATTTCTTCTTCTACTATCTTTGCTTTAGACATGTCTCTTAATTCAATTAAGATTGAATAAGCACCATTTTTAAGTTTAGCAAAGTCATCTGAAACAAAGCCAATATCCTTGTTTGTATAAATATTAAACTTAGCTAATTCTTTCTTAACTTGTTCATGACTTACTTTCTTACGATAATCTTTTAAAAAGAAAGTACCATCTGGTGTTTCAAAGATAACATTCAAGATTAAATCTTGAATTTTAGGTTGAGCAAAGATTTTATAGATAACTTCAGTATTGATATAAAAACAAATTGGAGTAAAAGCTGGGTTAGTAGGGTTTTGAATGATTGAACCGTTGTAGTTAACAATTGGAGTTTTTAGTCTTAATTGGCGATAATAAGCATAGCTTCCTCTCAATGCTCTAGCAGTGAATAGACATACAATATGTCCTTTCTTATTTAGAGCATTAATTACTTCACGAGAGTAAGTACGAATATAACAATCTTTGTTTAATAGTGTACCATCAAGATCTGTACATATTAAACAACGTTTGTCAAATTTAACTTTGGCTAACCTTTTATTTATTCTTCTATGAAGAACATGAGTAGGTAAGCGCTTTTTCTTAGCCTTAACTGCCATGTTTATTTCATTCCGATTGCTTTATAAATAGCTTCTGTCTTAGCTTGAACAATCTTGCTACATTCCTTAGCATTCTTTTCAAGAATAGGTACAAGCTTTGAATCATAAATCTTTAATGCTTCATTAAATCTAGCTTGTAGTTTATTTAATTCATCACAAACAATCTTGATAAGATCTGTTTTGAATACACCATAGTTTGGTGCATCTTTATAAGTCTTTTCAATATCACTAAGTGTCATACCAGTTAAAGCAGCATAAATTTCCATTAAGTTTGCAATACCTGGTTGTTTTTCTTTATCATATTTAACTTTGTTAAAGCTATCAGTTTTAGCTTTCTTAATCTTATCAGCAATGACTTCAGGACTATCCATCACAAAGATAGTTCCTTTTTCATTAATGTTAGATTTGCTCATCTTAATAGATGGATCTAGCAAGTCCATAATTCTTGCACCTGTTTTTAAAATGTATGGTTCAGGTACAACAAATAGTGGTTTGCCACCATTTCTCTTGCTGTATTTCTTATTCATTCTTTCAGCAATGTTTCTTGTTAGTTCCATGTGTTGTTTTTGGTCTGCACCAACAATAACAGCATCAGCATCATATAGTAAAATATCAGCAGCCATTAACACTGGGTATGTTAATAATCCCGTAGGGATCATTTCTGTTCCATTACCAACAGCTTTCTTAGCCTTATCTTTAAATTGTGTCATTCTATTTAGTTCACCTAAAGTAGTATGACAAGTTAAGATATGAGCTAATTCTGTATGGCTCTTGACATCTGATTGGTAGAAGATTTTAACTTTGTTAAAGTCTAGACCACAAGCATAATACATACAAACAACTTCTTTTCTATTTTTAGCTAATGTTTCTGGATCAAAAGTGTTTGTAATTGCATGTAAGTCTGCAACAAAAACATACATGTCAAACATATCAGCTGTTTGAACATATGGTCTGATTGCTCCTAAATAATTACCCAAGGTAATTCTGTTAGAGGGTTGAATCCCACTTAACATGATTGGTTTGTGATTTGTATTTTTCATATAAATAATTATAAATAAAAAATAGGAACTACGTTCCTATTTTTATATTATGGTCATTCCAAGCATCATATATCTTGCATAAATATCTTGCGGAACTTCAACACTAATTTTCATTTTTGAATTAGCTTTAATGTTTGCTTTTACCCCAAATAACGTATGATGTTTCCCATAACGCCCATAACTAAACCATCCAGCTTCAAGGCTTGCATCTTGTTTATCTACATATTTTAATTCCTTGTTATCAATTCACACTTGATAATTTAGCAATTCAGAAGTAAAAACTCTAGAATCATCTAAGTCACATAATAATATTTCAAATGCTCAGAATCCAAAAGTTGAACTATTATAGTTTTTTCAATTTTTCATATTGATGTTAAAACAATACTTTTGATTAGCTCGCATATTGGCTAGCTTAGTATTTCTTAAATATTCTATTTTAATAGTTTCTGATGTTGCTTGGTCTCAATAGTCCAGTTTAATAGTTGGCATTGATGTACAAGATGTTACCATCGGAGTTGCAATAGCTGCAACACCTACTAATGGTAATAATTTAGTTAATTTCATAAATTCTCTTTTCATAATCATTATATATACATATAATATTGAAGTATTTACTTTATGACAAAGAAATTCTTTATTTATTGTAATGACTCAAAAAAGAGTCAAGATACAAAGAAAAAACTTGCTGCTGCATTAAGAAAAGCAGGATGTACTATTTCTGCCGATGCTCAAAATATTATTGTGTTAGGTGGAGATGGAACATTTGTTCATGCATACAACACTTTTGCTAAAAAAGATGTTAAGATGGTTTTAATTAACACTGGTTTAGTAGGTTTTTATAGTATTGATATAAATCTAGATCCTAGAGCTATTATCAAATATTTTGATAATGATAATAACTTCTATAAACCAGATGTTGTTGCATGTAAAGTAAACAATAAAACTTTCTATGCCATCAACGAAATCTTAATTGAAGGTATCAACACTATCTCAGCAGATATTGCAATTAATAATCATCATTATGAATGATTCTGAGGATCAGGTTTATGTTTCTGTACAAAAACCGGATCAACTGGTTTAAACAAATCATTAAAGAATGCTATCTTATTAACTAAATCAAAGATTTGAGAAATGTCAGAAGTATCACCTTTAGCTCATGCTAAGTATCTCTCTATTGGTAATGCTGTTGTCTTAGATGGTAAACAAGAAGTAGAACTATCTAACTTAAAAGCTAATGGACAAATGGTTTTAATGAATGATGGTTATGAACATGTTGTTGATACTAAATCAACATTTAAACTATATTTAACAACATTAAAAGCTAAGATTGGTTTCTATAAAGAACTTAAACCATATCTTAACAAACTACAAAAAGTCTTTATCATCGGGGAAAAGAAATAATGGGAAAGAAATTAACTAAATTTCTTAATGTCCTAACATTTGGACATTTAGGTCGTAAAGCTGGAAAAGAAGCAAGCAAACAAGAACAAAATAAAAATGATCAACTTACTTTAAATACAATTGGTATGCCTGACATTAATGCTATTGCCAATGCTTTAGGTGGTGTAGCAAACATTGTTAATATCTCTGCTACCATCTCAACTATTACTTTTCAAGTAACAGCGATGGATAAAATAGATTTTGAATTGCTTAAAAAATTATCAAGTAAAGGTGTAATCAAATCTCAAGATAACATCACTTTGATTATTGGCGATTGTGCAATGGCAGTAAAAGAAAAACTACTTGAGCTTAAAAAGTAGTTTTTTATTTAATTCAACCATGTTGTCTAAACATCTCATCATACTTATCTAATCTTGTATAAATGTCATTTATCGCAATCGTTAACTTATCAACTTTTCGCATTATATCCTCAAGCGTTACTCTTGTCTTTTTCCTAATACCAAAAGCAACTGCTTGATTTTTTGAATTAAAAGTTTCTAACTGTTTCATAATCTCTATTTTGTCAGTTAATATCTTAGTTACATTATAGTTTTTATTAAAATCACTTTTATTCATATTTAATAATACCCTAAGGGTATCAATATATATCTTTACCTTAAAGAATAAAAAATTTAGGAAATTTTACTTCCTAAATTCTCGTAAGTATTAATAAATACTCTACTTTTAGACAATAATAAAATTATTATTTTTACCATTTATCTTCCAATTTGCACATAGTATTTATTAAGTCTAACGTCCTTCTTAATTGTTCTAATAATTTCAAACTTAATATCTAAGTAGTTCTTTTTATCTGGAATAACTGGAACAAAAATTACTTTAATGTTCTTGTCATCGACATCAACTTTGAAGGAAATGATTCCTTTAATCTTTCTAAGTTTTGCTTCAACCATTTTAATGATTTCTGCATCATTTTTATTTGGCACATGTCTTGCACCTTTTCTGGCTGCAGATCATGCATCAGCACATCTAACTAATAACACATAATCATCATTACAATTGTTCCGATGATGCTTTAAAATTCCGTTTACTACTTCGTGTGGTAAACCAAATTCTTTAGCAATCTTGATACCAGTATCAATGTGATCATATCTTCTTTCATAATCAATTGATTTTCCAATATCATGAAAGAATCCTACTTCTTTTGCTGTTTGAGGATCTAACCCTAATTGGTTCGCCAATGCTTCACAAATCAAAGCCGTTTCATAACAATGTTCAAGAACATTTTGGCTAAAAGATCATCTATATTTTAATCTACCAACATATTCACATAAACCTGGTCCATTAAAAGGAATATTTAACTTTGTTAAATACTTCTTTCCTGTTTCAATACATTCTGCTTGAATTAATCTTGTTTCTTTTTTGTAAACGCTATCAATTGCTACTAAATCAAAAGCTTCTGATTTAATTAAGTGATTAATTGTGTTGATGGCGATTTGTTTGTCCAAAGGATTTGGACTAGAAATTTCAACATAAGCACTATCTTTATCTACATTGATATTACAATTAGTAATTTCATTAAGTCTTTTAATGTTTCTTCCCTTTTTACCAATTAATAGTGGTTTATATTTATCAGCAATTGGTAAATAGTGAACAGATGATTCATTAATAACTTTTAAATGCAATGGTTGCATTGCAGATAAAATAGTATGTCTTAATAATTCATTTTTATGCTTTTGGATTTCCTTTTCAATCTTTAAAAGTTGTTGGTTTTTATAATCATTTAATTCTGCATCCAAAATAACTTTTAAATCCTGTAAAGTCTTATCATGATCAAGGTAATCTTGATCAATTAGCTTCTTCTTATATTGGTCAGCTAATCTTCTATATCTTGCCACTTCTTTATTTAGTGGTTCATATCTATAGTCTTCAACAACCTCTTTGGCTTGTTTACGACTTCTAATCTTTTTAACGCGCAAATAAGTGATAATAGCTGCGCAACCTAAAATTATCACACATAAAACAATAGTTATAGATAGTAAGACAATATTAGAAGAAGAAAAATTGTTTGTCATATTTGACCTACTTTCTTCAATCCATTAAATCGCTATATATTATATATATAAAGCATATTGTTGAAATAAATATGTAAATTATATACATAATATAAATATATGACCCGTATGCAAAAATGGGCAGATTATCGTAAAGAAATTTACCAAGCAAGTAAAATTGGTTTTACGATAGATCAACAAACCCAACAAATAGCAAACTACAAAAAGGTAATTGATAAAATCAATCCTGCTATTTTACAAAACGTTGTTGAACCTGACCTAGATTTGCATAAAGGTGTAAGTGAAGTTATAGTAAGCCAAAATCAAGTTCCTGAACACATTACTAAATTGTTTAAGAATCTTAATAAAGCTAAAACGATTAATAATCGTAATAACATTTCAACCATTCTTTTCAATCTAAAGAATGACAACATTCTTGATGAAAATGACAATCTAAAAGAAGAATGGTTGAAAACAAATCCTGATTATGCTAAATTATCAGACTTTATTAAGCAAACAAATCTTAGCTTAGGTAATGATAAGGAATTTGAAAAAGACTTAGAAGCTAAGTTTAAAAACTTATCTGGAAAGAAAAAGCAAACACAAGTTGGTGAAATTATTTCTTTATCAAAGAATAACCAAAAAAATGTTGGACACCATGTCTTTGTTATTTCAATTTCAATTGCTTCTGTCTTCTTTCTATTAACTTTTGTATTATTAATAGTAAGGTGGTTAATATTGTAGTATGAAACATGAATTAATTCAAATCGCAATTGATGGTCCTGCAGGAAGTGGCAAAACCACTGTAGGACAACTTGTTGCCGCAAGATTAGGTATTACCTACATGTCTACAGGTAGAATTTTTAGAAGTTATGCTTTTGCCCTAAAAGACATTGACTGTTCTAATGAAGAAATTGTTAACAAGGAAATGAAACAATTTAAGTTCTCATTTAAAGATGGTTCATTCCGTATCAACGATTTAGATGTTACTATGGAAATTATGAAAGACATTCATTCTATGAATGCTTCTACCATCTCTAAATATCCTGATGTAAGAAAACGTTATGAAAAAGATTTAAAAGAAATCATTAAGACAACATCTCTAGTTATGGATGGAAGAGATATTGGAACTGTTATCTTACCAGACAGTCCATATAAGTTCTTCTTAGATGCAGATGTTAAAGAACGTGCAAAAAGAAGAGCAAAAGATAATCACATCAAATTAGAAGGTAAAGAATTTGATAAGTTATTAGAAGACATCAAAGCACGTGATTACCAAGACACACACCGTAAGGTGTCACCTTTAAAGAAAGCTAAAGATGCAACATATATTGATTCAACAAAGATGAAAAAAGAAGAAGTTGTTGATTTAATTGTTGATATAGTAAATAGAAAACGTAATGTTTTAACCATTAAAGAGGAGGCTGTTCAAGAAGAAAAGGACGCATGAAAAAAATCGCTTTAGTAGGAAAACCTAATGTCGGTAAGAGCTCTCTATTCAATAGAATAATTGGTCACAAGAAAGCTATTGTAGATGATGCTCCTGGTATCACCAGAGACCGTAATTATGCTACTGCAAGCTGAGTAGGCAGAGCTTTTTCTGTAATTGATACAGGTGGAATCTTAAAGAACATTGACGCTCCTTTTCAAGAAGTAATTAACCAACAAGTTAATTATGCCATTGATGAAGCAGACATCATTTTATTTGTTGTGTCTGAAAAAGAAGGCATCAATGCTCACGATCAATATATTGCTAGATTATTAAAAACTAAGGCTAAAAGCAAGAAGATAATCTTAGTTGTTAATAAAGCAGAGAACTATAACCATAGTTCTGACAAGACTTTTTACAATCTTAAGTTTGGTACATTCTTTCCTATTTCATGTACCCACGGAATCGGTTTAGGTGATTTATTAGATGAAGTTGTTAAACAACTAGATAAAACACCTGAACGCAAAGAACAAGAATCATTTAAGTTCTGTATTATTGGTAGACCTAATGTTGGCAAATCATCATTGGTTAACACATTAATTGGTCAAGAAAGAGTAATTGTGTCTCCAATTGCTAATGCTACAAGAGATAGCATTGATTGTACTTTTAAGTATCACGGTAAAAGCTATACCATCATTGATACAGCCGGAATAAGAAGAAAAGGAAAGATGTCTGCTAATGTAGATAAGTATTCTTATCTTCGTACCCAAGAAGCAATAAGCAGATCTGATTTAATCATCATTATGTTAGATGGTTCAGAAGAGTTTAATGAACAAGATGAAGTTATTGCTGGTCTTGCTCATGCAGCTAACATTCCAACTATCATTGTTGTTAACAAATGAGACTTAGTTAAAAAAGAAGACAACACAATGTCTAAGTTTGAAAAACTTATTCGTGCTGACTTCGATTATTTAGCTTGAGCACCAATTGTTTTCATTTCTGCAAAAGATAACAAACGTGTTCATACAATCTTTTCTACAATTGAAAACATTTACAAAGAACTTAAGACAAAAGTTGCTACTTCTGCTCTAAACGAAGTTGTAGCTAAAGCACAAATACTTAATCCGCCACCTAAATTCAAAGGTAATAGAATTAATATCCACTATGGAACGCAAGTGGAATCAAAGATTCCAACCTTTGTTCTATTTACAAACGATCCCAAGTATTTACATTTTAGTTATGCAAGATATATTGAAAACCAAATTAGACAAGCTTTTGGTTTAACACACGTTCCGGTAACTGTCTACTATAAGGACAAGAATGCAAGAATAAGAAAATAATTGCAAAAAAATATAAACTATTAATTATCAAAAATCATACATTTAATCACTGCTTATAAAAGTTTAGGAAGACAAAAATCCTAAATTTTTTATTTTTTGGGTAAAGGTATATGTGAAAGGAGTTTTATTCCTATGGAATATCATGAAATTACTAAAACACAGTTTCGAGATGAATATAATGTAGTTAAGGTATTAACTGACAAAACAAAAATCATGAAACAGCTAGAAACTTTTAATTCAAAAAATCAAGCAGTTGCTTTTGGTGTTAGAAAACAACATAAAGTAACTTTAGAAGATGTGATTTTAGAAATGAGAAATGGTTTTAAACTAATTAATTCAAGAATTGATAATCTAATAACAAAGAACCATCTTAAAGAATAATAATTGTTGAATAAAACAAAAAGAGGTACACCCTCTTTTTTTATATTCATTCTCTATGGTTAACTTTCATATATAAACGCTTAGTTAACTCAGCAATAACAATATATCCTAAGATAATTCCAATCAGCGCTGGTCAGAACAATGGGTTTAGACTTGATGGAGCAGTTGGTTGGTCTGTAAATTGTAAACCAAAACTTAAACCAGGAATGAATGGAACAGCTGCTAGCAATATTGCTGAAGCACCTGTTGCTAACACTACTGGTAAAGATGGGTTAGTTTTAATAAAGGCAGTTCT
>JAGHUK010000012.1 GCA_018064845.1 Candidatus Hennigella equi | reverse complement strand
ACTAAAAACTAGGCTATGCCTAGTTTTTACTTTTAACAAAACAAATAAAAAATACACTTTAGATTTTTGCAATCTAAAATGTATTAGTTAAAAGTTACCAGAAAGATTATTTCTTAGCTGCTTTCTTTTCAAGAATCTTAGCTTTACGAATTTCTACTTTTTCTAGGAATTCAATGTATTCTTTTTTGCTAGGCATGAATCAATCAGCAGGTGTTGTTGATTGTGCGTATGCGTTACATTTTTTAGCTCAAGCTTTTCTTCTGATTTCGTTATCTTTTTCTTTTTGAGCAGGTCAGAATCAATCAGGAATGTTATCCTTGTCATTGTAAGTTTCTTGTTTTTGACCTCAACGCATTTTTCTGAATTCTTGTCATTCAGAATCGTTGAATTTCTTGATTTGATCTAAAGAGTAGGTTAAGTTGTTTTTCATTTTTCGTTGTCCCCTTTTCTTTTTTTATGTATATTATTATATTATTAGATTACCGATAGATATTAATTATGAATAAAATATTTAATTTACTTACTTTAGTAAGTAATTATGAGACCCCATTATGGGCAAAAATAGCAATTCAGGTGTCAATGTGGCTTGCTGTAGTGAGCCAAATCTTCCTGCTAGTGCCTGATATGATGCACGTGATAAAAACAAAAGACACACGTGAAAATAAATGATTTAAATGAATTGTTTGGTTTGTATGTTCGGCAGGTTGAATTGCATATTCTGTGTTTTTAACGTGAGAAAACATTCCTATCATGGAAGTAGTCGGCTTAGCTGTTTCTGAAGGAATTAACCTAGTTTGCTTGTTTATTATCTATGGAATCAAGATCTACAACATTGTCATGGCAAAGAAATTTGACCTGACTGAAGCACAATGGTGTTCTCTACTACACACGGTGTATATTGCTAAGAAAACATTATCTAATCATACTAGATACAAATTGAAAAAGGCATGTAAGGATCTTTCAACAAAAGAAAAAATAGAATTATATATTAATGCGTTACGCAAATATAATGTCGCAAAAAATGTTAAACGCAACATTAAGCGTACAGCTAAAAAGGTTGCTAAAAGAGTAATAAGAAAAGCAAAGAAAAAAAGAGCATAAGCTCTTTTTTTATCTTGAACTATCGAAGAAGTTTAAATCATCATCTGCAACATTAAAGTCAACATCTTCGATTGGTGGTAATTCCTTTAATGACTTGATACCGAAAAGTTCAAAGAACTTTTGTGTTACAGAATATAAGAATGGATTTCCAGGAGTTTCTGCTCTACCAATGTTTTCAACTAAACCGAGTTCAATTAAACGATCAACAGCGAATGTTGGATCAATATTTCTAATTTCTTCAATCTTTGCTCTTGTGCATGGTTGGTTATAAGCAATAATAGCTAACGTTTCAAGCAAAGCAGGAGTTAGTGGATTTTTTGTTTTAATATCAACTAGCTTAGCTAAGTATTCGTGATTAGCTTCTTTTGTTAACAAATAATACTTGTCACCAAATACTTTAATACATAAACCACAATGTTCATCTTCTGACATTTGCTTTGCCATTTCTTTTAATGTTGTTTTAATCTCATTAATAGGAAGGTCAAGAACTTTCTTAATAGAAGAAAGTTCTACACCTTCAGAACCTACTGTATATAAGATGGATTGAATTACTGATTTATTGCTCATATTTATCTCCTTATTACCTCGAAGTATATTTCATCTTCAAATTCTTTTTGACTTAACACAATTTGTCCATTCTTTGCAAGGTCTAGTAAGCATACAAAGCAAGTTACTAGATATTGATCAGATAGATATTTTTCATCAATTAATTGAAAGAAATCTGATAGTGTGTATTTTGTTACGTCTGGGTATTTTTCAAAGATTTCTTGAATTTCTTTTTCAACTTGTTCTGCAGACACTTCTTGAACAATAATTTTTCTATTGTTGAAAATATTTAATTTTCACTTATCGTAAGCAGCTTGCATTGCTTTTTGCAAGGCATTAAAGCTTATTTTGTTAGGGATAACAAATACTTCTTTGTCTATTTTTGTATTTAATAATTTTTCAACGTCATCTTGTTTCTTTGAAAACATAAGACTACGTTTATCATAGTAATTATTAAATTTAGGAACTAAGTCACGATATTTCTTATATAAAATAATTTGATTGATTAGCTTTTGTCTTTCAGCATCAATTTGGCTTTGTTCTTCTTCAGATAATTTAACAGTAAAACTTAAGATAGTTTTAGATTTAATTCAAACAAGCGTACTAGCAATTAATAAATATTCGCTTGCTTCATTTATTTCTAAATCCTTTTGCGCATAAACAAACTTTAAATATTGATCAGCAATGGTCAATAGGTTAATGTTTTCAATATCCATTTTGTTTTCTCTAACTAATGTTAGAAGCAAATCTAATGGTCCATCGAAGTCTGACAATTTTAAATTTAGTGCATCCATTCTAATATCCTATGTAGTTTGTTTTTTCTCTAACAAAATATCTTATATCAAAGTGAGTGTGTTCTTGTTTTTTTAGTAATGTATAGTCAGCAAAGTTGATAGTATCAAAGATACCTTGTGTTGTTCTGCTTATTTCTTCCGTACTATAGTCAATAATGAAATCAGCATCCTTTGCAAATCTTTCAACCAAGAAATGATTTAACCCCAAGACATAAATGTCTTGTTTTGTTCCGCCAAATGTTTCAACTAAATCTTTATAGTTATTGTTTACAAGAACATTTGTAATTTTTTGAGCACCTTTTGTTTTTTTAGAAAAAACAATGTTAACTCTATTTGGTAATGCCTTATTCTTAAAAGCATTAAAACTATCAGAAGAATATAAGACGGTTTTGTGAACAGTTAATTCTAAGATAGATTTTCAGCAAAAGGATTTCAAATCCTTTTCTGTGTGTAGATTGGATAGTTTTTTATTTCTATCGTGAACTGTTACTAAGTAAATCATTATTTACCCTTTCCGTAAGCTACTGCTCTCAATTCAATATATTTGTCAACAATTGAATTCTTTAATGTTTCCATTAATTGTTCTTGTTTGATGTTAATAAAATTGTTTGGTTGAACTGGTCTTAGAGCAGAAACATACACTTTCTTTTTGTTACCTATTTTACGTTTTGCATCGGCACCATAAATTACAATTGGTTCAATTGCTATAAAGTTTTGGAAAGCAACTTTTAAAGTTGTTGGATTAAATTCTTTGAATTGTTCACCAGGAACTCTTGTTCCTTCAGGAAACACCACAATTGAATATCCCTTCTTTACATTTTCCATTTGTTTTAGATAACAATCATAAATGCTTCTTCCATCGTCTCTTTGAATGAATATACCATCCATTAATTCAATAACACATCTTGTGTATCAATGTTTTGATAATTCATTTTTACAAATGAATGAAGTTGGTCCAATTTTGTTTGTTTCATATAAAGCAGTAAAAATTACCATTGGGTCAAGAATATGTTTATGATCCGCAATGAATAACATTTGCTTAGCAGGTAATTTTTCAAAACCATCTAAAACTACTTCAACTCTTTTTAAATATAAGAATTTATTAAATAATTTGTAAACAGTCTTTAATCTTTCTTGTAAAAAAATACTATTTGGGTCTTTTTTATATTTTTTTGCTTTTCTTTTAGCAAATAAAAGAGCAAAGAATGTTGCAAGAAGAACAAACGGTACTGATAAGCCATATCCAATTGATTTGAATATCTTTTTCATATGTTTATTTCTCTTAATTATTTAAATTTTCTTCTTTGAGCTTGTTTAGATTTTTCAGCTTTTTTAAGACCTGGTCTTAAATAGTAGGTGTGAGCTTGTGCAGCTCTACGAGTTTCAGCAGAGATTCTGCTGAATTTTTTCATAGCGTCATTTAAATCGCCATCTTTAACGATAACTTTTTGCATAAATTCACCACCTTTCTGTTTTGTGATTTATTTATTATATATTATAAAATTTAAATATAAAAAGTTAAGCTGCTTCCCAAGTGTTGTTAATTTTATTAACAATATTCATTACTTTTTTATCAAACAAACAAACTACCCCAAATAAGCATGATGCTTCAACCGGAACCTTGATTGCTTCAACACAAACCCTAGGCACTAAATAAAATAATGAACCAAATTGAGCATAACCTTCAGGAATATCCAATCCAGCAAACTTAGCATATTCAACTGCGGTAATAGGTCCAAGAGCCACTGAAAAGACTAACATTGACACAATTACTAAACTGCTTGAATAAATAAAGTTGATCATTACATGATGTTCTGTTTTTCCTATTTTTTTGGTCATTGTTAGAATTATTAATATTTCATAAACAACAATTAATAGCGATACACACCCAACTACAACTCATCTATATATTTCATAGAATTTTTCATATTCTGGTTTGTATCCTTCAAATTCAATAGAGTTTACTCAAACTATTAAAGTGACATAACTAATCACTGCAAAAACAATAACAACTATTTGACTCAAAACAATATCAAATGATATTGATCTTTTTATTTTGTCTTTTCTATATCTACATAACCCTGCAATTAAGCCTGAAATCAAACCAATAATAGGTTCTTGAATGGCATACATTCAAAATCATATGCCTCCACCAGCCATTAAAAAACTTATCGTGTCAGTTAAAATTCCAAGGATTAGACCAACAACTGGTCCGAAATACCATCCAAGCACCATTAGTGGTACTCATGCAATAGAAATAGACAATACAAATGGAGCGATCCTGATTGTTAATAAACCAAAAACTATTCTTAAAGCAATTAGAATTGCCATTAAAAATAATAATCTAACCGAACGAAAAGATTTGATTGGTGAAAAAGGAAAGAAAAACTTCTTTACACTAAATCTTGAGTTTTTCATTTCCTTTTGATCAATCATTTATTTATTTATTTTTCTTTTTAGTATCTTTAGATTTGCTCTTTTTTACATCAGTAGGCTTTTGGACGTCTGCTTTTGGAGGAACTCCGTTAGTTGGCATGTCACCAGCAAACATATCTACATATTCTTTAACTTTCTTTTCAACAGCTGCTGGATCTGGTTTTGGATTGCATACAGAACCAATAATAACTGGAATAACATTTAACACAATCAATCCACAACACACAAGAAACATAATTTTTCACCCAGTGTGACCAAGAATTGTAATTGGAGCTGAACTTGGGTCAATATCATATGGTGGTAATCATGTTCATCTTAAATCAAGCATTATCATTAGTAAGCTTAATGCAATTATGGCGATAGTAAATCCTCATGCGTAATGATACATAAGATTTAAGTTCTTTGATGCCTTACCAACAATTGTTTTCATCGTCACTACTATTGGGTAAAACATAAACAAAGCTAACAAGATATAAACTACTCCATAGCTAATAGTGCTAAGTGGTGTTGCTTTTCCATCAACATTAAATTGCAAGCCGTTTGCTAGGAAAGCAAACACAGCCATTGTTATTAAACCAAGAGATAATAAACACATTAAAATACATGAAACAAGTTTAATGGTTGGAATAATTTTAGGTTGTGTTTTATAACGATAAAACTTTCCTTCCTTCATATCATCATTAAGTTTTGCATATGCCTTACCAAGTAAATATGGATTTTCATATGGAGTTGATGCTAAAGGAATTCCTGCGCCAGCAAAAGCGTAATTAGAATTCATTTTAGTTCCTTCGTCATCATATTGAGCTTTAGCTCTTAAATCAATTTTAGGGTCTGTTGCTGTTACTTTCTTACCTGACACTAAATCATCCAAATTTACTTTAAACATATTGTTGCAAAAAGTAAACAAATAATTAATTGAGTCAATTAAATCTGTTTGATCTTCATATTTATAATTTTCATCAATTGTGTATTTGTCTTTTGTTATTTTGTTAAATGTTTTAACTAAAACTTTAGATGAATATTTTGCATCTAAATCAATCTTAGGAAACAATTTTTCACAAGCGTTCAAAACATTTAATTGTGTCTTAATCACATTATTAAAGTCTGGTCTTGCTAAATAAGATGCAAATGTTGATTTTTCATCAATAATTGCACATAATCTTTTTGCATGTTTTATGTATAATTCTTTTTCTAACTTTTTCATATTATTCGAATAGTATTTTTATTAATTGAGTATATGGTATATTTTTTTGTTTTTTAACATTTATATCAAATTGATATAGTCTGTTTAGCATTGCATCTATTTTATCTAAATTCTTATCATACGGTCTCATGTTATTGTAGATTGCTTGTTGCCAAAACGGTAAACCTAATTTAGCTGTAATTATCTCGCTGGATCACCTTGCTAATTTTGCAGATAAGAATAATTTAATTTGAACTAATTTTAAAGCAAAGATTGGAACGAAGGCTTGAATGGTTATATTCTTGGAAATCAAATCATTTAATCTTTCAATGGTTTGTTCTTGGTTTCCATTCAACCACGAATCAACTATATTAAATACTGTTGCGTCGCCAAGATCAAATACTATTTGCTTTATTTCTTCTTTTGTGAAAGATGGTTGGTTCATCAATTTTAATTTCTCTATTTCATTTTCTATGAAATGGATTTTTTCTGGCAACAATGAAACAAGCAACTCTTCTACATCAGGATTAAGTTTAATCTTAACTTTTATCAATAACTTATGAATCAAGGTTGCTTTGGCTTTCTTAGTAACACTTGTTGCTTTTATAACTTCAACTTTTAATTCAGAAAAAATTTTATTTTTAACTGTTGCTGATTCATATACAAAGATTATTGGTGTCGAAAGACTATGTAGTTCTCTAATACAATTTTTTGTTGTTTCGTCTGTTAATTTTCAACCATCAATATTAACAACATATGTTTTTTCTTCTTGGCCAATATCAAACAAACTAACTTGTCCCAACTTATCAATTAAGTTTGTTGGTGTGGTTCCGGTTGGCAAAAATTCAATAACACTTTTAGTGTTATCTGTATATATCTTTCAATTAATTGCATCTAAATTGTTGCTATGATATATTTTGACCATTTTTCTAATTATATCTTATTGTTTATAACAATAAGATAAACTACTTTTGTAACAACAAAGAAAAGCGCATAATAGATAAAAATTATTCATATTGGTCATTCGTTTGAATAAATAAAAATATTGCTAAAACTAATGTTTCCAATAAGGACATATGATGCAATCATAATACCATAATGAATTATTGACATAAACGGTATTCAAGCAAAGATTAATAAATATAAAAATACAAACGATGAACAATATGTAAAGATAAAAGCATTAAGAAATGTTAGTAAGGAAATTTTATGATTCATTGCAATCACAAACGGTATTGTTACCAAAAATGCCATGATATTAATCACAATTGATGTAACAATTTTATTATTAAAATTTAATCCTATTACAAAATAAGAACTTGAGCAAACAAGAAAGGACAATAGAAAACTGTAACTTGTGAAACATAAAGGGTTAAGCAAACAAATTATCAGACCAATAGCTCCCAATCTGTTGTATCGTTGCAAATTAAATTTTCTAAATGTCCAATCTAGGCACAATCTTAACAATATCCTTATGCTAGCATATGAAAAATCCAAAAGAAGAGAATAAAGAGAAATTACTACTATACTTACGTATTTGCCTATTCGCGGAGCTCTAGTAAATATCTTTTTAATGACTTTTGCTAGTAAAGATATGTGAAATCCACTTACACATATTAATCAAACTATTCCTAAATCCACCGTTTGCTTATAAAAAAATCATGTATTGTTTGATTTAATATTAAATAGCACTAATTTAATAAAGTCTGCTATTTCTTGATCATAAATCCTATCAAGGTAATTGATGGCTGATTTCTTTATTACTCCGACGCCGCAACGATTTAAAAGTGAAACAATCAAATCAATTAAACTAAATTGATTTGCCATTATTATTAGAATAATAAAAACAACTAATATGCCAACCAATAAGACAACTTGCTTTTGATTTATCTTTTGCCACTTAAAACTAAATGGAAAGAGTAATAAAAACAATAAAAACCAATAATTAACTACAAATCCTAAATATAGAATGCCGCACAAAAATAGAAGCCCAAATAAAGGCAGTCTATTATTCAAAACATCATTTTGTTTATATTTTGATTGAAACATTAAAAGTTTATAATGATTAGGGATGCAATCACAATACGAGATAAACAAATCCATAGTGAAAGGTACAGTCATTTCTATTTGCAAGACTTATATTTTGGCTTCATTTGATGGAAATGTTGGTATTTGTCATATCTCTAATGTGTCTGACTACTTGGTAAGAAGTTTACATAATTTCTTTTCTTTGGGCGACCAATATGACTTTCTAGTTATTGGTGATGATGGTTTAGGACAAATTATTTTGTCATTTAAAGCTATTCACCCTAAATTTCTTAAGTCTCACAAGGATGTAATTCCTACACCAACAGGATTCAAAACTTTAAAAGAAGATTTAGACCGACGATTAAAGAAACTATAATCCTATTTATGCACCATTAGCTCAATTGGATTAGAGCGTTAGACTTCGGATCTAAAGGTTGTTGGTTCGACTCCAGTATGGTGCGCCATATTAAATAAAGTCTTACGACTTTATTTTTTTAATAAATATTGATATATGTTTAAACTATCAATAATGATTGTGGTGTCTAAATAATTTCTAGATTTATCAACAATATCTGGTAATGAAATTAAGTAGTATGAATATTGTTCGTTACTTGATGAAAATGTGATATGACAACTAAAATATTGTTTTTCATATTCCATTTTTATGTAATCTAGAGCATGGTTTTCAATATAAGCTGCACTTTTGGTGTCGATAGCAACATAACTAAATGTATCAACATATGTTACTATTGCTGGAGCAGAAATATCAATCTTAATAAAACTCAAGATTACTAACCAGAATGTTATTAATCCTAATACAACCAAAAGTGCAACCTTTATATTTTGCTTAATCATTTTTCTCCTTTCTTATCACAAAAACATAGTTATTCTTCTTTATTTTGTTTAACAGTTGTTTAACCACAATTAGGTCTTGCTTCTTAATAAAACATAAAACATCATCAATAAAAATAATTTTGTTGTGCTCATCTAACAATGACAATAGATTAATTAATATTGATTTATAAAATGGTTGGTTTGATGTATTTAAATCCAATTTAAAATATTGAATGTATTGAGAATATTGAACTGGACTTTTCTCTATTTGTTGGATTAACTGTTGTATGTCTATTTGAGATTGTTGATCTAACAGTATAGTTTTGTTAAAAATATAGTGATATTGATTGGCTTTGTTAGTGTTAACATAAATGGTCCTACATTGTTTTAAAACTTGAGCAAAAGGCAAATCAACTAAATTTTCTTTTTTTGTTAATAGTTGATATTTTGTGTCTTCTAACTTAAAAGTTAAAGACTTAATCTCTTGCTTTAAACTAAACTCTTTTATTTGCGCATTGCTAACGGTTGTTAGGTCTTTATATACTTGTCAATACACATTAAATTCAACTTTTGATAAAAAATAATTAAAGAGTTCAGAACTAGAATTTCTAAATAAGGCAAATGCAGAAATAATGAAAGTTAGTTTACCAATAGTTAGTTTATCTGTTTTGATAATAAGATATGACATGGTTGCAATCAAACATATTTCACAAAAGCTCTTTAATAATGTTTTAAATAAGGATGAATTACTTTTAAATAACACAACATCTGAATAATTTTTGTAAATAGAGCTGTAATTGTTTTTTATTCTTTGAATAATATTTAATCTCTTACTAGTTCAAATCTCATTATCAATAGAGTGGATTAACGCTTTATAGTGTTGAGCATTTTGATTTTCGTTAGTGACTATCTTTAAGAACACCTCTTGCTTTTTCCTATAAGCAAACAAAAAGAAAATTAACTCTATGACGGAATGAAGTAATACAAAAATTAATATTAAATATTGAATTGAACCAATAATACA
>JAGHUK010000011.1 GCA_018064845.1 Candidatus Hennigella equi | reverse complement strand
GCTGTTGCGCAAACAATTACTGTAACTAGTAGTGATGCTCCGCAAGTTCCAACATATGGTTCGAAACTTGGATCTAGAATTCCTCAGATAGTTCTACCTTCAATTCCACCGTGTTGTACAAAGTAATTAATAGCAATACCGTAACCAACTAAATAAGTGATTAAGATGCATAAACCACCTGCTACATATGTAAGTCCACAGAATCAGTTAACGTTAATGTGTGCAGTTTTTAATCTTTTATACAACTTCATTACGTTAATTGTTGGAATTTTACCTTGGGTAAAGTCTACATTTCGTGCTTCACTTCTAAAGTTTAATCAGTTATTTAAGTAAATGATGAAGAAGGCAATACAAAGAGTGATAGCTGGAATTAATGTTAGCATTGCTCAGTTGTTAACTGTGCTTTGGATAATCGCTACCATTGCTCATATCTCTAATGCTAAACATATCGCAGTTATGACTGCTCATAGAATCACTAATCTTCCAGAACGTTTATATTCTTGAATGTAGAACTTCGGTAATGCTTTAGCATTTTTGTTAACATGTTCTACAGATCTAAGATCAATCTTCTTTGTTGTCTTCTCTTGTGTTTCAACTTTTACTGTTGGTAAAGTTTCGGTTACGTGAGGAACCTTAGTTGTTATGTTGAACAAAACATTTTGAATATTTGGCTTTTCAGCTTCTTCTTGTTTTTGTTCAACAACTTCAACTTTAGGTTGTCTTTCATCGTAAGAAATTACCGTTGTTTTATATTCTTCGTGTGCCATATATTAATTTTATACACACGAAATATTAAAAAATTTAATATATTTTTTATTAAATATATATATTTAATTTATTTAAATCTTTGTGGTCAATTTTGACTTCTCGACCAGTTTTTGCTTCAGGTTTATTGTTTAAATACACTAAGTCACCAGTGATATTTATATCAACTTTTACTAGTGATCCACCAACACCAAAACGATCAACAGGAACTTTTGATTTTATAAAATCTTTGATTTTCTTTAAGTTGAAACCACTAGAAACAATAATCTTGACATGTTTCATGTCATTTTCGTCTAATGCTTTTCTAGCATTGATAACTAATTGCTTAGAAACACCAAAGTTTTCAGGTTTATTTGTAAGGGATTTATCACACATACGAATTGATGTATCAATTCGAATAGAACCAATTAACGGTTTTAATTTTTCATCGATGTTTTTAATTTCATTAACAACATCATTATGGTAATCAATTAAAGCTGAAAGCTTTTCTTCAGGGAAGGTTTTGTGATAAGCTCATAGTGCTTTGCTTAAATTTCCATTAAATTGTTGAATTAAAGCATGTGGCATTGTTCCTACAACCTTAACTTTATCATCACCAATAAGCTCAGTATGAGCTTTTGTTGTAAAAATCTTTAAACCACCAACTCATGCAGCGTAACCATCATAAGGTTGAGCTAAATATAAATCGGCACGATCAGCCATGAAGATTAATTGGTTAGGCTTAATATATTGTAAAACTTGTTTTACATTATTACAAATTGATGATTCTCTAGCTAGGATTCCATCAATAACTGATTCATATTCTGCAATTTTAGAATAATCACCTTCAATTACTAAAAATGGACTACCAGCTTCAACTTTATCGCCATCTTTTACACCATAGACCTTAAAAATTCCATGTACTTTTTTAAGGAATTGAACACAATGTTCAATACCACACACATAGATAGGTGTTTTATTAAAATGAGTAAAACGCATAATAGAAAGATTTTTTACCTTATTAGAGTCTAAAATCTTCTTTGTTTTAGTTAAATATAACGCAGTGTAATTACCACGTAATATCTTCTTCATTTCGTGAATGTTTTTCATATCAATAATTATATTGTTTAATTATAATTTCAAATTATAATTAATCTATATGATTAGAAACTATACAGAGCAAAATATCAAGGTCTTGGAAGGCCTTGAACCTGTGAGAAAAAGACCAGGGATGTATATTGGTTCTACCGATACATATGGATTGCATCATTTAGTATGGGAAATCTTTGACAACTCAGTCGATGAAGTACTAGGTGGTGGAGCAGACTTAATTACTATCACACTAAAAAAGGATGGATCAATTTCCATTCAAGATAACGGTAGGGGTATTCCTACCGGTAAGAACGAAACAACCGGACTATCAACCGTTGATACTGTCTTTACAACACTACATGCTGGAGGTAAGTTTGATGATTCAGCTTATCACTCAGCTGGAGGTTTACATGGTGTTGGTTCATCAGTAGTAAACGCTTTAAGTAGATGATGTAATGTTACAGTTTGGCGTGGTAGAAAAATTTGAGAAGCTAAATATATTAATGGTGGAAAGATAGATCAACCTCTAAAAGAGGTTGGTCCAACTAACCAAACAGGAACAAGAGTTCATTTTAAACCAGATGACACTATTTTTAAATCTGTTGATTTTAATCCTTCAATGATCAAAGAAAGAGTAAGAGAAGCAACTTACTTATTTAAAGGATTAAAAGTCATCTTTAAAGATGAAATCAATAAAACGGAAGATGAATTTGTAGCAAACAATGGTATTGTTGAATATGTTGATTACATCAACGAAACAAAAACACCTATTCATAAAACTGCAAGCTTTAAAGGCGAAAACAGTAAGATAAGTGTTGAAATTGCTTTGCAATATGTTAATGATTCATCTGAAACAATCATTTCATTTGCTAACTCAGTTAAGACTAAAGAAGGTGGAAGCCATGAAACTGCTTTCAAAACAGCATTAACTGAAACTATCAATGTATATGCTAGAAAGAATGGCTTACTAAAAGAAAAAGATAAGAACTTTGAAGGGGCTGATGTTAGAGAAGGACTAACTGCGTTAGTTACTGTTTTAGTTCCTGAAGCTTTAGTAGCATATGAAGGACAAACAAAAAATAAATTGTTTACTCAAGAAGCCTATGCTGCTGTTAAACAAGTATTTAGTGAACAATTCGGTTTCTGATTAGAAGAAAATAAAGCATTTGCTACAAAGATTGTTAATAAAGCATTAGTTGCTAGAGATGCTAGAGTTGCAGCAAGAAAAGCAAGAGAAGATGTAAAGAAACTAAAAAATAAAGAAAATAAAGCAACTTTCCTTTCAGGAAAATTAGTTCCTGCTCAATCTAAAGAAGCTAAGTTAAATGAAATCTTTTTAGTTGAAGGTGACTCTGCTGGTGGCTCTGCAAAACTTGCAAGAGATAAAAAGCACCAAGCAATCTTACCGCTTCGTGGAAAGATTTTAAACGTTGAAAAAGCTAAGTTATCTGATTTGTTGAACAATGAAGAAATTTCAACAATTATATTAGCTTTAGGCGCTGGTATCAATGAAGACTATGATGAAGAATCATTGAGATACCACAAAGTGGTAATTATGACCGATGCCGATGTCGATGGTAGTCACATTCGTATTCTATTATTAACTTTCTTCTATCGTTTCATGAGAAAGCTAATTGAAAATGGCCATGTATACATTGCTTTAGCTCCACTTTACAAAGTAACTAAGAAATCAACTAAAGAATTTGCTTATGCTTGAAACGAACAAGAACTTGAAGAATTAAAAGAAAAATTCAAAACTTGTGAAATTCAAAGATACAAAGGTCTTGGTGAAATGAATGCCGACCAATTAAAAGAAACAACAATGGCGAAAGAAAATCGTAAGATGATCAAAGTAACCATTGAAGATGCAGCTTTAGCTGAAAGAAGAATTTCAACTTTAATGGGCGACAACGCATCATTAAGAAAGACATGAATCGATGAAAATATTTCATTCGATCTAGAGGAATAGATTATGGCAAATGAAAATAATAAAAATATTCCAATAGAAAACATTATGAGTGAATCATTTGGTGCTTACGCCAAATATATCATTCAAGATCGTGCTCTTCCAGACGTTAGAGATGGTCTAAAACCCGTACAACGTAGAATCATTTATGCAATGAATGATTTAAATTTATTGCATACACTACCACATAAAAAATCTGCAAGAACTGTTGGTGAAGTAATTGGTAAGTATCACCCACACGGTGACAGTTCAATTTATGAAGCGATGGTTCGTTTAAGCCAAGAATGAAAGAACAATATATGTCTATTAGACATGCATGGTAATAAAGGTTCAATCGATGGTGATGGACCTGCCGCTATGCGTTATACGGAATGTAGATTATCTGCATTTGGTGAATTGATGGCAGAAGGAATTAAAAAGAACACTGTTCCTTTTATTCCAAACTTTGATGGATCAGAACAAGAACCTACGGTTTTACCAACTTTATTCCCTAACTTATTAATTAATGGTTCAAATGGTATTGCTGCAGGATATGCAACAAACATTCCTCCATTCAATCCAACTGAAGTTGTTGATGCAATTATTGCTAAGATTGATTATCCAAATTGTAGAATCGATCGTATTACTAACATTATGCCTGCTCCTGATTTTCCAACAGGTGGTGTAATTTCTAACCTTGATGGCATTACACAAGCTTATAAAACAGGTAAAGGTAAAATTCTCATTGCTGGTGAAATGGTTAAATTAAGTAATAAGCAAATTGCTATTACTTCTATTCCGTTTGAAACTAATAAATCAGATATTATTAAACAAATTGATTTAGCTAAAGAAAAGACTGAAGCTTTAGGAATAACTGAAGTAAGAGATGAATCTGATGCTAACGGTGTTTATATTGTTTTAGAAACTAAAACAAAAACTAACTTTGATTTTATTAAAAACTATTTGTATAAAAATACAAAACTACAAACAAGTTTTAACTTTAATATGATCGCTATCAAAGATAGAAAACCAGTATTACTTGATATTTTTACTTTCTTGCAATCATTCATCGATCATGCAGAAAATATCATTTTAAAAACTTCAGAATTTGATTTAGATAAATCAAAGACTAGAAGAGAAATTGTTCAAGGTTTAATTAAAGCAATTTTAATCATCGATGATGTTGTTGCATCAATTAGAAAAGCAAAAGATAAAACCGAAGCTGTAAATAATTTAACAACTAGATTTGGCTTTAGCCAAGCTCAAGCAGAAGCTATAGTAAATTTACGTTTATATCGTTTAACAAACACAGATGTTGAAGCATTGAAAAAGGAATTAGATGAATTAAACATGTCAATTGCTACTTTAGAGAACCTTGTTCGCTCTAAGGATGCAAGACTATTATTCCTAAAAACAAAATTACGTGAATTTAAAAAGCTTTATCCACAACCAAGAAAGTCAAAACTTTCTTATGATGAAACTCCAGTTGTTATTGACGAATTAGATTTAATCCAAGACAAGAATAGAATCTTTGCTTTTACCGCTGGCGGATATATGAAAGCATTTAGTAATAGAATATTACTTGCTAACGATCCAAAAGATAACTTTACTAAGGGTAATGATATCATCATTACTGAATATGTTGGTAACCTAAGAGATAGATCATTATTATTCTTAGAGAACGGTGAATGTGCAGTTGTTGCTAATAGTAAAATTCCAGAATGTAAATTTAAAGAAGTTGGAACACACACTAACAATTTAATTTCTGCAGCTGCGGACTTTAAAGTTGTAGCAGCAATGAACGCTGACTATAAGCAAGCAGTTAACAAACAACAAATTGTTGTTGTTACAAAATCTGGTTTAATAAAACGTTGTGAATTATCTGAGATAATCACAAAACGTACAAGCACAATTAGTTATGCTAAATTAGATCCAGAAGATAAAGTTGTATCAGTATTCCCAATCGACAATGAACAACAACGTGTTGTAATTTGTTCAAGACGTGGATACATCAATTGTTATGCAATTGACCAAATACCATTTGTAAGCAAAAACGCAAAAGGTGTTAAGGCAATGGGATTAAAAGAAAATGATGCTATCGCATCAGCTTTCTTACTAACTGAAGGTGTTACACAAATTGCTGTTGTTACAAACAGCCAAATTAAGAGAATTGATCTTGCTCAAATCCCTGCTGGTAATAGAACAAACATCGGAAAAGCAGTTAATAGCTATATAGCTAATAACAACTCATTTAGTGTGTTAAAAGTTATTCCATTAACTGCTAATTCAACAATAGTCAAAGTTGACATCACTGGTGCTAAGGAATACTTAACAGTTGGAAGTATTAATTATTTAGCATATGATCAAAGAGTTAATGCTGTAGGAACAGAGATAGCAGATGCTAACATCTGAATTAGCAACATTAAAGACAGCGATAAAGCAAATGAGTAGAAAAACAAGAAAAGATCGATTTACATTTTTAAACTATTTCCGTCCAAGTATCTTTTTGAAAGGATACGGTGATTTTGATCCTTTCTTATTAAAGATTAATAAAATTAAATTATTTATTTGTGATCTAGACAATACTTTAGTTCCTCACTTTACTTTTAGACCAACAAAAACTGCTGTAGATTTTGTTAATGGAATTAAACAAATGGGAATCAAGTTCTATATTGTTTCCAACAATAGAAAATCTAGAGTTAAACGTTTTTGTCAATATATTCAACCTGATGGTTATGTTTCATTTGCAATGAAACCAAGAATTAACAAGATTAAGAAATTAATGAAGAAACTAAACGTTTCACCAGAAGAAACATTAATGATGGGCGATCAATTTGTTATTGACATTTTTGCCGCCAATAGAATTGGCTGTAAATCAATTTTAGTTTTGCCTCTTGTCGAACAAGAAAAAAATAAATCAAGCAGGTTTGTTAATTTCCTAGATAAGCAAATTTATTCTCGGTTAGAAAGAAACAATTTACTAATTGGTACTAAAAATGTTGATAACGACACGAAACTCTTATAATAAATAAAATATGGCTGACATCATGAATAAAATTTTAATTTTTGGTGGAGCATTTAATCCTCCCCATATAGGTCATTTGCAAATATTGCAAAAGGCCATAAGTTTTATTCGTCCACAAAAAACAATAATTTGTGTAGATAAAATTTCTCCTTGAAAGAGTTCAAGTCAATTAGCACCTTATTCATATCGTTTAACAATGGTTAACAATTTGTTAAAAGACAATGTTACATACGATGTTTACCCAAATAAAAATAATCTTATTTATACATGCGATATTATTAAAGAAATTCGTATGAATAATCCTGATGCAGAATTATTCTTTTTGGTTGGTCAAGACCAATATGAATTAATTACTACTTGAAATAATTATGATCTAATCAATAGTTTATGTACTATCGTTTGCTACAAACGTGGACATAAACAAATTAAGAGAATAAATGATAAGCATATCATTTTAGCTGGACAAGAAATCCAATGTTCAAGTTCTGATTTAAGAAATGAAATTAAAGTAGAAGATGTTGGCGAACAAAACTTTGACTATATTCAAACTCATGGTTTGTATCTACAAACCAGAGTCCAATCTTATATGACTCAAAGAAGGTTTGAACACACATTACGTGTGTTAGATACAATAACTAAGATTGCTTCGAGCAATGATTTTTCTGATGAAGAAATTTTAAAATGCCAAACCGCAGCTTTATTACATGATATTGCAAAGCAATATACTGATCAACAATTAAGAGCCATCATTTCTAATGATGAATTAGCAAAATTTCCAACATATCATTGTGCACATGGTTTAGCTGGAGCAAGATTAGCTCAAAAGGATTTCAAGATTAATGATCCATTAATTCTTGATGCAATTGAGAATCATGTAATATTTAAAGATTTAAACTCAACAAACAAAATCGCTAAAGCTTTGTTTCTAGCTGATAAGCTAGAGCCTGCAAGAACAGAAGCAGACATTCACAATAGGGCAAAGCTGTTTGAAAGTGCTAAACAAGATTTAGATTCAACTTTTAAAGTTGTTTATAAATTGAATGGAGAAAAATACTAATGATAGGTTTAATTGCTGCAGAAAAAGCTGAAACAAATAATCTTATTAAAAGCATTAAAGCCAAGATTATTGAATTTAATGGTGTTCGATATTACATTGGTAATATCGAAGACAAGCAAGTAGTTGTATGCTTTTCTGGAATTGGAAAAGTCAATGCTGCAATGACAGCAATGAACATGGTTATCAACTTTGGAGTTGATAAGATATTTAATATTGGTTTAGCTGGCGCATGCAAAAAAGACATTAAACCAGGAACTATTTTGATTGGTGATGGTGTTGAATACTATGATGTAGATTTAACTGCCTTTAATTATCAATTAAATCAAATGCCAGAAGAACCAATTAGATACGAAATTAAGAAAGAGTACGTTGATTATTTAAAAACGATTATAAAAGAACCTGTTGTTGGTACTATCGCTTCAGGAGACTCAATTGTTTCAATAAATAATGTTGAAGCATTTCCTTCTTTAGGAAATAAGGAAGTAGTAGGGTTTGATATGGAAGCTGCTGCTATTGCACAAGTATGCAACCATGTAAAAATAGATTTTTTGTGTGCAAAAATAATATCTGATAATTTAAGCTTTGATGAAAGCAGCAGAGCTCAATATGACACTAACTATAAATCACTTTCTAAGGAAATTGAGAAGATTTGCTTAAAAGTTTTAGAATATTATTCTAAATAAAATTATGTAAATATTTAGAAAGTATACATATATATAATTTATTTATCTTTTATGAAAACGAAGAAAAAAGATATAAAAACCAAAACAATCGAAGACAAAGCAGAGAATAAAACGTTTTTTACTAAACGTAATGTTATCATTCTAATAGTTACAGCTTTAGTAGCTATAGGTTTAACGGCTTTGACGTTCCTTGTTATTTTTAATCCAGAAATTTGAGGAACCTTTTTTATTAATATAGGCGAAGGTTTAAAAGTTAATTTTGGAGCAATGTGATTAACATTCTTAATTATTTTTGCAATAATTAACATTTTCTACAATATGCTTCCATTCTGGTTAAGATTGAATTCATTAGGTATCAAAATAAATTTTGGTCAATGAATTAGTTTCGCATTATCTATTTCATTCTTAAAGGCAATAACACCGGCTAACTTTATTTATGACCCATACACTGTGTTCTGATTAAAAACACAAGGTGTTTCAACATCCAGGGCAACAAGCATGATGTTCAGCAATGCGTTCTTGTGACAATCAGCTGTTTTGTTAATTCACATCCCAAGCTTTGCTTTAATATTAACTAGAGCTAATCTATTAATATCACAAAGTGCACTAGGTGTTTTCTGATTGGTATTAATGTGTATTGGTATCATTATTGACATTATTGGTGTTTTAGTTATGGCTTTACTTTGCTTTTCTAAAAAAGCACACTATGTTATGTCTTCTGTTTTTAATTGATTCAAAAAGAAACTTCATATGAAGTACCACACTAAGGCTGAAATTGAAGAAAAATATAAAACTAAAGCAACATTAAAACGTGAAGTTATTGAATACTATAAAGATTGATCAACAACTTTGATTAATATCTTTATTTTAGTTGCATATGAACTAATTGTTTACTTTACTCTATCTGCTTCACTAGCATTGATTAATGCTAACAGTTTATTTACATTTGATGTAGTTTATGTTTTCCATAGTGCTAACATGGCTTGCAATGCAAACAGAATTAACATTTTCCCAGCTCAAGGAGCAGGTCTTGAAGCAGCATTACTACTAATGCTTAAATCATTAGGTGGTATAAAAGGTGGATCAACTCTTGAAGATCAAGAAAAATTTATTCAACAAGGAATTGTACTTTGAAGAGCATTCTTTACTTACATTCCAGCAATCTTAGGATTGTGCGGATTTACTGGATTGACAATCTACCAAGTAAGATCATTTAAAAATAAACGAGGATCTTTTATTGAAAATAAATATGAATAAGAAATTAACAATTGTCGGCTGTGGAATTTCTGCAGCAACCTTAGCAAATGTTTTAGCAAATAGAGGTTGAATCATAAACATTTATGAAAAGCAACACTTTATGGGCGGTAACTGTTATGATAGTTACAACTCTGTTGGTGTTCTTGTTCATAATTTTGGACCACACATTTTTCATACTTCATATGAAGATGTTTATAAATTTATTTCTAAGTTTACTAACCTTAATGGTTATGTCAATAAGGTTTTAGTTAATGTGGATAATAAATTATTCCCATTACCTATTAACTTCAAGTCAATCGAGATTATCATGGGCGATAAAGCCAAAGATGTAATTAATATCTTGAAAACAAAGTTTGCAGGTAAGAAAACAATTACATTGTTTGACTTAAGACAAATTGATAATCCGATCGTTAAAGAATTCTTGGATTACATTTCAAAGAATGTATATTTCAATTATTCTGCCAAAATGTGAGGTAAGAAGTTCGAAGAAATTGATCCAAACACAATTAACAGAGTTAAGATTGTCTTAAGTTATGAACACAACTACTTCCCTGAAGACAAATATCAAGGCTTACCATCTAGTGGTTATACAGACATGATTAAGAAGATGCTAGATCATCCTAACATTCATGTTACATTAGGAACTAATGCTCTTGATCTTATTAAGTTTGGAAAGACAATAACAATTAAAGGACAAGAACTAACAGAACCACTTGTTTATTGCGGACCATTAGACGAAGCATTAGACTACAAGTATGGTACATTACCATACCGTAGTTTAAATATAAAGTTTGAAGCTTTAAACAAAACCAAATTCCAAGAAACAGCCGTTGTGAATTATCCAGCACATCCAACAATGACAAGAATTGCTGAATATAAACAAATGACATTACAAGAATTAGATAATGTTACAACACTATCTAAAGAATATCCTGGAGAGTTTGATTTAAAATCAACAGATTTTAATGTTCGTTATTATCCAATTATTAATCCTCAAAACACAGAGTTATATCAAAAATATGCTAGTGAATTTAAGAAGTATCCAAACTTCTACCCTTTAGGTAGATTAAGTCAATATAAATATTTTGACATGGATGATGCTATTAAACAAGCATTAGAATT
>JAGHUK010000014.1 GCA_018064845.1 Candidatus Hennigella equi | reverse complement strand
TTGTTATTGTCTTTACCGTAAACAAAGATGTCTTCTCCGGCCAATATGTAATCAATTATGTTACATAGTTGTCCTAAAGTCAAAAATCCATATACTATTTTGTCATCATGTGATATCATTTGATATAAATCACCAATAATGACTTTTTTATTTTCTGATAATTCACCTGTTATTGAATCGAAATAAATAAAACTAATTGATGGCGCAGGTAGATCGCCTGTAACTAATGTTTGTTGGAAGCCTGCTAAAGTGTGATAATTTAATCATGCACCTATTTCATCAACAATATAATTGTTGTTTAAATCTTCCATGTCTGGAGCACCATAATCAGGAGTGGGACTGGGATCATTAGGATCATGTGATGGTCATACATATTTATGTCCTAATAATTCACGACGTTTACTGTATGGATAAGCTTCACCTGCTGTTTCGTAAGAGCATGTTTCTTTTTCAAATGCATCTTTTATTTCTTTCTCTTTTTGAGCAAAAGTTTCAACAGTTTGTCTAAATTCATTTCCAACTGGTTGTTGTTGAGCTTCTTCTCTAATTCTCTTAAGTTCTCTTGCAGCACATTCTAAACCTTCTTTTGATTGAGGATTATATTGTCCACAATCAATAGAAACTTTTTGAACGTTCATAGAAACATCAATTAGTTTCTTTCCAACTGGTTTATTTTCATTGAATGTAAGTTGTGTGTCTAAAAGACATCTACCAGCAGTTTCGGCTTGTCCAACTCAAATATCTTTCTTTAAAATTGGGTTATATATTTTTCCACAACCTTTTTTGTGACTATGCGCTGAAATAATAGCATCAACATTTGTTGTTACCTTAGATGCTAAAGCACTAGCATCTGGTTTAGATGGATCTAAAATTGGTAGTCCTGTTGTTTCATCATAATAAGATTCAACATGTGTTAAAAGAATGAACGATTCAATTGCAGCATATTTTTCTGGTTCTGATTGTTGTAAGAAATATTTAGTGTAATTGATAGATGCGTCATAATCAATAAAACTTAGATGATCAACAAATTTTCTATTTCCATCTGATGCAGCTCCTATTGTTGTTAGTCCAATTAAACAAATAGAGTGCCCATCTACATCAATTAGTTTGTATGGATCAACATTTTGTAATCTGTTTTCATTTCACTTCTTATAATCTTCTTTAAATTCAGATTTACTAGGATCAGATTCTCATTCTTTTTCTCTAAATTCTTCACCTTTAAGAACATTTGAACTAATAAAGTAATGTCCTTGTGTTTTTCCTTCTATTCTTCCTCATTGGTCATATTTATCAATTAAATCGTTCCCATTTTCATCTTCCCATTCTCATGCATGGTTACCTAATGCAGAATATGGTACACCCATTGCTTTATTTAACTCAAATACAGATTGACCATGTGTACATGAACCGAAAGCATCATCAGTAGCGTTATCTCCTCCAGACAACACTACAGTGTTTGGATTTTGTTTCTTAAAGTTATTAATTGTATAAGCTACTCTTTCAATTCCAGGGTTTTTGTAAGAAACATCTAATGGGTATCCTGTTTCTCCATAATCACCATAACCCACATCGGCACCGTGGAAGTCATTAAATGTTAGAATGTGTCCATATGTTATGTTATTATGTCCACAACTTACCATGTTTATACTAGCTAAAGCCAAAATAGGTGTTGAAGCTGCAAATGCTACTGATATTCTTTTAATTGATTTTTTCATAAATGATCCTAAAAATAAATATGTCGTTATTATATAAAAAATAAAAAAGGCTAATGCCTTTTTTATATGGCAGGGATTGAATGAATCGAACACTCATCAAAAGTTTTGGAGACTTCTGTTCTACCATTGAACTAAATCCCTATGGTTACCCGTACGGGATTTAAACCCGTGATCTTCACATTGAGAGTGTGACGTGTTAATCGCTCCACTAACGGGCAATAACTAACAACTAGTTGTTGTTAATATTGTAACGCCAAATCTTTTTTGGCTTATTTGTTTTGTTATCAATATCAATAATAACTGAATTGAATTGATAATCACCTTTAGCAGGTTCAAGGTGAAATCTTTCTAACTTACCTTCAAACATATCAACAATTTCTTGGGGTTTGGCACCAATGATGGATTCTTTTGCTCCACACATCCCTGCGTCTGTTATAAAGGCAGTGCCCTTATAAATTTTTTCATCAGCTGTTTGAACATGTGTATGTGTTCCTATAATAGCTGATACTCTACCAGCAAATGCCATTAACATTGCATTCTTTTCAGATGTTGTTTCAGCATGAAAATCTACAATGTGAATATCGTCTTTAGGGTATGCTTTTAATAGTTCTTCTAAAACTAAGAAAGGATTTGTAATTGTAGTTCTAGCGGAACATTGCATAGACATTAGGTTAGTTATTCTTACATGTTTCTTTCTAATTGAATAAACAATGGAACCAAAACCGCTTTTTGCTTCCTTAGTTTTAGGGTCTACATTTAAAGGTCTAATGATTTTTTTATTCTTGGATAAAACATCATAAACAGCTGTTGTATCTCAAGTATGATTACCCATAGTAATCATGTCTACACCAGCTTTAATTAACTCATTGTAGTGGTCTTGTGATAAACTACGACCATGTGTTGCATTTTCAGCATTAGCAATGGTTAAATCGATTTTTTCTTTTTGGACAATCTTTGCTAGATTTTCAGTTACAGCTTTTCTACCAGCTTTAGCAAAAATGTCTCCAATAAATAAAATTCTCATATTCCGTATTATATATTAACTAACCACTCTCTTAATAGCGTTATGAGTAGCTACTATTGTTTTCTTTCCGTATGGCTTTTTAAAAATAACATCAATCATAGAACCATCAACTTTAGTTACTATTCCAGAACCAAAGGTTGTATGAACTATAACATCACCAACTTTAAACTTTTCTGTGTTTGTGTATATCTTGCTTAGATCTATCTCTGGAGCAAATGGCATCTTCTCTTGATTAGAGTCATATCAATCTAAATCTTTATCTGAAATGCTTCGAGTTGTTCGATATGCCATTTTATATGTCTTTATTTCTTTTAGGAAACGACTAGGAACATAATTTCTAAATCTACCACGACCAAAGCTTTCATCTCTTGTACAAGTAATGATAAGATTGTTCTTTGCTCTTGTCATTGCTACATAAGCAATTCTTCTTTCTTCTTCTAAACCACCTTGTGCAATGATGCTATTTGGACTAGGAATAACACCTTCGTTGAAATCATATACAAAGACAGAATCATATTCTTTTCCTTTTGCCATATGAACAGTCATAACATGAACTGCTTGCGAATTATCAACTCTTGTTTTTTCTGCAGAAGTATATAAATTAACTTCGTTAATAAAATCAATAATTGTTCCTTTTGGGTTTCTGTGTAGGAATTCTAAAACTGATCTAGATAACTCATCAATGTTTTCTTGTCTCTCATCAATTTCTAATTCTGTTGTTTCAAGATATTCAATATATTTAAGTTCTTTTACAATTGTCGGAATTGCACTAGCAAAACCGTTTTCCTCAATTGTCTTTTTTAAATATTGAATGTCTTGAATAAAACCTTTAACTTTATTTTTAGTTGAATCGGAAATGGTTGTTACTTCTTCTATTTGATACAACGCATTAACAAAAGTCATTCCTTGTTGGCTAGCTCATGATGAAATATTATTGACAGAGTCAATACCAATCCCTCTTTTTGGAACGTTAATAACTCTCATTGCCGATACATCATCAGGTTTATATATCATCTTTAAATATGACATTAAGTCCTTAATTTCTTTTCTTGCATAAAAATTAACTGTTCCAAAAATTATGTATGGAATTTGGTTTTGTATTAATTTTTCTTCAATTAATTTAGAACAATAATTTGCTCTATATAAAATGAGAATGTCAGAATATTTCTTTCCTTGCTTTATAAATCCATTAATAGTTGAACAAATGAAATTTGCTTCATCCTCTAAATAACTGCCAATATAAACATTAACCTCAGAATTTGTTAAATTCATTGGTTGTAATTCATTCTTGAAGTTAGATGCATTATTATTAATTAAATTGTTTGCACCACGTAAAATTTCAGGTGTAGATCGGTAGTTATAAAATAATTTAATTATTTTAGTTCCTTTAAAATGATCTACATAATCATCAAATACTTCAGGGTATGCACCACGTCATGTATAAATCGTTTGATTGGGATCACCTACTGCAAAAACGTTATTTTGTCCAGTAACTAAATATTTAATGATTTCAAATTGTTTTAAGTTTGTGTCTTGAAATTCATCAACTAAAACATAATCAAATCTTTCTTGTCATTTTTTTCTAACATCTTCTCTTTTAGTAAATAGTTTATGAACGTAATTAATAAGATCAGAAAAATCTAATTGATCTGCAGCTTTTAATCTTTTTTGATATGTTTCATAAATAACTTGTGCTGCTCTAACGTCTTGTTCTTCTGGAACTTCAAATTTATCAACTAAATCATAATATGATTCTTCTTCAAATGAAATATCGTGAAGTTTGATCAAACCAATAATCTTAGCAAACTTTTTTGCTTGAACTTTAGTTTGAATTTTCAAATCTTTCATTATTTGTCTAACTAAAGTAACTTGATCATCTTCATCAATTATTGAGAAGCTTGTGTCTCATCCCATATTAAGCTTATCAATATCTTCTTTAAGAATTTTTAAACATGTCGCGTGATATGTTCTGATTCATTGAGCGTTAGCTTGTGGAATCATTCTGTTAATTCTTTCGCGCATTTCATCTGCTGCTTTATTAGTAAAAGTAAAAGCTAATATTCTATTAGCGTCTACTCCAAGTTCAGAGATTAAATAAGCGATTCTGTGTGTTAAAACAGAGGTTTTTCCTGTTCCCGCACCAGCAATAACCAAAACAGGACCCTGTGTTGTGGTCACTGCTTCTTTTTGATTTTTATTTAATCTAGATAAGTCCATGGTATTTATATATTATCTATTTCTTCTAGGGAATCTGCAGAAAGTTCACCAGGAGCCTTAACATCAACAACTTTGTGAGAATTGTATGGTTGGTATTTTTCTACTTGTTTAACATATATTACATATATATTTGAATATTTGTCATGGAATGCTGGCTTATGATTTTTAATGCAAGTTGCAATAATGATAGCAATTAAAAACAATATTGAAACACCATAGAAACACGAAAAACCTGTTCCAACATAATAGCATACTTTGTCAAGTCCTTCTGCTGGTGTTTTGCTAAAAATTGCGTTAGCACCTTCAAATAATGAATTAATTTGATCAGGATTTAAAAATGATAATGTTCAACCCATGATTAAGGCAATAAAAACAACAATTTCCCAAACAAATAACTCATGTTTAAATATTCCAAAAGCATAATTCACATCTGCTTTTTTGTAGTATCTTAAGCCTAAAGCTTTCATTCCTAAAGTCTTGTTTCATAATCTTGGCAATAAAAGCATCAATCCAAAAAATATAACTGCCATTAAAGTAACAAACAAACCATATCTTCACGGTTGAGCTAATGATAATGGTTGATTTCATGCAAAGTTAGGATCAGTACAAAAAATAGCAAAGCCTAAAGACATTACAATAATGGAAATCATAACAATGTCTAAAGCTTTTGCTATGATTCTTTTTCCGGCTGTTGCCAAAGGATATTTAGTTGTTGAATTATTTTTGTTTTGCATGACCTTGAACAAATAGTTTATTATATAAAGCTCTTAGTACATGGATAAGTTTTGGTTTAAATTCTCTTAGATATTCCAAATAAGTTTCGTCATTCTTATTATCTTTAGAATATAGTCACTTATTCTTTTCTCAAGTTGGAAAATTTCTATCAACGAAATCTTCAATTTTATTTAAAACTTTCTTTTGCAATAAAAAGTTTGTTTTATTCTTCTTAAACATTGCATATGTAAAGTTTCTAAATAATGTAACAATACATAAATATTCAATTTCAGAATAATGATCTTTAAATCATTTTTGATCAAGCATATTAACAATTTCTTGACATTGATCAAACAAATCCATAACATTGTAAGAATATGTTGGTTTTTGTGAACCAGAACATATTTGTCTACCTAATGAATATCATTTTGGGTTGTATTTAGCAATCATTACATAGAACAATAAAGGATAATTTTTAAACTTTTGTTCTTGAATATTATTTTTTTTAATGTAATCAATATTGATTAGTTTGTTGTCGAAAAACACTAAAGGTCTGTGACAGAAATCATCTGACAATGATTTAATTGGTATGTATTCTTGTTTAAAGTAAATGTTCGGAACACCAAAGAAACTTACTATATCAGCATCAGCATGTTCTGAAACGAACTTATTTAATGTAGCAACAAAGTCTGGCATTAAAATAACGTTGCTATCAAAATAATAATAGTATTGAGTGTCTAAATTATTTTTTGCAATATAGTTGAAAGCATAAACGTCTCCCAAATTTTCTGATAATAAAACATAGTCAATTTGGTTAAAACCTTGAAATTTAAACTTCTTAAAAATGTCTTTTTCAGATACTCCGCAACCATTAAAAACAAAAACTAAATTACAGTTTTTATCTGTTTGTCTTTCAATTGCATCTAATGCTTTTGAAAGCTCCATACTTTTTCTATTAATAGAAAAAATAAGAGTAATTTTAGCTTTTGTATTTTTTGTCATCTGGTACTTCGTCTTTCTTTGCTTCTTGTTTAGTATCTTTTTGTTTTTGCATAGAACCAAACATATCTTTTAATTGACTTAAATCCCCCATTTGTCCCATTAAGTCTTCGATGTTCATGTCTTTAAGCATATCGCCTAAGTTAGGACCTTTAGCACATGTTAAAACAATTTCTTTACAGAAATCATCAAAATTTAATGCTTGTGATGGTCCAACAGGCGCTTTCTTAGCTTGCTCTCAAAACTTGCAAACTGCATCATATTCTTCTTGTGTTAGTTCAAATGTAATTCTTTTGTTCATAGCGATTAGTAATATTATATATAATAAGTGTAATGTATTTTTTATATAAAAAATATATTAGTTTATAGGAGATCTATATGTTAGATATTAACAGAATCAGAAAAGAAGCTGATGCCATTAAGAAAAATTTATCAAGACGTAACCCTGAATGAGTAAAGTCTATTGATGAAGTTATTAAATTAGATAAGAAATATCGTGATTTATTAACTCAAACAGAAAAGCTAAGTGCACAAAGAAATGCTATTTCTAAGGATGTTGCTAAAGCAAAAGCTGCAAAGGATGAACAAACTGCATCTAAATTGCAAAAAGAAGTTGCTTCAATTAAAACACAAGCAGCTGATTTAGATAAACAAGCAACTGTTCTTGCTAAAGAATTAAAAGAAAAAATGCTTGGTATTCCAAACTTACCACACGAATCTGTTCCAACTGGAAAAGATGAAACTGAAAATAAAGAAGTTCACAAATGGTCTGAACCAACTAAGTTTGACTTCAAACCAAAAGCTCACTGAGATTTAGCTGTAGAAGACGGTTTAGTTGATTTTGAACGTGCTGTTAAATTAACTGGAACAAGATTTACTTGTTATACAAAATATGGTGCTAAGTTAATTAGAGCATTAATTCAATATACACTTGATTCTAACTCTGCTGCAGGTTTCCAAGAAATGTTACCAGCTGTTATTTTAAATGCTAACAGTTTAACAGGTACAGGTCAACTTCCTAAGTTTGAAGAAGACTTATTTAAATTAACAAATGGTTATTATCTATCTCCAACTGCTGAAGTTCAATTAACTAACTATTTCGGTAACGAAATTCTTCCAGTTAAAAAACTTCCTATTAGATTTACAGCTAATACTTGCTGCTTCAGATCAGAAGCTGGTTCAGCCGGTAAAGATACTAAAGGCGTAATCAGACAACACCAATTCTATAAAACAGAAATGGTTATCTTATCTAACCCTAAAGATTCATATGAACAACATGAATATATGACAAGACAAGCTGAAAAGCTTCTAGAAGGATTAAAACTTCCTTACCGTAGAATTGTTCTATGTACAGGAGATATGGGTTTTGGTTCATGCAAAACATATGATATCGAAGTATGATTACCATCATATAACTCATATAAAGAAATCTCTTCATGTTCTAACTGTGAAGACTTCCAAGCTAGAAGAATGATGCTTAGATATAAAGATGAAGATGGACAAAACAAATATGTCCACACATTAAATGGTTCAGGTCTAGCAATTGATAGATTATGAGCTGCTGTAGTTGAAAACTACCAACAAAAAGATGGTTCAATTAAAGTTCCTGAACCATTACAAAAATACATGAATGGTTTAAAGGTTATTCCACATGAAGATTGAAGAAAGTAGAAAAAACCACAAAGGTTTGTTCATTACTTTCGAAGGGCCTGATGGTTCAGGCAAATCTTCTGTAATTAATCAACTTTATCGTTATTTACTAAAGAAATATCCTAACAAAGTAGTAAGAACAAGAGAACCTGGTGGAACAAATAATCCTATTGCTGAAGATATTAGAAACATTATCTTGAACAAATTGGATTACAAAATTATTCCAATTACTGAAGCAATGTTGTTTGCTGCATCTAGAGCACAACACATTCATGATTTCATCATGCCTCATTTAAATAATGGCGAAATTGTATTATGTGACAGATTTGTTCACTCATCATTAATTTATCAAGGTGTAGCTAGAGGTCTAGGTCAAGAAAGAGTTAAGAAATTAAACGATCAAGCTCTAGAAGGATTATGACCAGATTTAACATTTGTTTTAATGGTTAGACCATCAGTTGGTTTAAAACGTATCACAAAAAACAATCAAAGAGAGTTCAATCGTTTAGATCGCGAAGAACTTTCCTTACATCAAAAAGTTTATCGCGGCTATAAGGCGATGGTAAAAAAATACCCTAAGGGTATTATTGTTATTGATGCAGAAAAACCTTTTGATGTTGTTGTTAAAACAATTAAAAGATACATTAATAAAAAATTAAAAGTTTATGAAAAATAAACTGTTTAGCACAGATAAAATTCCTCAAGCATTAATTGTCAGACAAGCTCCTTTGTCTAATTTTGATGCTTGTTTGAAAGATATTCTAAAAGGGATTATCTGTCCTAAACATGGTTGCGGAGAGTGTGTTTGATGCAAAAAGATTGAAGCAAATCAATATTATGATTTGTTAGTCTTTGAAGGCAAACAAATGAAAAAGCAAGAGGTTCTAGATCTAATAGCAAGATATTCTCGTGCTGGGTTGGAATCATGCAATATTCGTGTTTATGTTATTAAAAATATTGAATATGCATCAAAGTCAATTTTAAATAGTTTATTAAAGTTTGTAGAAGAGCCACCTAAAGGTGTTTATGCTATCTTCACAACAAGAAACTATAATGCTGTTATTCCTACAATTAGAAGTCGATGCTTTAGTATTTATCTACCAAAAGATGAACAAGCAGTAGACCAATATTTAAATTCAAAAGATCTTTCTACATCACAAAAACAATTAGTGAAGAAATGTTTTCATGAGTTAGATAGTTTAAAAACTTATTATGATAAATTCATCGAGTATTATGATTTAATACGTAAGTTAGCTAGCCCTGACGGATTAAATTTTGCTAATCAAGGATTAGCATTATTTAGAAAGCTAGAATATATTGATATTAATTTATTTTTGGAAATATGCAAAAATGCGTATCCACAAATCGCACATAAAGTTATTGATTTACAAGACAATCTATATTTGAATAGTCCTAAAGCATTAATCTATAGTCAAATTTATAATTTATTAGTAGGAGTAAGAAAATAATGAAAACTATCGTTGCTTTAGCAACAGCACCACTTAATTGTGCTATTCACATAATTAGAGTTTCTGGTGATGATGCTTTCAAAATTATTAATAAAATATCTAAACAAAAAATCAGTAAGGTTGGCTTTTCTATCCAACATACAACCATTTTAGATACAGACAAATCTCCTATTGATGATGTATTAGTAATGAAATATGTTGCACCTAAATCCTATACAGGTGAAAACATAGTTGAAATAAATTGTCATGGTGGTTTATTCATTGCAAGCAAGATAATTGAGTTGTTAGTTAAAGCTGGTGCAACTTATGCTAAACGTGGTGAATTTACACAACGTGCATTATTAAATGGAAAAATTAATTTAATTAATGCTTATGGTATTAACAATACCATTAATGCAACCAATTTAACTTCGTTAAAACTTGCTCAAAACTCCCTAAACAACAAATTAACTAAGAAGATTCAAAGTTTTATTGAAGAACTATTTAAGTTAATTGGTTCGATAGAAGTTAACATTGACTATCCAGAATATGATGGAGTAGATAATGTTACAAATAAAGTTCTTGTTCAAAAGCTAACGCAATTAAATAAGCAACTGAGAGAATTACATGAATACTCACAACTTTCTTGTAAACTAACGCAAGGATTTAATATTGCTTTAATAGGTGAACCAAACGTTGGTAAATCTAGTTTATTGAATAAACTATTACATGAGAACAAAGCAATTGTTTCAAATATTCCTGGTACAACTAGAGATATCGTTGAAGGAAGAATAAATTACAAGGATCTAACATTTAACTTTATTGATACTGCTGGAATTAGATCTAAAGCTAATGTCGTTGAAGCTTTAGGGATTAAAAAAACTTATCAAGAACTTAAAAAAGCTGATTTGGTTTTATTAGTTCTTGATGCTTCTAAAAAGAATTCAAAGAATGAAGAAGCATTAATCAAAAAAATTAAATCTAAAAATCACATAGTGATTTTAAATAAATCTGATTTACCAAGAAAAAATAAATCTCAAGGTTTACTATTTAGCTGTAAGAAATCTAAAGTTAATGTTTTAATGGATTTAATTGTCAAGAACGTTAAATCTAAAGACCTTAACAAAACAGATATGGCTTACCTACAGTCTGCCGATCAAATTGGATCTTTAGCAAAAGCAATTGACCAAATTGATAAAGTGATTGATAAAGCAAAGGAGAGACAACCAATTGACTTGCTAGTTGAACATCTACATCAATGTTATGATTCACTTAATGAATTGGTTGGAAATGGTGATTTAGATTTCTTAGATAAACTATTTGCTAACTTCTGTGTAGGAAAATAAAAAAGAGCTTATGCTCTTTTATTTTTTGCCATTTGCGTATGCTTCAGTAAAATATGAACCGATTCTATAATCTTCAGGTAATTCAATTATTCCCTTAGATTCTTTTTCAATACCTAATTCTCTATAACTACAAAGCATTCCTTCAGATTTGTTTCCTAGTAATTGTCCAGTTATTATTTGTTTGCCTGATGGTAGCATTGTTCCATTTGTTGCTACAACTACAATAAGACCTGTCCTTGCGTTTGGTGCTCCACACACAATATCTAATTGTTTGTCTTTAATATCAACAATACATTTATGTAAATGTGTTCCAGGAACTTCATCACATTTAAGAATTTTTCCCACTTTAAATCCGTTGTCAAAATGAGGTGCTCAGTTATATCCTGTAATTGATTTAAGATGATTTAATAGATTTTCAGAAGGAAATCATATTCCATTTGCTATGAATGTTGAATCAATTTTTTTAGAAATATTTTTAATATTCATAAAGCAAATTTTGTCACCGACATATCCTGTCGTGAAATCTCCATTTGTTCTAACATCAGTTGGTTGAGCTGATGATACATTAATAATTAATGTATCATCTAGTGTTTTATTTTGGTAAAATATGTTTAGCATAATAGAAAAATTATAACTTAATTATGATAGGCTTAAATAATAAAAAAATTGGCTTTATTGTCGATTCATCTTCCAATTTAAAAGATGGTCAATTTGATGATGTTAAGGTTGTTCCATTAGGTGTTACTATTCAAAATGGTAGTGATATTAAAACTTTCAAAGATGGAATTGATTTTCATGAAAACGATTTAGCTAATGCGCTAAATAGCAAGGAAACATCAATCAAAACGTCACAAGCATCAATGCCAGATATGTTTAAGATTGCACAAGAAATGTGTAGCAAATATGATCAAGTTTTTGTTTTTCCAATTCATAAAAACTTGTCTGGAAACATCAACTCATGAAGAATGGTTAAAGATGATTTTCCAAATCTAAATGTTGTAATGACTTGTGATATTGGTTATAGCTTTGCTTGAACAATTGACGAAGTCAAAAACTTCTTAAAATCAAATGAAGCAACTGAAGCAAATGTTCAAAAGTTTGTGGATGAAAAAGTTATTCCAAATCGTGTTGGTTTTTTAATGGTTGAAGATTTAGAACAACTTAAAAAAGGCGGAAGAGTAAGTGGTATTAAAGCAGCGATTGCTAAGTTATTTAAAATCAAGCCAGTTATTCTATTTGACCAAAATGGTTTAACTAACTTTGACAAAGTCAAAGAATATGAAGAATTATTCCAAATTCTAGATAAACAAATTGCTGAAAAATACAAGAACAAAAAGATAGTTAAATCGATTGTTTTTGTTCCGTTTGGTGACGAACAAACCAAACAAAATTATCTAAATGCTTATACTAAGCATTATGGGCAAATTCCATATGATTTAGTGTCTTTTCCAACAATTGTTGTTAGTCATACTGGATTAAAGCACGTTGCCATTTACGTTGAACTTATGTAAAAATTACCATTGGGTAATTTTTATTTTAATAATATATAATATGTTTTATGTTTTCATAGAAAACATAAAAGGAGACATTATGAAATTAAAAACTAAGCTAATGCCTATAGCTTGTGTTGGTTTGGTTGGTGCTTCATTGTTACCAATGAGTTTATCCTCATGTGGTCCCAAGACTGCTGCTAATCATTCTTTCGACTTGACTAATAGATATTATCCGCTAATTGATCGTTTTGAACCTGAAGCAAGAAAATATAGAGTAAAAGAAGTACATGACATTTACTGTAGTAAATTACAAGAGAATCTTGATGTTTTTGCTCAAGATTATTATTGAAGTAAATCGTGGGCTGGAAC
>JAGHUK010000038.1 GCA_018064845.1 Candidatus Hennigella equi | reverse complement strand
GCTAGTGAATTTAAGAAGTATCCAAACTTCTACCCTTTAGGTAGATTAAGTCAATATAAATATTTTGACATGGATGATGCTATTAAACAAGCATTAGAATTAGCGAATAAATTAGATCATGAATAAATTTGAGCAAGAAAGAATAAATAAATATGATATATTGAGCAAAAAATTTGCTCAACCTATTCCTGTTGCATATGTGACGCCATTAAGTATCACTACCGACACATGTGTATTTGTTTATTCTTGTGGATTAGGTGGTACAAACTCATTTAATCTTTACATGAACAACCCTATTTATGACAACCATTACTTTGTAACATACGATAAAATGGGACATGGCGATAATAAAAACAAACCAAGTCAATACAAAAAGAAATATTTATATGAGTTAGATAGTGTGGTTGATTGAGCAACACAACAATTTCCAAACCGTAAAATATATTTATTAGGCGAAAGTTGAGGTTGCGCTATTAACTTCTTATATTTGAAAAAATATAAAAATAAAATTGCTGGTGTCATTAATTGAAATATGCCAACAACGCCTCATTCTCCTTTTAAGAAGACAGCATGACAAACATGACAGTTTGCATGAAGAGAACTTGTAACGATATTCACTAATGTTAATTTACAATTACCATTAGAGCAATCTCATTACGAGCTATTAACACGAAACAGATTGTTAATTAGAGCTATGGCAATGACGCCTCAAGTAAAGAATAGTACAAAGTTAACTCTAGCGGTGTGAAGATTTATGAGACCATCATATAAATTTATGATTAGAAACGCAAGAAACTGAAAGTATAACTTCTTGTATGTTCAAACCGGTCAAGACGCTCTAATGACTAAAAAACACATTAAAAAAATGGAAATGGTTGCAGATGAATATCATTATTTAAAGATTCCAACAGGATACCATATCTTAACCATGGAATTAGAAGAATCAAAGATTCTATATAGAGCAGTTCAAGATTTTATAAATAAAAAATAGGCTAAATGCCTATTTTCTTTTTTTCTACTTACTTGGAGATAAGAAGTTAATAACTTTCTTTAAGTTCTTGTTTGGACAAACAACACTTACGATATCACCAATTTTAAATTGAGTGTTTTGCTTAATAGGGAAAATAATTTCATCTTTTCTTTGCAAAGAAATAATGATAGTATCAAGTTTTTCCTTCATACCTAAGTTGAAGATATTCTTATGTAATAAATCTGGGTTTGTTACAACAGACTTAACTCAACAAATTTCTTTGTTAATAGCTGTAATATCAGCACCTAAGTTATAAACTAATTGAATAGCTAACTTATTAGCTACTTCAGTTTCTGGAGTGATTACGTTTGTAATACCCATAGTTTTTAAAACACGTTCGTGAGTTTGGTTTTTAGCACGAGCAATAACGTTTTCACAACCTAATTGTCTTAAGTTGGCACAGATCATAATAGAGTTTTCAACACTACTTGTTCCAACGATAATGTTTTTAACATTCTTAACACCACAGTCAGATAAAGCATTAATATCTGTTGCATCTGCTTTAATAACAATTTCGTGTAATCTAGATATTTTATCACAAACGTTAGTGTCACCTTCAATGACCATAACTCTTTTTCCTAATTCGTTTAATTGGTCGGCAACTTGTCCACCAAATCTACCATAACCAATTACGCAATATTCAACTTTTGCCATATTTTCTCCTAATACTTATATATTATACTAATTATTTATTCTTTAAGATATTAGCAATCCTTTGCTTATAAACTTCAACACCAGGTTGGTCAAATGGGTTTAATCTTAATAGATACGCACTTGCCATTGCAGCAAAACATAATCACATATATAGATATCCAAAATGGTATGCATCTTGTTTATCTACATAGATAATTAGATTCTTTGTCTTTCCATCTTCATAATGAGCATGAACTGTAGATAACATTGCGATTTCGTTGATGTAAGATAATTTTTTACCATTTAAATATTTTAAATTGTCACTTATCATAGATAAACGGACGTCACGAAGAGGTCTTTTAATATATAAAGTAGTTTCAAAGAAGTTTCTTGTACCTTCTTGTAGATATTGTCCCATTGAGTGTAAATCTGTTGTAAACAATGAAGTTGATGGGTAAAGTGCTTTATGGTCTTTACCTTCAGACTCACCAAATAATTGTTTTCAAACTTCAGAGATCATAGATAATCCTGGATCATAAACAACAAAATTTTCAATAGCATAGCGATGAAAAGTTCTAAAGTAGTTTCTATAACATGCATATCTAAATGCATCATTCTTATCTAGATCAGGATTGATTAAATGTTTAGATGCATCTTTTGCACCTTTAATAATTGCACGATAATTAAATCCAAGTAAGATAAACAAGAACATTCCAGCAGGTGTTAGAGCAGAATATCTACCACCAATGTTTGATGGAATAATAAACTTAGCTCAGCCATATTCCTTTGATGCCTTAGCAAAGTTACCTTTTACTTTATCAGTAACTGTTACTACTAATTGATTTGCTTTTGCTCTACCAACATTTCTAATTAGACGTTTATAGAACAAGTTAAAAGCAATAGCTGGTTCTAATGTTGTTCCAGATTTAGAAATAACAATAATTCCAAATTGTTCTCTACCAACACTATTTAATAATTCAAGCAAGTAATTATTATTCATATTATGAGCAAAGAAAACTTGAATACCTTTGTTGTTAAAATCAGAACGAAGCATATTCATTCCAGCTTTAATTCCAAGATAACTTCCACCAATTCCTATCACTATGACCTTTTTAACTTGTTTCTTCTTTCACTCTCTTGCTACACGAAGCATATCTTTAAGTTCTTTTTTGTCGTAGTTTTGAACATATTTAATTCAACCAGTCATTTCAACACCCACAGCAGATTTTCTTTTTAATCTTCTGACGATACGATTAATTCTTGGTTGATAAATTGATTTAAGAATATTATCAGTAATAATTCTCTTTGTATATTTTGTTTCGAGTCTAATCATAATAACTCCTAAAGTTAATTATAACTAAATACATACATTTATGTATGTATTTATAATGGTATATAATGAAACTATGAATGATACTATTTTAAACAGGTTGTTATCCCACATTCAATCCAAAGGGATAATTATCTCTGATGTTAAACGGTTGACAAAATATATAGTTAATGGTAACTATAACCGTGTAATGAAACCATATTTGAAATTATTAGAACAACATAATTTTGATCACTTACAAATTACAACAGATGATTTATTAAATCTTTATGAATTAGACAAGAAGATATCTATTCTATTTCTAGATCATTTGTTGGAAATTGAAAAGAGATTAAGCACTCAAATAGCTTACATTATTGAAGACACATATAGAATATATGATGGTTGTATGTTCGCAAGAGATAAAGAATTCTTAAAACATCAAATTTTTACTAATGCTTCATCAAGTTTATGTGGTGTTGGTTTTGAACAACTAGTTAATAAGATGACAAAATATGCTCACATCAACCCTAACACAAATAGCTATGAAAACGTTTCAAGAAACAATTTATATCTAAAATGAAAAACATGTCCATTAGATGCTTTATGTTTAACTTGAACATTTTCTACGACCGTTTTAGTTTACTTTGCATTAAATGATCAATTGAAGAAAAAGGTTGTTAAATTTTTTAGATTATCACCAAACAAAGTTTCTGCATTTGATGATTTAATAAATAATTTCCTATCATTAAGAAACTTGATTACTCATAACAATGTTATCTTTGTAAATATGTTAAATTTGCAAGATCAACAAATGGTAAATAACTACAATGATGTTTTTAGAGCGAAAAAACAATTCCTTGATTTCTATGATTTTGCAATATTGTTAGAATACTTTAGTAATGTTCCAACATTATTTGAGGACTTAAAACGAACAGTTGAAATGTTTGATTTTAACCCTAAGCTAAAATTGTTAATCAATAGATTATTAATGGGATCAGGAACAAACAATGAGTAAACTATTACATAAAACTAAATACCTATCATTATTTAAAACCAAACAAGGTTTTATTTATGCTCAACGACGTGGTGTAAATTCAACTGCAGTTTTATGTTTCAAGAAAGTTAAAGGCAAATTTTCATTTTTAATCAGATATCAACCATTACCAGTTGTTAATACAATAAAACATTTTAAATGAGATGATTGTTTTGCTTGCCCTATCACCGGTTCTATAGAACAGAATCAAACTCCATCTGAAAATGTTATTAATGAAGTTTATGAAGAAGCTAATTTAAAAATTAGTAAAAAGCAAATTGTTTCATCGACTAAGTTTGTTTCTACAACACAAATGAATGAAACTGTCTTTTGTTTCTTAGTAGATGTTACATCTGCAAAATTAGTAAAGAAACAACAAGGTGATGGGTCTATTTTTGAAGATGTATCATACAATAAATGATTAACATTTGAACAAGTAAGAAATATTATCAGTAAAAAAAGTGGTAAACTTTATTTATCATCATTAGCTATTTGCTTTAATATGTTTATAGAGACTTATGGTAAAGTGAAATAATGAAAAAATATTAGAAGTATGTAAGAAATATCAAATTGTAACATTTGATTGTTTTGATACATTAGTTACCAGAAAGATTAGAAAAGGTAATGATATTTTACATTTAGTTGATGTGCTTGTTTCTCAAAAATATCATAGTCCTTTACATTATTTCTACAAGTTAAGAAAGAAAGCTAGAAATAGACTAGTAAGAAAAAATTATCACATTGACTATACGCTTGATCAAATTTATAATGAGTTAGCTAAAATTTCTAGATTTACTAATAAAGAACTTAATGAAATTAAAAAATTAGAAATTGAAACAGATTTAAAATTCGTTATTCCTAGATACAAAATTAGAGATTTGTATAATGCGATTCTAGCAAGAAAACAAAAAATTATTATCATCTCTGATATGTATTACACAAAAGATATCATTATTAGGATTTTATCTAAGTGTGGCTATAAAGGATGAAGTGACATATTTGTTTCGTGCGAAGGACATGGTAAGAAGTTAACTGGTTCATTATGAAAAAAATATTATGCAGTTAATAAAGGTAAGTCAATTCACATAGGTGACAATTACCTTAGTGATAGATTCTGACCAAAGCACTATCACCAAGCATCAATTAAATTGTCATCTTCATATAAATTAGCATCAGAATCTAAATATTTAAATGATAAGAATGATATAACTTCCAAAATTATTCAAGGTTTAATTTATAACAAGTGCTTATTTAATAACCCTTACAAAACAAAAAACCCTTGTGATACAACTTATAAATATGGATATTCAGTATTAGGCCCAATGTTTTTAACATTCTTTAACTGAATGAAACCATATATAAAGAATAAGCAATTAGTTTTCTTTTCAAGAGATGGTTACTATTTGCAAAAAATATATGAAGATATTTTAGAAAATTCTAAAAACTATCCAAAAAATAAATATTGTTATCTTTTTACATCTAGAACAACAGTTGCATGTGCCAATGTAACATCCTTCGAGGATCTAAAAGAGATCACATCATTAAAAACATTCCAAGGACATTTAAAAGATTTCTTTTCAAATCGTTTTGGTATTACTATCGACGATAAAGACGATAGATATGTAAACTACGCCAATAAGAATTATTGAGTTAAAAAGATAGCTCACAAATATAAAGATAAAATTTTAGATAAGTTTAAAAAGGATAGAAAAGACTATCTTGCTTATGTTAAAAAGAATGTTAAGAAGAATGCAATTATCATTGATTTAGGATATATTGGTACAATCCAATATTACTTAAACAAACTACTAAGAACAAATTTTGATGGCTTGTATTTTTATAAACCACCATTTAATAAACCATGAAGACATAATATGGTTTCAAGATGTTGTTTTGGTCCATCAATAGATTTACATAAATGATTTATTTTTAGAAAGACTTTAGAACCTTTCTTAACGGCACCATATGGACAATTCATTAGAATGAATGGAAACAAACCTATTTTACAACCTTGTCCATATAGCACTAAACATATCAAGCAATTAGAAAAGATATATTTAGGAATAAAAAACTTTATTTCCGACTTAGCAGAATTATTACCATATGACATTGCTGATATTAAATTAGATAAAAAAACAGCATTTAATAATTTAAGTAGATTTAGTAGACTAGCTTCAAAAGGTTATGTTTCTAGTGACTTGGCCGACGTTTTGTGTAATGAAGATTTCTTAACTAACTTAAAAATGAAGCGCAACTTTAAATCCAAGATTTAATTATGGGAAGATTAAGAACAAACATTAATGCTCCAGAACTAATAAAGAAATACTCTAACTATGTTGAGTTAGATGATTTTAAATTAACTAAAAAACAAATAAATTTAGAAATTGGTTGCGGTAAAGGTGATTTCTTAATAAATAATGCTTTAAATCACAAGGATGTTTTTTATTTAGGTATTGAAAAATATTCAACAGTTATCTTAAAAGCATTGAAGAAAATTGAAAGAAATAAACTACAGGTTAACAATTTATTGTTTACTTGTGCTGATGCTAAAGATATAGATTGTAATAAATTAAAACATGCAATTTCTAGATTGTACCTTAACTTTAGTGATCCATGGCCTAAGAAGAGACATGCTAAAAGACGTTTAACTTCTCCAACTTTTCTAGATTTATATAAAAAGATTTTAAAAGATGATGGACAAGTTGAATTTAAAACTGATAATGATGGTCTTTATCAATATTCCCTAGAAGTTTTAGAATCTAGGAAAGATGTGAAAGTAATTTATAAAACTACAAATCTCTATAAAAACATTAAAAATAAATTTAATAAAGATAATGTTCAAACAGAATATGAGAAGAAATTTGTTGCTTTAAACAAAAACATTAACAAGATTGTTTGGTCATATAAATAGCATTTATAAGATCAAAACATACTGCATAATGATTTATTAATTTATAATATACATATATAAGAAAGGACACCACACATGGCAAATTCAACAAGTACATATGCAAAAATGGCTAAATGATTAAAATGATCAAGTTTATTCATTTTGCTTATTCCAGTAGCTCAATTTATCATGGGAATTGTTAATTATGTAAAACCAATTACAGCCTTTGATTATGCAAAAGTTAATGGAATACTAAATATTATTATTTTAGCATTATCAGTTATCTGAATAATTCTAAACGTTATCTTATTCTTAACAGCAGGAACAGTTAAAAACAAAACATCACCTGCTATGATTAGAATTGGATTAATCATTTCATTCGCTTTGGTATTAGCTCCAATTATCGTAGGATTATTAATGTCTTACCCTAAAGCTAACCCAATCATTCCTGAAGGCGACATTGCAAATTGATTATGAATCTTCATGCCTTTAATTGTAACTATTGGTTATATTGCAGGTTTCAGTTGTGCTTCAAGAGCTCAACACCACACAATGTAATTAAAGAGCTTGAAAAAAAGAATTGGGGATTTTCCCAATTTTTTATTTTACTTGTTTGCCATTTAGACTAAATAAGCTTGAGCCAGTTATTTTGACTTTGACAAAGTCACCAGGTTTAGCATTACCAGTAAAGTTAATTACTTTTCAGTTATGACTATAACCTGTTAATGTGTTAGTATCTGTCTTACTTTTTCCATCAACTAATACTTCTAGTGTTTTGCCAATATATTTATTGTTGTTTCATTTAGAATATTTTCTTACTAGTTCATTTAATTTTGTTAAACGTTTTTGTTTAGTTTTTAAATCAATTTTATCAACTACAGAGGCTGCAGGAGTGCCGATTCTAGGTGAGTAAATGAAGGTATAAGCATTGTCAAATTTAACCTTTTTGTAAAGCTTAATTGTTTGCTTAAAGTCTTTATCTGACTCGTTAGGAAAACCAACAATTAAATCAGTAGAAATAGTACAATTTTTAATTTGTTTTCTTATCTTTTTTATCAAAGATAAATAAGTATTAATTTTCATTCCACGGTTCATCTTTTTTAAAATAGCTTCTGAACCTGATTGGATAGGTAAATGAATATATGCCATTAAGTTTGGATATTTAGCCATTACATCTATTATTTCTTCATCGAAATTTCATGGATTGCTTGTTGCAAATCTAATACGTTTTATTCCTGTTTTTGCCACATCTTCTAGCAAATTAACAAAACGATATTTACCACCCAAATCTATACCGTAGGAGTTAACGTTTTGCCCTAATAATGTTATGTCCTTATAACCTAATTTCTTAAGAGTTAGGACTTCTTTAATAATGGCTAATGAATCTCTTGATCTTATTGTTCCTCTTGTATATGGAACTATACAATATGAACAGAAATGGTCACATCCATACATGATGTTTACAAGAGCTTTATGTTTGTTTTCACGATAATCAGGAAGGTTTTCAATTACATCACCTTCATGGCTATAAACTCTAATTACTTGCTTCTTATATTTGTAAACATTTTCAAGAATTGCTGGCAATTCATATATATTGTGTGTTCCAAAAATAAAATTTATTTCTTTAAAGAAATGTCCAACTTCTTTAATTGTTTTTTCTTGTTGTGGCATACAACCACATAGACCAAATACTAAATCTTTATTTTTACGCTTTAAGGCTTTTAATGCACCTAACATCCCAAACGCTTTATCTTCTGCATTTTGTCTAATTGCACAAGTGTTTAGTATTACTAAATTAGCTTTTTTTCAATCATTTGATTGAACAAAACCCATAGCAGTTAAAATTCCTTTTATGGTTTCACTATCTCTTTCATTGGCTTGGCAACCGTAAGTACGAACAAAAAATGTTTTCTTTAAACCGAGCTTTTTTTGAGCTGAAGTTAATTCGAATAAATTATTTAGATATTTTATTGCTTTAGAACCACGAGATCTAGCTTTTGATAGATCAGGATAGATGTTTTCTAACTTAATAATTTTTTCCATAATAATATTATTAATTTTATACTATAATAAATAAACATTTTATTTATTATGAAAAAGACAACA
>JAGHUK010000029.1 GCA_018064845.1 Candidatus Hennigella equi | reverse complement strand
AATAGGGTTTCCTTTAACAAGTTGGAATAAACCAGATTTTAAAGTTGATGTGTAGCCTTCTTTTGCCACAGTTAGAGAAATATAGAATGGAGCGCTTGTTGCACCTGCTTCAGCGCTACTGTCTCATGCTTCAACACCAACAGGAACATCAATATAGTATTGATCTTCTACTTCTCTTGGTTTTCATTCACCAATCATAGATGCTAAAGCTTGTCCTGCAACTTCACCTTCAGGTTTAACAACAATTTTGTAATCATCTGGTTTGTTTGATGATTTAATGTCATCATAAACTACTTTAGATACACCAAATGTTAATGTAGTTAAACCTTGGTCTGCTCCCATGGCATCAATAGTTTGTAATGTATTGTCGCCTTCTTGTCCATTATGAGCAGGATATGAATCTCAGAAGTTTTTTCCTTCTGCTAAAATAAATGGTTCACCAAATGAAACTCATTTCTTAGTCATTACTATTGGGATAAGGGCTGCAGGACCATTTGGTTCATCAGCAGTTGTGTGTCCATATTCGGGTCTATTATATTGCATACCATTAGCTCAGTCATATGTTGTATTTAAGAAGTATGTTCCTTTTTCATCTTTAACAACTTTTGCTTTACAATCAACACTTGACACAACAGTAAATGGAATTTGTTTTTTCATCAAATTTTCTAGTATGTCTCCAGCTTTTAAACCAACAACAAATGTCATCATTTGGTCATCTACTGGCACTGATTTGTCTAGCGGATCAGCCAATTCATATTTATATAATGCAGGTTGCATTAATCTAGTGTAAGCAATGTTTGATTCATGGTATGTTTGTCATCCTAAACCATCACCAATACCAACAATGTGGTCATAATGTTGAGTGTTACATAGATAGTAAGACATTCATCCAGCAGCTAGTGGAATAAATCTTTCAATAACATAAGCAATAAGTTCTGAACGTTTTGATTGAGACATTGATTCAACAATAGCTTCAATAGTACCAGCCATTGTCTTGTCAAATTTGAAATTGTAATTATTTGCTCCATTAACAATCTTAGTATCATTTAATTCAACATCTGCGTCTACCATGAAGTTGTAGTCTAAACGTCATGATGGGTCATTGAATGCAACTTGACTCATATCTGGTGCAATAAATCATAATGTTTTATCAAATCAAGGTAAATCTTCTAGACCTTGTTCGCCAAATCTATTGCCAAGTGTAGCATTGAATGCATTCTTAATGTTTGATGTTCCAATATCAAACACACCTAATGGCATGTTTGTTACTTTATGGTCTCATCCTAATTTAACATGACCAGTTAGAGTCTTCATTCATTTATATTCTTCTGGTCATTCTTCAAATTTAGATGAGTCTACATCTAATGATATGTCAATTAGACCAGCTACGCTATAGCTAGCTCTGTTTTCTTTAACATTAGTAAACTTGAAATTAGATAATTTAACATTAAGATTTTCAATTTTAACCATGCCGTCTGGTAAACCTTGTTCAGGTATCATTCCAAGACCATATTTCATGTATTCAGCAATACAAGATCACATTCACTTGTATTCTTCATAAGGCATCTTTTTATTTTGAGAAGCTGCTTTTAGATATTCATTTTCACCAGTAGTTACATTGATTTTTGGTGCTGCTAATGGGTCGTTAGTGAATGTGTTAAATGATGGTGTGTATACACCATTAAGAACACTTTCACCACCATTGCTACATGAACATGAGCAACTTGATGCGATTAATGCGATTGGTGCAACAATACTAAATGTGGATAAACCAGCAATAGATGATGCAACAAGTTTTCTATTCTTTTTCATTTTTTTCTCCTTAATACACAACATTGATATATGTAAACATATATTAGTAATGTTGTAATACCATTAAGTATATAACAAAACAAATTTATATTAAAAAAATATATATTATCTATTTATTAGGTATAATAAAAAAACCATGGATGACAAAAAGGAAAATAATGTTAATGGATCAAATGAAGATATTGATCTATTAACCAAAAAAGCCAAAGAAGAAAAAGCTGAATTTGGTTCAGCTGGTCATGATGATATTAACAAGAACTTAGGTTCTTTTGGTAATACAGTTAAACAACCAGAACAAAACCAAGCTCCAGAAGTTAAATTAGATGTTGATGCTAAGGTAGTAGAAAAAGCAGCAGCAGAAAAGATTAACTTTGAAAGATTTAGCAAAACAAGAAGATCTGAAAAAGCTGCTAAGACTAAATTTGGTGAAAAAGTTTCTATCATGTTAAGATCTAAGCAAGGTCTTAGAAGAACATGAATTATTGAATTAACGGTTATGTTAATCATTATTGCTGTTTCATCTATACTTATTGGTTTCTTAACAAGATATAAAGGTGTAGCTGGTGACGGACCAGTTCCACTACCTGAAGTACAAGGACCATTAAAAGCAGGATTAGTATTTGCTTGAATTAGCATTTTCCCTTGCATTATTCCATTAATCTATTTAGTTACTGCATGATTTATAGGAATAAACCAAGTAGCAAGTTCTAGACTATATCACTATATGTTCTGGATTTGTGGATTAGTATCTATTGTGTGCTTTATTGTAGGCTTTGGATGTTTAATGGTACCAGCTATAGCAGGAATTCAATATAGTCCATTTGAACCGAAAGTAGATACAGTTAAAGCATTGCTTAACCTAATATAAGAAAAAACTAGGCATGAAAACCTAGTTTTTTTAATGGCGGAAACGATGGGAGTCGAACCCATGCACCGGAAACCCGATCTAACACCTTAGCAGGGTGTCCTCTTAACCACTTGAGTACGTTTCCATTAATAAGTAAATATATTTTAACTTATTAGTTTAATCTTTCTTTAATCTTTTGAACCACCATAGGTGTTCTAGCATTAATTAATGGATGATAGTGATCAAAGAAGATATCTACTAGTTGATTAGCTAATTGCATACTATCATTAGAAAGAGTAATGTGTTCATGACTTTTCATGAAGCTGATGATACCTGTTGTTTCTGACACAACAAAAGCTAAAGCATCTGTTCTTTCAGCAATACCAAAGGCTGCTCTATGTCTAGATCCATATCTTACAGGAAGTAATCTCTTACTTACTGGTAGATAACTTGATAGAGATGTGATTCTTAAGTTTCTAACAATCATGGCACCATCATGTAAAGCTGATTCATGATTAAAGAAGATAGAATAAACAAATTCAGGGAAGAATGGACTATCTACTTTATTACCTAATTGAACATATTTTTCTAGGTTATCTTTGTTTTCAAAAACAATTAATGCTCCAACTTTACTACTACTTAATCTAGCTAAAGCGGTAGCTAAGTTAGTCATGAACATAGATACTTCATCTACATTGACAATTCTTTTCTTACGGTCTTTAAAGATATCAGATTTTTTATCTCTTTTTCTTTTAATACTAAAATGAGCCACTCTAGCAAAGTAATAAATGATAGCTAGACAAATAAAAATGATAATAACACCTAATAATGTTATGCAAATTCAAAGTAAATTGTCAGAGGTTTGATTTAACATAATCTAATTATATTTATTAACATTTTAAAATGTTAATAAATTACCTATAGAATATTTAACTTTGTCTTCTTAATAAAGTCTTTTGTTTTAGCTAAGTTAACAATAGACTTATCAAGAATAATTCCATATGGAGTTAGTCTCTTTAAAGCAGATAAACTTATGATATCGACTAATAGATATCTAACGTTATGTTCTTGCAATGTTAATAAGTTTTCAACTATTTGTTTTGGTCAATAGTTTAATTGATTTGCATTAAATGAAAGAATTACATTGTGAGGATCAACACCAAATAATCTAATTCGTTTAATTA
>JAGHUK010000005.1 GCA_018064845.1 Candidatus Hennigella equi | reverse complement strand
GCTTCATCTATATCATACAATTCTCTAGGCGTTACTTGGTTTGCACAGAATACATTTCAACCTGTTGGTAATCCCATACTAGTTGGATATACATCTCAACTTTCTTTATCGATAATTCCGCCTGTTCATAGATATCCATATTTCAACTTCATGTTTTCTGTAACAAACATTCGCGGACAACCATAAGTGAATCAAGTTGGTCCTCTATCTCCATAGTCTGTCAAATCCATTTCAAATAAATTTGTACAACCAGAAAATGCATCTACTCCAATAGTTTTAATACCCTTTGGCATAATAATTTTCTTGATGTTACCAAAATGGCTAACTCTATCAAAGGCGCTACCGTCTATTGATTCAGCTTCTTCGGGGAATCTCATTACAGTATAGCCACTCATTTGTTGCTCAGAAATAGAATCATATATTCCAAGAATCTTGCCGGCAGAGTTTATCTCATAATAGTCTAATGGAACTTCTTCAGAGTCAATTTCTATAAAATTAACAATTAAATTTGTATATTTTGTTGTTTGTTTAATACCACGAGAATTTATAAATTGTAATTCAAGGTCAAAAGCAAAAGCTCTACTTTTATATTGACGAATGTTTAAATGAACAGGTATTGTTAAATACCATAAATTAACTTCTGGTTTAGGATCTTTTTGAACTTGATATGATTCACTATCTATTCATAAAGTACCTTCAGGTTCTTCTGTTTTAAAGGTTACTTTAATATCACTTTTTGGTTCTTGATAGAATGTGAAATTAAATGATTCAACATGCGTATTAGAGTAATCTATTGAGAATGATGAGCATACTATCTTATCATCATCAGGAATTTGATTAGCATATATAATTGAACATTTATCAAAGGTTGTCACTTCTGTTCTTCCGACTGGATTTAAAATTGCCACATCAAGATCAAAAAGTATTTGTGTTGGGTTGGTAATGCTATCTGCAATAATATATTCAATAGTTCCGGCACCATTAATCATTTGGATAGTGTCGCTAACTAATGATAAACAATCTGGTTTAGTATTCTTTATACCAACTCTAAGTTCTAATACTGTTGTATCACTACAAAATATTGTCATTTGTGTAGCGTGTTCAATAGTTGTTACTTCTTTTAAAGGCAATGTTATAGTTGCCTCTTCGGGTGTTGGTTCAGGTTTCTTTTCAAAACATGAAGAAATAGCAATGGGCAAAAATGAGAGTGTCGCTGCACTACCTGATAACGCTAATGCTTTTCATCATTTTTTTCTTATCATAATTTCCTTATATACAGAAGCATGGTGCTACACAAAAATTCTGCTTATCTCCTTTTTGTTGGTATGGATTATGTTTATATCACATTTCAACCCATCCTCCTTCAATATAGCATCCAGTTTTTCCTTTTTCTCCTTCCGGCGGTTCATCTGGATCACAGATTTCAGAACGTAATCAATATCTTTGTCCACTACCGTCCAATGCAGATGTTTTTACACGTCTTCCGTCTGACTCATTTGAATAAAGGTCTCCATAAAACTCATAAACAGTTCCTTCCTTGCGATAAACACTTGGGTCAGAATATGCATCAGGATCTAGGTTGGCTCCAATTTCAGCTGGACTTTCAACAAAAACATAATCTTCTGTTTCTTGAACCGTTCCATCCAATAATAATGTTTTCTTTTTAACACGAGGAATGTATAAAGAAATTCAATCTGGGAGATATGCTCCTCTAAACCCATCAATATAATTATCACTATTCAAGAATGCTCTTAATGTGCTTTCAGGTCAAGCATGATTTCATGTTGGGGTATCATCAAAAGGTATAAATTTGGTAACTCTTACTGGTTGATCCTCTTCATCTTTTTCTATACCACATACAACATTAATCATTTCAAAAGTTAAACAAGCTTTTGTTCCTTCATATAATGTTTCACCAATTAAGTCGTCATGGTTTTCACCTATAACTCTAACTGTGTATTCAAAACCGTTTTGATCAACAAACGTTTTTGTTAAGCCAATAAAAGTTTCTATATGATAAAGGTCTTGCAACTCTTTAAAACCATATAACCTAGCATTAATACACAACTTCATCCACGAATCAGAATCTCCTTTTTTAAAATCAGGATAACCACCAGGATAATATGTTGTTCTGGTTGGTTCATGTTCTGGAACTAAAAGTTCTTGTTCATCTAATATAAATTTCATTGCATTGTCTGATGATCTTGATGTAACATCATAACCATTAACATGGACGTCAAATGTTTGTTCGTCAGTATCTAAATTAATAATTTTTGCTTTAAATACACCTGATGCATCAAAATTTGGTTGAATTATTATGTTTTCTGGGTTTGATACACCACGGTATGAAAAACCTGGAATATCATAAGCAACCGTATCAGAACAAAGAGGCACATTACCAGAATATTCTTCTGGATAAATAATTTTTGGTTGTCCCATTTCGCCAGTTAATGATAAATGGAATATTGGTGTTTGATCTACTTCTATTTCATCATCATCATAATAGAAATGGAACCGTGAAGTTACATTATCCATTAACTTACCATTATTTATCGTTACTTTAACGTTAAATGTTTGGTTTTCTGTATCTAAACTATCAATACCAATTTGGTAATCTATCTTATCAAATGCCTCATTAAAACCAGGGGCGTTGATAGTGAATATGCCTTCGTCTTCAATATCAAGATTTGAATATCTAAATCCTTCATAGATTGCACAGCCAGCTCCATCTACTAAATTAATAGATTGTTCTAAATCATCAGGCGCTGTAATATATGGAACTTCTGGCGGTGGAGGTGGTGGTGGGTCTGGTGGTGTTGGACCTGGTTGTGGTTTTGCACATGAAATTGCACAACTAAATAACCCCATTGATAATGGAGCAATTATTAAAGCTTTTAAAATATTTAGTCGTGCCATATTTTTTATTGTTGTTCAACAATTTTTCAATGATCACTATCAAAGATCATTGTTGAGTCGCTTGCTGTTATAAAATATTCCTTTCACATTGCTTTTGTTGTTTCTGTTGTACCTTTAGCAACAGTAATAGTACAACCACTATCTTGACATAAGTCTGTAAATACATCCATTTTTGATCATCCAACAGGTACAGATGTACAATCTGTTGGAAAGTCTGAAATATCAATATTTTTTATCTTATAGCAAGATCTAAATGCTTGCAAACCAATAGATTGTAATGTTGTTGGTAATTTAATTGAAGTGAGTGTGTTACATCCGTAGAAACCAAGATTTCCTACTTCAACTAATGATGCAGGAAAATTAATATCAATTAAGTTTCTACAATGCATAAACGCCATATCACCAATAGTTATTAATTGGTTTGGTAAATTAATGTGTTCAAATTTTGCATCTAGGAATGCTTCTAGGCCAATATAATCACACATACTATCATCTTCAAAGGATACCCTCTTAACACATGTTGGGATTGTAGACCAATAAGTTGGGTGAGACACAATAGCGAATGCTCTATCGTTGATTGCAACAACTTCTCTTGGGATTGTTAATTGCACATCTCTGGTGTCTTGTGGATCTAGAAGAAGAGAAATTTCCTTTTCAGAAAGTTCTGGATAATAAAATCCAAGCAAAAGATTGTGATATATATTCAAAGGTTGATTGTATGAAACTTCCTCTGATCAATTGTTTAATCCACATTTTCTGAAATAGTCGAAAATCGTTTCTTTATAATTTGGAATTTTAATTTTTATTGTTCCGTTATATATAGATTGAGTTGATCACGTTCCGTCTACTGTACTTCAATTTTCAGGTACAAAATGTAAATCTGATGCATCTATGTATAACAAATTTGGACAGTCTTGGAAAGCAAGTTCTCCGACTTCGTTGATGTCATTATTTAAAATAATTTGTTTGAAAGGCGCTTTTTTAAATGCTTTTGATCCGATCGAAGCTATTTTTTGTTCATCACTAAAATATAATTCATTTACTCATGATGGTATTGTAGATGAATCGGTTTGTTCGTTATAGAACGCATTAGGAAGAATCTTTTTAATTATTTGACCATTTGTGTAAATTGGGAAAGATAAAACCGAATCATCTCCACTTATAGATCTAATAAATTCACGCTTTTGAAAATCACTTGCTTTTAGGAATTCATCACTAAATCCTTCAACTGTGTCTCCGTTCAAATTAAACACTTTTGAGAAGGAAAGTACATCTATAACTCAATGTCCTGATCCAAAAACAAAATCATTATTTACTGAGAAATAATATTGTCATTCAATTTTAGCTATTTCATTTTGTACTAAAATAACACCAGATTTAGCATGACCAAAATTTCAAGCTAAACTTGATCAACCTACCAAAGGAAAATTGTTATATTGTGATAAGTCAATGTAATTTAAATTTACACAATAACCAAAAGCATAATCTTCAACAACTGAAATATCATGAGGAAATATAATATTTTCAAAAGGCGCGCAATAAAATGCTTGCTTACCAACAAAAGCAAGATTGTTGACCTTAGATAAATCTAGTGTCTTAATGTTTGATGGAATAAATGAATAACTTTCAACATCATAATCACCATTCGGGTTAAAGAACGCTTGTGGCATAATTCTAGTCACATAAGAAGGAATGGTTAGTGTATCTTGTCCTTCTAACAACTTATTAATTTGTTTTTGTGATAATGATTTATTAAAACCATACAAAATACCATCAGTGATGTTAAATAATTCTTTTTGCGAATTAACACATTGAATACAAACAGGAGGAATGATTGCTCCCAATCCAACTGCTGCTATACATGCTCCATTTATTAATTTAAATTTGTTCATATTATTTCCTTTCAATAAATTGTCATTCTCCGACCATACCCGCATATCCTGCATCTAATAAGTATTGTCTTCATTCTGCTTCAAGGGAAAGATCGTTAATATAAATTATTCCCTTGTCAGATCCTTCATGCGATACCTCATTGAAGATATGATTGTCTGCTACTTTAATTCAATCTGGAACTGACTTAAAGTCTGATAAGTCAATCGTATTAATCTTTTTACATCCTTGGAATGCTTCAGAATCTACAGTTGTTGGTCATTGAAAATTTGTTGGAATATAAAGAGATTCAATATTGCAATTAACAAATGCCCTACTTCCAATGTGATTAACTGTTCGTGGTAATATTACATCTCTAGTCAAATTTACATTGTTATTAAAGGCATCATATTCAATGTTGGTTAAGCCTACGGCTTGTGAAAAATCTAGATATGTCACGCCTTCTCAAGATTTGCCAGGAGCAAAATATCCCAACAAACTAGATGGTTGAATCCATTGAACAGAGTCAGGAATAACCAATGTATTGTATGGAATCGTGTCTGTTGAAGGTTTGTCCAACATTCCAATTAGGTTGTATCTCATATGACCTTCAACCTCTTCAGGTGAAACGGTTACATATTGTTCAGGAACAGGTATACAACACTTTAATTGTCTTTCATATTCACCTTCAAATCTTCCAGGAACATTGAAAATAAATTTAGCCTTTCTTGCTTTGACAAAATCGGCAGTATCCATATAAAACTTAACCGCTAATGTTTTTGCGCCTAAATCAAATTCTTCAACAGACACATTACGACCAGGTTTAAGAGGATCATCATCTATTAAAACATCAACATCTGGTTCAAATTCAGATGTCAACCCATTAAAGCTAAATCCTCTAATAACAACTCCCGTTATTCCTCCACCTGTGCCTGTATCATAAATAACATCCATATCATTGTAGGTTTGAACTATTCATGTTTCGCCAAGCATATTAATAGTTATTGGTGATGCTTCAGATTCAACCTCTTTTGATTCATATATAAAGTGGAATGTTCCGATAGCTGTGTTTGGTAGAGCGCCATGAATAGCTAATGAAACATTTATTTTTACATTAGTAATTTCGGTGATGGTTGATTCAAAAACTGTTGTCAACGTTCTGTCATCAAAATCGTTTGTTACTTGTAGCTTTGAAGGTTCAAAAGCACCTTGATAATCAAATGAAAAATTTAAAGTTCCTTCTCCATTGACTAGTTGTACATATTCGGTTGATTCATTAATAATAATATGTCTGTGTTTAAATAATGTAATGTAGAAAACTGATTCTTTTGTTTTTATTTGTGTTTTTTGTCCATCTTTTTCAATAAAGAATTTAAAACTACCATTTAAATTTTCAACGGCAACTGCATTAGTAATTTCTAGTTTTAGGTTGAATGAATTAATGTCTGGTTGTGGTTCAAAAATACTAACATCGATTGTTGATTCTGGAATTGCAAATGTTGTTTCAACTACTAAATCATCTATTGAAACTTTTTCTTTACTATATTCAAAACCATAAAGATAAATAGTCGCTTTTCTTTCGCTATCTATCTCACTTTCATATGTTTTATTTAAAGGCTCTGTTATTCAATCGTCTTGTTTTGGGTTTGTTCGACCGCACGAAGAAACACTAAAAATAGTTCCTATTGACATAGGAATAAATAGGCATGAAAGTAAACCGAAATATTTTGATTTATTTTTCATAACTAAATTATATAAAATATATAATTGTTGTATGAAGATTTCTAGAAAAAATAGAATTCATATTTTATCTACTTTGATACCTATGGTATCAACTTTACCTGTTTTTACTGCATGCGTGTCTTACAGCAATGTAATTAACATTAATAAAAACGATGACGATATCATTCCAGAAAGATTGTTGGATGTAAGAGAAGACGAACAAGATCAAAAAACACTGTATGGTTTTAAACCATATGTAAAAATTGAAGACTTGTTTGGCTACCATAAATTACAAATACCAAAAGATGTCGTTTATATTGCTAACGATGCATTTAATGGTATATTTGATGGTTATGCATGTGATATTAACACTATCATCTTTGATGGGTGCACACAATTAAAAAGAATTGGATGCAGGGCTTTTGTTCGTTGTTATGGTATTACCAACGATATAGATTTGGGTACACATGCACCTAATTTGGAAGTTATTGAAAATGAAGCATTTTGTGATTGCCAAAGAATAACAGGAGCATTATCTTTACCATCTACCATAACTACAGTTGGTGATTTTGCTTTTAGAAATTGTAACTCGCTTTCGGGAATGTTAGTTTTTCCTCAATCACTTGTAAATGTTGGAGCATATGCTTTTTCTGGATGTAAAGGAATTGGACATCTAGAATTTGGTGATCAATTAGAAATACCACGTTGGTTGTATTTTAATAACTCAATTTTCTATGATTTAGGCACAAATGTAGACCCTTCCCAAAGAAGAGTAACTGCGCGTCTTGATTATTTTGATGATATAGAGTGGGATGAAATTTTAAAAAGACAAAGTTTAGATGGTTTTAAAATTTCATCATTAAAAGAAACTGTTGAAGGCTGTTTTAAAATTGATGAAACTGGTACTAAAATTTTAGGTCCAAATGATGGTGTAGATTGATCTAAATATGATGTTTTTGTCTTGCCTCATTCAAAAACCGCCCAAATTACTGAAATAGCAGCTGATGCTTTTAGTGGAACAAACGCAATCACATCACCAATGAGAGTTAAGTTTAGGGATGAAGTAACTACTATTGGCAATAATGCTTTTAACGGTTGTACAGGTTTTTATGGAACTATCGCTCCACCTAAATCTTTGGCTACCTTAGGAAAGTCAGCATTCCAAGATTGTACAAACATAACATCGGTTGATTTTACTAATTGCGAATCTCAATTTAGTACTATTGACGAATATGCTTTTTCTGGTTGTACAAATTTATCAAAAATTAAACTTTGTAAAACAATAAAAGTTATTAATAAGTTTGCTTTTGATAATTGCAAAAAATTCTCTCTAATTGATGTTACTGATTATGATCAAAGCTCATTATTAGAAAGCACTAACGCAGAGGCGCCAAACGAAAAACCTTTATCAAACATCTCTGCTACAGGCACAATAATTATCAATCCGGATTCAACAGATGCAGATGAAATTGCTTGGGCTGGAGTGTTAGATACAACTTTTGGTTTAGCGGCTACAGCACAACAAGAAAGCTATCCTGATAGTTATCTTTGAAATGTCTATGCACAAGATGCTGAAAACGTAATGGAAGACGATTGCTTCTCTACAACAAATAAACGAATTTTAAATGGTATTAAAAAACGTGATTTACCTTTTATTAACTACTATGAAAGTATTAAATTGCCAGATGAAATTCAAACAATAAACAATAATGCATTTGATGATGTTTTTGTTCAAACTGAAAGTTTACGTTGACTACTTTCTTTAAATAATGGTTTGGAAAATATCGGTGAATCTGCATTTGCTAATTGCACAGGTTTAATCGGTAATTTAGCGTTCCCAAGATCATTAAATACAATCGGAAAGGATGCCTTCTATCAATGCTGTTATTTAAGAGGAGAATTAAATTTACCTGAGCATCTAACAGCGATTGGAGAACGAGCCTTCTATGGTTGCACACTTTTAAATAGTGATTTTTTGGATATCCCTGCGTCTGTACAATCAATAGGCCAATATGCTTTCTATAACACAAAAATACGTCGCATCAAATTATATCCAGTTGAAAAAAGCATAAAATCTAGCGCATTTTTTGGAATTAATGGCCTAGAGCTTCTTGATTTAAAAAGTTTTGGTGCTCCTTGACAATTTGCAGATTGTTGTGATTCAATATATTCTTTAAATGTTTTACAACCTTCTGGAATTATTAAATTAAGAACTTCACAACAAGAGTATGAAGCTGATTGGATAACAACATTAACGAGTCACGGTTTACGTTGTGCGGAAGACGGTTGAAAAATTGAATATGAAGATGAATAATATGAATAAATTTTTAAAAAAATTATTTACCATTTCAGGGTTGGTTTCTATACCAACAGTTTTAACTTTGTCTAGTTGTGCAATTAACAAAATAGTAAATAGTTACTCTGAGCAAGAAGAAACAATGTTATATACACAATTTAACTACATTATGCCTGGCAACAAAATGCAAGTATATGTGTTGGTTGGTGCAACAATAGATACAGCTGAAGATTATGATTGAAGTGTTGACGCTCCTTCTCCAGAAATATGAATAAATAGACACGGATTGTTAACTGTATCAAGTACTGCAAAATTTCCTAAAACAGTTTCTATTATTATCAATGCTAAACATAGACAAACTCTTGTCGAATCATCATTAAAAATTTTCTTAATTTCGGATGCTCCAGAATCAGAAACTAATTTATTAGGTTTTGAAAACAATGAACTAACATATGTATCACGTGATTATTCAACTAAGTCTGTTGATATCGTAAGAGACGTTGCTCAAAAAAATTTATATTATGTTTCTAAACCTATTGATTTGTTTGTTGGTCAAATTTTACCTCCTGAATTTGAATCATGATTTAACTTTAAACCAATTATTCGAGAACGTCAAAATAAAGCAATGACATTCCATTGTGAATCAATCGAAAAATCTTATTGTCCAATTCTTTGAATTAATTACAATGATGAATTTCCAACTAAAAAAATTCCATATTTTGATGTAATTAACCCAACACATTTGCACGACAGAATAGTTGTTACATTTAAATGTGATGATATTTTGGCTGTTGAAGCTCCAAAATTGGTTATTGATTTTAATGTTTGATTGTCACCATTACAAAAATCACCAGCAGTTTTCAATTATGACCCAAAACCCGGCGACCTTCATTCCTTAACAAAATCATTAACAGATGGTGTATATTACGCACCAGCATGTTGCCCTTCTGGTGGTGGAAACTATATTTATTCACAACAAATGACTTCTATTCTTTGTTACCGTAAATTACATGAATACCTAGATCTAACATTCACTGTTGACTATAGTCATATTGATCCTAGATTTGCCAATGCTTTCACTTGCAATTTTTCTGTTATTGAAACTGAACCTAGGTTGTTTGATCAATGCCCAATGTACATCGTCAACTTCTTTTATTCTTTTGATCTATCAAAAATGCCTTCAGGAGAAGAAGCTGATTTTGAAACAGTGACTCTTGTTACATTAAGAGGTGATGATCCCCTTACAGAATCAATGGGATGTTCTATTGTATTTAACATAAAGTGGATTTAATATGAGAAGCAAAAAGTTGATAAAAGCTTTAGCACCGATTGCAGTAAGTTGTTGAACAATTCCTGCAGGTTTTTGTGCATATAGTTGTCAAGGTCATGTCGATCCAGAACCACCAACAAATGTACTTAGAAACGTTGATGGAAGTGATTGACAAGGTAGAGAACAAGGCCACTTTGCGCCAATGCGTGATTATGATATTTATCCAACCGAAAAAGAGATAGTTTATAAGAATAGTGAAAATCTTATTGCTCAAGATTTAGTCATACCAAATTATGTGCTTTTCAACAACGAAAAATACAAGGTTATTTTGCAAGAAGAATGCTTTTTTGAAAACTACAATTTAACAGGATCTATTGAGTTAAATGACTTCATGGATTTTGTTCCTGATCAATGCTTTTTCAATGCTGCATACCTAAGAAAAGTTATCTTCCACCAATACCCAAAACACGTTGGTTACAATGCTTTTGCTGAATGTATTAGTTTGTCTGAGATATATGTAAGACAAGGTGATATTCTAGACCCAAATTGAACAAAATCAATCATTTCTATTGGTGATAATGCATTTGAAAATTGTCGTCTAGGTGACGAAGAACTTACTTATTCATTGGTGTTCGGTCCAGCTCTAGTAAATATAGGAAAATATGCCTTCTCAGGATGTACAGCGCTTGTAAATGTTTGCTTTAGTTTTTCTCCTGAGTTTGTTGAATTACAAGAGGGTGCTTTCTTTGCATGTTGATCCTTAGAAAAAATCACTTTTCATGATAATTTTTACATCTTTGGTAAAAACTGTTTAGCTAGTTGTTCAAACTTGGAAAATGTCTATTTACCTTGTGCAAAACAAATACAACTTTCTGAAGCTTGTTTCTCTGGTTGCACATATTTAAGAGATCTAGGTCCACATACTGAAGAATTAACATTTGTCAGTGTAGAAAAACAAGAGGAAAAAATACTTATACTAAAAAAGATTCCTTCTGCTGCTTTTCTAGAATGTCGCTCTCTTGAACATGCTTTGTGAGAACCACAACACAAAGTGGTAGAGGTTGGCGATCGTGCTTTTGACGGAACACCGTTTGGAAAAGTTGTTATTCCTAGATCTATGGAACATATCAACTATATGAGCTTTGGCGACATGAATAATCTGCATATTGTTGACTTTTCACAATGAGACCCAGATTCAATTCCGGATTTAGGACCCGACTGCACAGATGCCTTTGCAGGTAAACCATCTAATGGTCAAATTATCTTGCCTTATTCAGAATTAATATATGAAGGTTGACTTGATTTTCTTCAAAGAATAGGGTTCAGTTATGATGAAATAGAACAGGGTAAATGGCAAATAATCCCCGGTCCAAAACCACCAGAAATTAAAGAATAATATTTTGTATTTCATACAAATATTATTTTTTTTATGTATTAATACTTAATATTTATATATATAATACGAGTGAAGGGGTGAATTATGAAAAAGAATCACAAAATATTGTTATCTACACTTGCCGGAATGGCAACAGTTAGTGCTGTTTGCGTTCCTGCTCTTTCTTCATGTTCTAAAACAGGCAAACATGCTAACGAAGACTGAATGGATAAGAAGTATGGTGTTGATGAAATAACATACCAAAATATGAGAAAGGACCTTGATCGTGCTTATCGTAATAAGTTAAAACAAGACGGTATCACAGATCCTGAGGTTGTTAATGCTAGATTAAATACATTTTCAAACCAAATGCAATTCTTTGATACCTACAGCGTTAAAGGTAACACTAATATTAACTATACAGCCTTAACTACTGGTTTGAAAAATTTTGCTAACCGTGCATATAATCTACACATCAAGAGAGTGACTCGTGCTTCTTGAAGTGATCTTGATACTATGTTTAATGGTTTCAAACAATCTTTTGGTTTGTATATGCAACACGTAGATATTGATCCATATTTGCAAACACAAATTTTAGCTGATGCAACAAGTCGTTTCACTCAACTTAAAGCTAAACTAGAAGCTCAAGGTTATAGAGAAAACGACCCATTAGGAGCAATTGAAGTTGCTAGAACAAAACTATTCCAATTATTCGACAGCACAAACGCTGAAATCGCTAAATTGGCTGGTATTGAAAAGTTGAATGAGTTCTTACACCAATACTCATTTGAATACATTCAAGCTAAACCGGGAAAACCATACTACTACAGCGATAACAGATTAAATGTTCTAATGCAAGATCCTAACTTCCGTCCTGGAGCTGATATTTCTAGCTACATGGGCAGAATCTTTAATATTCACAACAATGAAACTGGAACTGTTGACAACGTTTTTGATCCTTTCCACATGGTTCCTGAATATGTAATTATCCCTATTCTTAAATCTATTAACCAAGATCAATACTCTAATGCTCGTAGTATAAGTATTGACTGAACGGCAGTTAAAGCTGACATTTACAAAAACAAACCACAACTTATTAAAGAAGCTACTGCTCACTTATACAAAATGAGCAAAGATGTTGTTAGCAACACTATTGATGAATCTAAACCTATTAGTGAAATCTTGGATGATATGCAACCAGTAATCACTGATTACGACGCATATGTTGAACCAGCAGCTGAAGACGCTGACATCCAAAGCGTTTATTTCGACAAGAATAAAGCTGAAAACATAACATTTAAATGAAATGTTACTGAAGACTACGACACAAGCAAGTGTGCTTATGAACCATTCTTTGATGGTATTGGTATTGGCGAAAAAACCGGAGAAATCCATATGTCTTCATTAGCTAAAGCCGGACTATTAATGTCTGAAGATGGTGGACAAAACTACAAAACAATCCAAGAATTCATAGACTCTGCCGGCGCTAAAAAAGAACAAGGTAGCGAAAGTGGATACACTTTAGGTGAAAAATTCGTTACTTACATGGATGTTCAATCAAATGTTGAAATTGTTTCTAACCCTGTTCTAAAGAAAAATGGAGCAAATGAAGGTAAAAACGTAGTTAAAAACAAATTGTTTGTTACATACAACGAAACTTTCAACAAACCTTGACAAGCATGTCGTTATGATATTCCAGAAAATTTCGATTGTCACGATTTCCCAATCACTAAAGAATTCTTCTACAATTCAAGTTTAGCTTTTAAAACTGCTAAAGGTTTTATAAAGACTTATATTGATCATGGATTTGATGAAATGAAACTAACATCTGGTATCATTCTTGGTGCTAAATGTTTAGATGAAGCCACTCAACTTAGCTATCTAGCTACATTCATTTACCAATTATGAACTCCACTAAATCCAAGCAAGGGTAGATCTGCTATTGGATTGGCAGTTACATTAGCTGGTCTTGCTCTTGGTGGTGCAACTATCGCAATTTACACTAAACATCACTTTAAACCATTGCTTCATTGAGAAGATCAATGTGATAAGTTATCTAAATCAAAATATGGTGACAAATTTGCTAAACAATTTGCTGCAGATGAACAACTATATGTAGATATCGATGATGATGGTAAATACGACCAAAAAGAGTTCGACAGCAAATATATTAAATTCGAAAAAATAGACTTTGAGCTTGCAAGAACAAAATTAGCATATTACCAATTCTTTGCTGAAACCGATGACTGCAAGGAATTCTTAAAAGATGTTGAAAGACTTGAAATTTTACCTGAAAAGTTTGACCCAACATTTAACAAGTTTGACCCAGGTGGTGAATATTTCATAACAGATATTCTAATGGATGTTGGATTACTTGTTCTTAACATCATTGAAACAACTTTGTTGGCTAAATCTGATGCTGAAATTAAAGCGGAAAGAGAACACCAAAAGAATATACAAAAAGCTAAAGCTGGTGATAAAGTTGCAGCTGATAAAGTAAAAGAAGTAACTAAACGTCGTCTTCAAAAGAGTCAAGCGTCATATGTAAGAGGCGACAGATTCCCTCTAAGTGAATATGATCACCTAAAACTTTCTCGTTTTGACTACATTCAAGAATATTTAGCAACTCATGCAGATGACTTTGCTTCATTGGGCGAAGATGGATGAGAAATCTTCCGTTGATTACGTCAACTATTAGCAGAATAATTGAGTGATCACTCTAAAAAACTCAGCAAAAGCTGGGTTTTTTTATTGCTTTTCTTAGTAACAAATATAAAAATTAAGAAAATAAATAATATTTATTTTTTATTTTTTTATATTTATATATAATACTTTTACAATGAAACTCGTGGTAGGGCTTGGTAACGTGGGCAAGCCATATTCAAACTCCCGTCATAATGTAGGTTTTATAACCTTAGATGCAATCTTAAAAGACTTAGGCCTTAAGATAGAATCGAATAGTTTTGACGGCGATTATACTGTGGCTACTATCAATGACCAAAAGGTAATGTTTATTAAACCAACAACATTAATGAACCTTTCAGGTAATTGTGTAGGTCAGGTTGCCAAGTTTTATAAGATCAAACCTGAAGATATCATTGTTATTCATGACGATCTTGACCTAGAACCAGGCAAATTTAGAGTAAGAACCTCTGGGTCTGCTGGTGGCCATAATGGAATCAAAGACATTATTGCTAAACTAGGATCTGATAAGTTTGTAAGATTCAAAATTGGGATTGGTCACCCACAACACGCCACGGTGATAGACCATGTGTTGGGCAAAATGACCAAACAAGAATTAGATGCACTACAATACCCAATTAGCAAAGCAATAGAATTCGTTAAACTAAGTTTATGTGCACCAATCAATATCGCAATAAGTAAAGTAAATCAAGGAAGTAAATAGTATGAAAGTAATTAAAAGAGATGGACGTGAAGTCAAATTCAATTCAAGTAAGATACATGATGCTATTATTGCTGCCGCTGTAGCAAGTAACATTGCTTTAGCAGAAGGCGATTTAACTAAAGTATCTGACGAAGTTGTTAATCAAATTGAAAAAGCTGGTAAAGATGCAGTAGAAGTTGAAGAAATTCAAGACATGGTTGTTGCAACCTTAAGAAAATACGGCCACACAGCTTTAGCTAAAAAATATCAATCATACCGTGTTCAACGTAACAAAGTGCGTGAACGTGGAAGTAGATTAATGAACACAATCTACAAAATTGGTATTGAAACAGATAGAGATAATGCTAACGTAGGAAATAACTTCTCAGCAAAGCTATTGAGAATTGCTTCTGAATCTAACAAATGACACATGCTTTTAAAGCATTTGCCAAGAGACATGGCTACTCACCATGAAGTTGGTGACTACTATATTCACGACTTAGATAGTTACAACTTAACAACAAACTGTCTACACTTGCCAACAAGAAGATTGCTTGAAAAAGGATTTAATACTGGTTACGGTACTATTAACCCCCCAACAACCATTGAAACTGCTGGAGCAATTTTATGTATTGCTCTACAAGCAAGTCAAAACGATATGTTTGGTGGACAATCACACCCTAACTTTGATAATGATATTGCTATCACTATTCCAAATACACGTAGAAAAATCATCGCCGATATCAAAGCTACAGGCGGTGACTGAAAGAATGATGAAGTTGTTAACAAAATTCTAAAACGTAGAGTTTGCCAAGCAATGCAAGGTGTAGTTTACAACCTTAACACACTTCACTCTAGAGCTGGAAGCCAAGTTCCATTTAGTTCTATCAACATTGGATTACCAGAAAGTAAAGATGCTGCACTAGTGTGTGAATGTTTCTTACAAGAATATGAAAAAGGATTAGGTTGCGGCGAACAACCAATCTTCCCTAACATCATCTTTAGAGTTAAAGAAGGTGTTAACAGAAACCCTAAAGACCCATACTTCTACTTATTTAGATTAGCATGTAAAGTAGCGAGCAAGAGAATGAATCCAACATTCATGAACATTGATGCTACATTCAATAAGGAATATTATGACAAAGGCGTTATGCCTGCAACAATGGGTTGCCGTACATACTTGCTATCTGATATTAATGGTAAACCATGTGTAGAAGGTCGTGGAAACATCGCTCCTTGTACAATGAACTTACCAAGACTAGCTATTAAAGCTAACAAGAACATTGAAGTATTCTTTAAATCTTTAGACGAATTGTGTGAAGAAGTAAGACTTCAATTAATGCACAGATATGAAACTTTAAAGAAACTTAAAGTTAAAGATATGCCATTTGTTTGTGGTGAAGGTTTAATTGTTGGATCTGAAGGATTAGATAAAAATGATTCAATTGAACCAGTATTGAAACACGGTACGTGGGGTATTGGTTTCATCGGTTTAGCTGAAACATTGAAACTATTGATTGGTAAACACCACGGTGAAAGTAAAGATGCACAAGAATTGGGTTACCAAATTGTTAAACGTATTAGAGAAAACTGTGATAAGTTTAAACAAAAATATAAACTTAACTTCGCTTGTTATGCAACACCAGCTGAAGGTTTAAGTGGTAAATTCTTCCCATTAGATGAAAAAGAATTTGGAAAAATTCCTTGAGTTACAACTAAAGGATACTACACTAACTCATTCCACGTTCCTGTAGATTATGCAATTAGTGTGGCAGAAAAATTAACTATTGAAGCACCTTATCATGAATTATGTAATGGTGGTCACATCTCTTACGTAGAATTTGACAACTACCCAACGCCAGATGACATCATGAGAGTAGTAATGTATGCTTACTCAAGAACAAACATTAACTATATTGGTGTAAACTTCCACATTAGATACTGTTTGGATTGCAAATCAAGATAATATGCAAATACGATTAGCAAGTATCTTAGAATCTAATGCTAATGGTCCCGGTTTAAGAAGAGTCTTCTTTAGCCAAGGGTGTAGCCACGGGTGCCCAGATTGCTTTAATAAGCACACGTGAGACTTTAAGGGTGGAGCATTGATTGATTGTGATGAAGAAATACAAAAAACAATCGATGCTTCCTACTTAGCTGGGGTAACCTTTAGTGGTGGAGATCCCTTCGACCAACCAGAACCATTTGCTTACATTGCTAAGAAATTAAAAGAACACAATATTAATATTTGGTCTTACACAGGTTACACCTGAGAACAACTAATAGAATTGTCTAAGACCAATACATATATTAAACAATTGTTGTCCAACATTGATGTTCTTGTCGATGGACCATTCATTAAAGAACTAATGGATGAAAACATTGAATGACGAGGTTCAAAGAATCAAAGAATCATTCTTGTACAAGAATCATTAAAGCAAAATAAGGTAATTCTTAACAAAGATTACAAATAAACATATAATGAAATTATAGGAGTCTTATATTATGGGAAAAGTAACATATTTACGTCCAGGCGAAACTAAATGTCCGGTTTGTGGATCAACTCATATCTGTCAAATTAGTCGTATTACTGGCTATCTATCATTTGATGAAAGATTCTGTCAATCGAAGGTTGATGAAAGATCTCAAAGAGTGGATCACAACAACGATCACGAAGCTAACTACGTAAAATAAAAAGAGGTTCAACCTCTTTTTTTTATGCCTTATTGAATAGAAGATTCATTACTTGTTGTAGTGCCTTATTAAATTCGGCTTGTTGTTCTGGTGTTACTTCCTCTTCTTTAAAATCATACATACCAGATATTTCATTTAATATGTTGTTGTAGGCAGCTTCACCAATTGTTACTTGATCAAATTGTTGTTTATATTCATTAATTTTTTCTTGGAACTTTCCTTCAGGATCGATAAAAGCTTCAACCTCATCTTTTCCTAGTGTTGCTCCACTATCGTCAGGAATTTCTAATAATCCTTGCATAACTTCTGTTGCATTATCAGAATTGAATAGAGCAGACATTTCATCACCAGCTCCTTCAACAATAGCATTTCAAGAATCTTTTAATTCAGTTATTGATTCATCAAGTGTTTTTTCTGCGCCCTCACCTTTGGTTGCAGAATCGTATATTTGACCTATACCTTGTTCAAAAGTTTGTGATACAGCATCAATAACTTCCACTTCTTGTTCTTCTTCTTGTCCTGGAAGTTTAACAACGATTTTCTTTTCCCTCATGGCTAAGCCAGCAAATAAAGCATCATAGTCCTTTGCTGAATCGGCAGTATAGTATGATAATCAAGACATTTTGTCATTAACTTTAGCTAACATATTGTAAACATTGCTTGCAAATGCATTGTTTTTCCTTGTTGTAACAGATGTAGTTGCATACATTGTAGCTTGAGTGAATGCAAATGTTGATGGCAACATTAATGCTGTCATACTAACTCCACCAACAACATGATTAATTACCTTATATTTAGTTGATGTGTTCTTTTGAACTTGAACCTTCACCTTAGTAACATTACCTTGTTTGTCAGTCTTTTTAACTTTTTGGTACTTTTTAAGTTTAGCTACTCTTTTAAATCAAGCATAGTAGTTAATAAGTAATAATAAGTTGGCAACAATGAAGATTAGAACGAAGAAGATTGGCGCAGCAATCGTCACAGCAATCTTACTAAAATCTGCTTCTGTTGTTAATTTTTCTAATAATGGTTTAATTAGATTAACAATTCCGCCAGAGGTAAATCTTCATACTAATAAACCTATTACGTAGAATAGGAAGTTTCCTCCGCCCCAATAAACAGCTCTTTTCCATCCACCAAATACTCCGATAAGTGGAAAAGCAATCATTAACACTATAAATAGTGCTGGGCCTATAATAACTAATTGTTGCATTGGATAATTCATGTTTATACCTTTGCCTTTCTTACTTTAGGAAAATTATAATAATTTAATTTACTTTGTGAATGACAATGTCTACAATGGGCTGTATATTCATTCTTATCACCAACTAGGATTTGTGCATCCATTGGTCTTGGTTTGATGTGCCCTGTAAATGATGCAGAGGCACCACAATTGGTACAAATGGCTTTTAATTTTGTCACACGTTCTGCGTAAATCAATAGTTTCATCATAGGAGTGAAAGGTCTTCCTCATGAATCCATATCAAGACCTGAAGCTATTACTATGTAATCATTGTTAGCTAAATAATTACATACTTCAGGTAATTCTTCATCAAAGAATTGGGCTTCATCAATAGCGATAACTTGTACATCTTCGCTACTATTATTAACTCAATCAATAATTTCTCTAGAACATCCAACTGAAATTGAATCAATTATTCTGCCGTCTCTGCTCTTTGCTTTCTTTAATCCTGATCTAGTATCAGTGTTAGGAGTAAACATAAGATATTTAACTTCAGCAAATTGTAGAAGATTAATTCTTCTTAATAATTCTTCAGACTTACCAGAGAACATTGGTCCACATATAACTTCTATTCAACCTTTTTGTGTTCTAAACGCATTAATCTTTGCCATAATTCCTCCTATACATTAAATCTAAAGTAAACTACATCGCCATCTTTAATAATGTAGTCTTTACCCTCAACACGAAGCAAACCTTTTGCTTTTACTTCGTTTTCAGATTTTAATTCAATTAGGTCTGAGGCATTCATAACTTCTGCTCTAATAAAACCTTTTTGAATATCGCTATGAATAATACCAGCACATTCTGGTGCGGTCATACCATTGATAAATGTTCAAGCTTTCACCTCATCTTTACCAAAGGTAAAAAAGCTAGATAAATTTAATAGTTTGTAAGCTTGAACAATAACTGTAGATAAACCCGTTTCTTTTAATCCTAAGTCTTGCATGAACGGAATTTTATCTTGTTCTGATAGTTTAGAAATTTCATATTCAATTTGTGCAGAAATAGGAACGATAATGTCGTCCTTTTTGCAACAAACTTTTAATTGAGATAAGTATGGATTGTTTTCTGGATGGGCAATACTTGCTTCATCTACATTAGCAATAAATAAAGTTGGTTTAAATGTTAAAAAATTGTCTAATTTAATTTGTTTTAATTCTTCTTCACTAAAAGTTAAGTCTTTGACTAACTTATTATCCATTAATTGTTTTTGTACTTTAGCATACAAATCATCTAAAAATTTAGCTTCTTTATCACCAGATATAGCTTTACGATGAACTTTTTCTATTTTTTTATTTACTACGTCTAAATCAGCAACAATTAATTCAAGATTAATAATTTCTACATCTCTTTTAGGATCTACTGAGTTGTAGACATGAGTAATATCTTTATTAGCAAAGCACCTAACAACATGACATATTGCATCTGCTTCGCGGATGTTTGCTAAGAACTGATTCCCCAATCCTTCGCCTTTACTAGCGCCTTTAACCAAACCAGCTATGTCAACAAATCGACAAATGGCTGGGGTTGTTTTTTGTGGATTGATTAGTGCTGATAGAGCAGTTAATCTCTTGTCAGGCACTGCGACAATACCAACATTTGGTTCAATTGTGGCAAAAGGATAATTGGCTGCTTCAACTTGCGAATTTGTAATCGCGTTGAAGAGCGTAGATTTACCTACATTGGGCAAGCCAACTATTCCCACAAATAAATTCATAATTTATTAAGCTTTATTTTCTGAACCAAAGATTTTAATCTTTTCAATAACAGTTTCTTTAATTGCTTGACAAGCTGGTTTTAATAATTTTCTTGGATCAAAACCTTTAGCTTTTTTATCAAGGTCATTTCTGTTTTCAACGTATGTTCTAATAGCATGTGCAAATGCTAATTGACATTCTGTATTTACATTAACTTTACAAATTCCTAATTCAATTGCTTTCTTAATTTGTGTTTTAGGAATTCCAGTTCCACCATGTAATACTAATGGAATGTTATTAACGTTTCTTGAAATATCTATTAATTTATCAAAATTTAGTCCTTTTCAGTCATCTGGATAAATTCCATGAATATTTCCAATACCGGCTGCTAAACAACATATACCAGTTTGTGATGCCATGGCTGTACATTCATTAGTGTCAGCTAATTCACCATCAGCTGCAGTGCCGTCTTTAGCTTCAAAGCTACCAACTTCTGCTTCAACAGTAGCGTTATACTTTTTAGCTAACTTAACTATTTCTTTAGTTTTTTCAACATTTTCAGCAAATGGTAATTTAGAGCCATCAAACATTACTGAACTAAATCCAGCATTCAATGCATCAACGCACGCTTCATATGTTCCGTGGTCAACATGTAATGCTACTGGCACAGTAATTTTTTTGTTTTGCATTACATTTTCAACCATGTTAACTACGTTTCTTCAGCCAAACATATATCTTGCCGCTCCTGAAGATACACCCAAAATAACAGGTGAACGCATTTCTTGGGCTGCATCTAATACAGCACCAATTCATTCAAGGTTGTTAATGTTAATAGCAGGAACTGCATAGTGTCCTGCATTTGCTTTTGCTAGCATATCATTCATATTAACTAGTAATGAATTGCTAGGCTTTATTGCTTTTTTAAATCTATCAAAAAATCCCATATCTATCTCCTACTTATATTTTAATTTTATTTTTGTTATAAATAACAAAAATAAAAAAGATGCTTATTCAGCATCCTCTTCTTCATCTTCGCTTTCGCTTTCTTGATCTGAAGGTAAATCTTCATCTTCCTCATCAACATCATGCATAAGTTTTTCTTTGTATTCTTTATGCATAGCTTCAAGATCTTCTTCATCATAATAAGCTTCTTGTTCTAACATTGCCTTATCATTCAAGTCAGCAAGACGTTTAGCTTCAGCTTCTTGTTCTTGTTTAAAGTCATATAAAGCATGACTTAAAGCTGCTTGTTCTGATTCTTTTAAAAATTCTCTAACTTTTCATTCATGATTACCAATAAAAATGAATCTGTGGTCTTGTAACATGCATGTGTAAACATGTCCAACAATCTTTTGTTCTTGTGCATCTAATCTAGCTTTTTTAACTAAATCATTTCATAATTGTTCAAATGTGAAAGGTTTATTTTTGTATTTAGTTTTAGCTAATTCGTAAGCTAAAGTTATGATTTGTTTGTTTTCCATAGTTATTCCTATCTAATTAAGTATACCAATTATTTTACTTATACAATAAAACCTTTGATAATCTTTCTTTTATTAATTGTTTGCCTAAAATTGAAATGATCTTATTTAATTCTGGGCCGTGTTCACTACCAGTAATTGCTAAACGAATTGGCATGAAAAGATCTTGCCCTTTGTTTCCTGATAATGTTTTAGTTAGATCGATGATTTGTTTTGCTTCATCAAAACTAATTTCATCCTTACTTTTGCCTATTTGCTCAGAGAAAGCATGTAATGTTTTTTGTCATACATCATTTGCTAATTTCATTCTAAACTCTTTACTTGAGTCCATAGGCTTAAAGAATGTATTGGTAATTAAATCATTTAATTCTTGTGCATAAGCAATTTGCTTTTTAAACATTAGAATAATATCATTCTTCCTATTAGCAAAGTTGGCAAAATCAACTTTTACAAACTTGTTAACAAAGTTAAGATATTTGTTTTCGTCTATTGCCACAAAGTATTTATTTCCCACTCAAAGCATCTTTTTAAAATCGAAGAATGTAGGGGCTTTAGATACTTTCTTAATATCAAAATTTGAAATCATCTCATCCATTGACATTATTTCTTTATTGTTTGTTGGTGCTCATCCTAATAGAGCTAAGAAATTGTCAATTGCTTCAGGTAAGAATCCCATATCTTGATAGTCTTGAATAAATTGTTTTAATGATTTATCACGCTTAGATAATTTTTTGCCTGATTCATTAACAATTACCGATAAGTGACCATATTGAATTGGATCATCTTTTCAACCTAATGCATTTTTGATAGCAATTTGATAAGGAGTATTAGAAATATGTTCTTCACCTCTTAAAACATGAGTAATTTGCATGTCGTGGTCATCAACTACAACACCAAAGTTATACATTGGTATACCATTAGATTTTAAGATTACTGGATCAGTTAAAGCAGATGTCGGCACCGACACCTTTCCTCTAATCATATCATCTCAAGAGTATTCTGTATTGTCTTCAATTTTTAGACGAATAGTAAAGGGGGTTTTTGCATCAAGCTTGGCTTGAATTTCTTCTTTAGTTAAATACAAACAATGTCTGTTATATTTAGGGGTTTGTCCTCCAGACATCGCTGCATTTCTGTTTTTGTCTAATTCTTCTTTTGTGCAGAAACAGCGATATGCTTTTCCTTCTTCAAGTAGTTTAAAAGCTAATTCTTGATACCTTTTAAGTTTTTGTGTTTGTTGATATGGACCAAACTTACCTGGGTTTTTAACGGATTCGTCAATTTTAATTCCCATTCATTCTAGGTTATTAATTTGGCTTTCAATACCACCTTCAACATTTCTTTCTGTATCAGTATCTTCAATACGAAGAATAAAATCACCGCCCATATGTTTTGCATATAGGTAATTGAATAATGCAGTTCTTGCTCCACCAACATGAAAGAATCCAGTTGGACTTGGTGCATATCTAGCTCTAACTCTCATATTATTCCTTTATCGTTACAATCGTTGGTCCACTACCAGTGAAGAAACTCTTATTTGGATATTTCTTATATACTTCGTGTAACTCTTTATAATTTTCTATTATATATTTTGTTAAATCATTATAAACAACATTTGATAAATGTTGTTTATATAAATGGTTTTGAATTATCTTATCAACATTAACGCGAGAAACATAGTCTTCATCATGTTCTAATGAGTGAAAAACTTTAGTTGTTGAACAAATTAGTGGAGTGAAGTGTAATTCAATTCTAGGTCTTCAGTTGTAAATTGGAGCTACATATTGCCCAAGACCCTTCACTCTCGCCATTGAATAGTGGGATAAAAAGAAAGGAATGTCACTACCCAAATCTACAGCTATTTCTTTTAAATCAAGTAACACGTTTTTGTTTTGTTGGATGATGTAATTGATGACAGCTGCCGCATCAGCAGAACCACCACCTAGACCAGAACCAAATGGTATCTTTTTGACTATAGTAATGTGATAGTTTACATCCAAACCAAACTTAGAATGTAGGTATTTTAATGATCTGTCCACCAAACAATCTGAGATGTGTATTTCCTTACCGTTTTCAATATATAAAATGAATGGTTCAGATGCTTTTTTTATTGTAATGATATCATAGATTTTTCTATATAAAAACATAACACTATCTATTTCATGTTTTGTTTCCACCAAACCTTTATAAACTTTTAAACATAAGTTAACTTTAGGATATGCTTTTATTTTCATACTATCTCTTAAATGTTTTATACAACATCATTCAATGTTCGTAATTTAATTCTTCAGCGCGAACATTACTATCAAATCCTAATTCTATTAGGATAGTTGTTATTTTATTTTTATCAATTCCAGATGGAAGATTATTTAATAATTTTTTTCTCTTTGCTAAAAAGAAAGGACGGATAAATTGATAAAATTTAGGGTCATATGGTGCATCTGTTTTCTTATCCAATAACACCATCGCTGAATCAACTTTGGGTGCAGGCACAAAATTAGTATTTTTGATAGTCATAATTTTATGCATATCAAAATAATAATTAATGATGTTGGTTGCAGCATTTCTGTTGGAAGTCTTGCTATATACTCATTTATCAGCAACTTCTTTTTGCACCATGATATATAAAGTTTTAATTTTAATAAATGACAAACATTTTAAAACAATTGGTGTTGTGATTGAATAGGGAATGTTTGCAATGACAATAATTTTTTTATATTGTTTTGTTAATTTATCTAAATCAACTTCTAAGAAATCATTATTGATCAAATGCAGATTCTTATAGTTTTTAAACTTATGTTTAAGGTCCGCATACAATCTTTTATCTAGCTCAATACAAATTAAAGGTTTATTTTGTGAAACTAAATATTCGGTAATGGCACCCAATCCTGGTCCAATTTCTAAAATGCAGTCAAATGATGATAAATCAGGAATATTATCACATATTTCATCAATAACAATATGGTTAGATAAAAAGTTTTGCCCCATTTTTTTAGAAGGCAAAAACTTCTTATTTTTTAAAATTTGTTTAATATTATTCATTAGATGTCAAAGTTAACTAATCTAGCGCCAGATTGTTTATCTTTAGTTTTTCTTTTTGTAATTAAGATATGCATTATTCATGCTTGTGCTACAGTAAATAATGAGTTAAGGAATCAATAAACTCCAACACCCACAGCAGAGAACGCTACGATAACACACATTACGATCATAAAGATATTTTGAGTTCTTTGTGTTTTCTTGTATTGTTTTTTGCCTTCATCAGAGGCTGTGCTTGCATTCCTACTTCGTTTACGAGCGAAGATTTGTGGCATCTTCATTGAGAAAATTTGACTACCAATTACTAATAATAAGAAGAAGATGTATGTTCATCCACCGTTAATAAAATTACTAAATAATTGAGTTAGTGGTGCTGCCGCAAAGTTTCAAATATTAAATAAAATTGTAACTTTAATTGGTCTAACAATAGTTACCACACGATAAATAATTAAGAAAATAGGTAGTGTTAAGAACATTTGTTCAAAAGCAGCAAATGGCTTAATGTTATTTTTATTATATAAAGCCATAATTTCTTGCTGCTTCATTTGCTTAGACTGATTGTCTTTAGCATCTTTGTACTTAGCATTGATTTCAGCAATTTGTCCTTGTACTTCAGTCATCTTTTCATTTTGGAAACTTGACTTCAAAGAAATTGCCATAGTCAAAATTCTAATGAAAAGTAACAATAGGAAAATAGCTAATAAAGCATTCATGCCGCCTCATCAGTTCTTTGTCACTCACATAAACATAGTAACAATAGCAGCTGCTGGTCAAACAAATAATGCGTAGAATGGACTTGTTGGGCCCACACCAGATATTGCTCATTCAAATGTTAAAGAATTATACTGGTTGGAATCTATTGCCATTTGTAAATCAAAACGATAATCACCTGTGGTCGCAAATGGATATCCAAATTCCAAGCCTCTACCAATTAATGAATTTTGTGATACTGTTGGATCTACCATTGTTTGGAAACATCCTCACAAACCCATTAACATCATAAATAAGAAGATAGCAATCTTTGTCCATCTTCATACTTGTTTCATTACTTTTTTAAAAACTGTTTTACGGTTTGTGTTTTTATCAGCTCAAAATGGGCTTCCAGCAGAAGCTGAAGTATCATTACCACGAATATTTGAATATTTTAGTGCTGATTGATTACCCATTTTGATATTTCTTAATTGTTTTTATAAATTGTTCTTTTACTTCTAGATATGTTTTCTTTGAATAATTTGCATTGGGTTTAATTAGTATTCTAATTCCACCTTTAATATCGCTAGTTATCAAGATGTTACGCAATTGTCTCTTAACTTTATTTCTTGCAACTGCGTGTTTGAATTGTGTTTTATTAACTAACAATGCATACTCAATTTGTGATTTATTAGATTGTCTAGCTAATCATAATGTTAAGTATGGTAAATTTAATTTTCTACCAACTTTCAACACACTAACTATTTCTTTATTTGTTTTAATTGAAATTAAAACAGTAGATGATTTATTTTTCATCAGAAACAGTTAATCTTTTTCTTCCTTTTTGTCTTCTAGCTTTTAAAACTTTTCTTCCTTTTGAAGTTTTAGATCTAACTAAAAAACCGTGAGTTTTTCTTCTTTTTGCTTTGTTTGGTTGATATGTTCTTTGCATATAAAAACCTCTCTATAAAAAACTATTTTTATAATTATAATATATATTAATTTATAATCAACAAAACTCTATATGGATAAACAAATTCCACAAAAATTATCTCAAAATTTCGATTCAACTTTATCAGCTTTAAGAGAAAAAAGTACTAATAAAGAATTTTTTGACAAATTTGTGGCAACATTGAAAATAAAAGATTTGAGTGGTAATGTAATTACAGTGGTAGCAAAAAACACTTTTGCTAAACAAGTAATAATTAACGATTTTTTAACAGATTTAACACAAACTTTCAATTCTTATGAAAACACTAATTATGAATTTAAAGTTGTTTCAGAGAATGAAAATAAAGTTATCACAACTAAAATGGATTACAAACCAATTGGTAGGGTAATAGGAATTAACAAAGACTACACTTTTGATAATTTAGTTGTTGGTCCATTTAATAATTCAGCTTATTTAGCGGGTAAACAAATAACTACTGACCACTTTATTAGCCCGCTTTTTATTAGTGCTAATGTGGGTTTGGGGAAAACACATTTATTACATGCTATCGGTAATGAATTTATAAAAGTATTCCCAGATAAATCTGTTAAATATATATCTTCAGATGATTTTAGTAGACAAATTTACAATGCTTTAATTTCAGATGATAAAACATTGATAGAAAAAATTAAGGATGAGTATTTTGGATATGATTTATTGTTAATAGATGATATTCAAATTTTATCAGGCCGAACAAAAATTAATGAGTTATTATTTGTAATTTTTAACAATGCAATTAAGAATAAAAAATACATTGTATTTACATCTGATAAAAATATAGATTTATTGGTAGGTTTTGAAGATAGAATGAAATCTAGATTCCACTCCGGAATTACATTAACAATCCAAAAACCTGATGTAGAAAATGTTGTGGAAATTATCAATAAAAAAGTTGATGAATCTAATAAAGTTTACACTTTCTCACCAGATGCTGTGTCTTTTATTGCGAGAAGAAATACAAATGATATTAGAAGATTAATTGGAGATATTAATCAAATCTTTTTCTTTGCAGCTAATAATTTAACAAAATATTCTGTGATTGATTTAAATACAGTAAGAAGTATTCTTGCACCATCCAACCAAGAAGAGATTAATTTGTTTGGTTATGATATGGATCCAAACATCATCATAGAACAAGTTTGTAATAGTTATGGTGTGAAGGTTGATATGGTTAAATCTAAATCTAAACTTAAATACTTAATCACACCTAGAAATGTTTGTATGTATGTTTTGAGAAATAAATTTAATATGACATACTCTCAAATTGGTCAATTATTCTCAGGACGTGACCACTCAACAGTTATGTCTGCGATTGAAAAAGTGGAAAAAGTTATTAAATCTGATCCTGATTTAAATATGACAATTGAAAACATTTATAAAAAGATGTAATGTGGAGAAAATGTGGAAATGTTATATTTATATAAAATAGAAAAAATAGACTTTTCCACAACCTATAATAATAAATATAAAATAAATAAAAAGAAGAGAAAATAGTATGAAATTTACAGTTAAGAAGAATGAAATAGTTAGTTGTTTAAAAAACATTAATAGTTTGATTGATAGTAATAATTTAAATCCAACACTTTCAGCTGTTCATATAAAAGCTTTAGAAGGCAAATTAATCTTCATAGCTACAAACGGGGCAGCGGCATACCAACAAACAATTACTAATGTTGAAATATCTAAAACTGGAGATATTTTAGTTAAAGCAAAACTACTTTATAGTTATTTATCTAAAATTGATCAAGATACTATAACTATTAATCAAATTGATGATAGAATTCTTCAAATTAATACACCAAAATCTTCTTCTGAAATTATTCTAATTGATGACTCTTCATTCCCTATTTTAGACTTTAATTATGATGGTTGAAAGAAAACAACTATCACATATGATACATTAGTTAATATTTCACAAAGAGTTAAACCCTTTACATCATCACCTTTTTCAAATTCTAATTTAGCTACTACAGGAATTCTATTTAATCCTATAGATGAAAAACAAATGGAGTGTGTAGCATCTGATTCATTTAGAATGGCTTATTATAAATTTGATTATTTAGGTGATGGAGCTAGATTTATTATTGAACCAAAAGCTATAGATATGGCTGTTGAAATTCTTTCTTCATCAGAAAATAAAACTATAGATTTATATTTAAATGATAAAGAATGTATTTTAAATTTAAACTCAACATTAATTAAATTTTCATTATTTAAAGATACATATCCAAATATTATTAAAGCTATATTATCAGAACAAAAATATTCTTTTACTGTTAAATTATCCGAATTAATACATGCTATAAATCGTGGATCAGTGTTTGTTTCAAATGAACAAAGACCAATTACTAATTTAAAAATTGAAGATGGAAAATTAATTATTAAATCAATTTCTAATGAAACTGGTAACTCATTTGAGCAAGTTGATATATCTAAATCTAATGTTGAAAATTTTGAGATTAAATTAAATCAAAGATTATTAATCACATTACTTAACATAATTAAGAGTGATAATATTTCATTTAATTTTAATAATACTAATGCACCAATTGTTTTATCATCCAATAATCCATACTTCTTAAATTTAATTGTTCCATTAAGAAGTTAATGAATAATAATTTTTAACAACATTTTGAATTTGTTTAAGTAGGTTATCAATATAATGCCTACTTATTCTTAATTTTTTACAAATCTCACTAACTGAATAACCTATAGATTTTAGATAAATCACTCTCTTAATTGTTGGTTTTGTATATTCTTTTATTAAACTACAAGCAACTTCAATAATCTCATCTAACACTATTTTTGTTGGAGTTTGTATTCTAACAATAGTATTGTTATCAATTTTAGTTCTAGGTGTGGTTTGATAAGTTTCAAGTGATGAAGAAATATTCATCACCAATTCATTATTATTAATAAATTTCTTAACCTCTTTAATGGTTGAATAATAACAATTTTTAATTAATATTGAATTAAAGTTTTGATTGTTTTTATATTCAATCAAACTTTTCTTTATTGAATTCCAAACTAAATGGATTAAATCACCTTTTTCAAATAGAATAGAACTAAATTTTCTGTTTATTTTACCAAATACTAAACTTGTTAGATCATTTTTAAATTTCTCAAAGAAATATAAAGCTACTTCATCATCTTTAAATTTTTTATATTGTTTGATCAATTTATAGTCATTTTTATTAAGTGTGTACATTTAATACCTCTTGCTTTTTTATATTTCTTAAAACAAGGTGAAAAAATATACCTGAAAGTTATTTATATATATTAAAAAATATATATAATTATTTAAGTTAAAAAAGGAGTTAATATGAATACAGCTCTTATTGTATTAGTCACAATTTTAGTTTGTGTTGCAATCGTTTTATGTGTGTATTTAATTATCACATTTAGAAAGATTCATATCGTAGCTAAAAAACTTGACTACTTAGTAGAGGATTTAACATATAAATCAGAACAACTAACACCAGTTGTTGATTCTATCGTTAAGATCTCTAACTTTATTGACATATTAGACTCCGTTTTAAAACAAAAATCTCAAGACTTAATTAAACAATCTTCTGGTAATAAAGAATCAATCTATAAAGTTGCTAAAGAAGTTAAAGATGAAATTAAGAAACTAAGAAATAGAAAAGCAGCAAAAAAATAATATGCAAAAAAGATTTAATGTCTTCACCCCAAGAGGAAGAGAATTACGTGCTGCCTACAAACAAGCAAAAGAAGTAGAAGCACTAAAAGATAAATATCGTGCAATGAGTAATGAGGAATTATCATCACGTACTAATTTTTTCCTAAGTGAATTAAAAAGAGGAGTTTCGTTAGATGGTATCCTTCCAGATGCTTTAGCAACAGCTAGAGAAGCTATTTATCGTGTTCATGGTTTATATGCTTACCCTGTTCAAGTTATTGGTGCTATTGTAATTCATAAAGGCAACCTTGCTGAAATGTACACTGGTGAAGGTAAAACATTAACCATCATCTTAACCGCTTATTTAAATGCATTAACTAAAAAAGGTGTCCATGTAGTTACAGTTAATGAATATTTAGTTAAACGTGATGCATTATTCTGTGCTCAAGCACTTAATCCATTAGGTATTACAGTTGGTTATAACGTTGCTGATATGGATAGTGAAACTAAAAGACAAATGTTTGCTTGTGATATCACATACACAACAAACTCTGAATTAGGTTTTGACTATTTAAGAGATAACATGGTAAAGGAATACTCTGATAAAGTTATTAGAGACCTAAACATGGCAATTATCGATGAAGTTGACTCTGTTTTAATTGATGAATCTAGAACCCCATTAATTATTTCAGGTCAACCTAAAAAAGATGTTTCTCTATACATTGATGTAGATAGATTTGTTAAAACATTAACTAAAGATGATTACATCATAGATGATGAAACAAACACTATTTCTTTAAATGATAGTGGTGTGGAAAAAACTGAAAAATATTTCAAAATTAAAAATCTATATAACATCGAAAACTCAGATTTAGTTCATAAAATTAGAAATAGTTTAATGGCTAACTTTGTATTTAGATATGGTGTTGAATATATTGTTAGAGACAATAAAATCATGCTTGTTGACCACTTTACAGGTCGTATTCTAGAAGGACGTAGTTATAACGCTGGTTTGCACCAAGCCATCCAAGCTAAAGAAATGGTTAAGATTGATCCTGAAAATGTTATTGTTGCTACAATTACATATCAAGCATTCTTTAGATTGTATAAAAAACTTTCTGGTGTTACTGGTACAGCCCTAACAGAAGCTGATGAATTTATTAAAATTTACAACATGATTGTTGTTCCTGTTCCAACCAACAGAAAAGTTATCAGACGAGATTTACCTGATTATGTATTTGAAACTAAGACAGCTAAATGAGCTCACGTTGCTGCTGAAATTGAAAGATTACACACTAAAGGACAACCAGTTCTAGTTGGTACAGCTTCAGTTGAAGACTCTGAAGAATTAGCTGCATTACTTCGTAATAAAGGCTTGAAGTTTGAACTATTAAATGCAAAAAATCACGCTCGTGAAGCAGAAATTGTTGCATTAGCAGGACAAAGAGGAGCTATTACAATTTCTACAAACATGGCTGGACGTGGTACTGATATTAAGTTAGGACCAGGCGTGAAAGAACTTGGTGGTTTGTTTGTAATTGGAACAAATAGACACGAGTCAAGACGTGTAGACAATCAACTATGTGGGCGTTCTGGTCGTCAAGGTGACCCTGGAATGACTAGATTCTTCATTTCAACAGAAGACCCATTATTTAAACGTTTTGGTATTGATAAAAAAGAGAAAACGGAAAAGAAAGTTACAGACCAAGAATTCTACGATTCATGATTCTTTAACCGTATGGTTAAGATGATGCAAAAGAAAGTTGAAGGTCTTAACTTTGACACTAGAAAGAACCTAACTGACTACGATGTAGTTCTTTCTAACCAACGTGAAGTTGTTTATAAACAACGTGATCAAATTTTGAAAAATGAACGAAACATTCCAATTATTAGAAACATGATTAATATTGTTGCTAAAGATTTGGTTAATATTTTCCTTTCTAAAGAAAACCCAAATTATGTTGATGAAACTAAATTAGCACAAGCTATTAATTTAAGATTGTTAGGTTTTGATGCAATCGAACCGAGTTTATTTGCAAAGCAAAACGTTCAAACCGTTACTGCTTTAGTTACAAGAATTATTTGAGGTTCAATTGAAGCTAGAATTGCAACATACAACCCAGAACAAATCCAAAGAGTGTTAAAGAGTATTATTATTCAAAACTTTGATGCTGAATGAACAACACACCTAGATGTAATGAGTAAAATTCGTGAAGGTGTAACACTTCGTTCTCTAGAACAAAAATCACCTCTTAACATTTATGTTGAAGAAGCAGATAAGCACTTTACAACATTGAAAAAGAATGTTGCTCACAAAGTAGTAATTTCTATTCATAGACTTTACATTCCTAATATTGCAGCAACAATCAATGATAGATTACATGATAGTAAACTAATTTCTGATAAGCATTACGCTGAATTAAAAACTAAATTCTCTACTGAAGCAAACAAAAATATTCGTATTGATTTTGCTGATTTGATTAGACAAAAAGCTAATGCACAAAAAGCGCCAGCTCAATGATCAGCTAAAGAAAAACTTATCAAACAACAAGATGCTGATAGACCAACTATTAAGGCTGAAGAAAAGAAACAAGAATCTAGCTCTACTAATAAAATAGTAGAACGTTAGTATGAAAGTTCAACAATCTAAAAAGAAATTTGAATTAACAACTGAAATGACACCCAAAGGTGACCAACAACAAGCTATTAATAAGCTAGTTGCTAATTTAAATAAAGGTGTTAAACATCAGGTTTTATTAGGTGCAACAGGAACTGGTAAAACTTTTACCATAGCTAACGTTATTGCTAAGACACAAAAGAAAACACTTATTGTTGTTCACAACAAAACATTAGCCGGACAACTTTATTCTGAATTAAAAGAATTATTTAAAAATAATAAAGTTGAATATTACATTTCTTATTTTGACTTCTATCAACCAGAAGCCTATTTACCATCCTCTGATACATATATTGAAAAATCTTCTAAGGTAAATCAAGAAATTGAAATGTTAAGATTGTCTACAATTCAATCTTTATCAACTGAAGAAAAAGTTATTGTTGTTGCATCAGTTGCTGCTATTTATCCAGCCGTAGATCCAAAAGTATTTGATAAATTTAGAATTATTCTAAATACAGGAGCTAACTACAATTTAAAACAACTTCAATATGATTTAGTTCGTTTAGCATACAAACGAAACGATGTTAATTTAGAACCTGGTTGTTTTAAAGTAAAGGGTGATGTTGTTGAAATAATGGAAGGAAGTAATAATCAAGAAAAGATTAGAATTTCTTTCTTTGGTAATGAAATTGAACAAATTGCTAAAATGGATGTTAACAACAACACTGTTAAAGAAATTTGGAAAGCATATGTTATTTATCCAGCTAACGAATATGTTGCTGATTCAAGCATGTTTGAAAAATCATTAGCTAATATAGCTAATGAATTAAAAGAAAGACAAGCATATTTTAAAAAACACGACAAGTTATTAGAGCATCAACGTATTACAGAAAGAACCAATAGAGATATAGAAACATTATCTGAAACTGGTTTTTGTCCCGGTATTGAAAACTATGCAATGCATTTAGAGTTAAGAAAACCAGGTTCAACCCCATACACTATTTTTGATTATTTGGGTGATGATTGATTATTGGTTGTTGATGAAGCTCACATGACAATTCCTCAAATTAAAGGAATGTATTTTGGTGATAGAAGCAGAAAACAAACTCTTGTAGATTATGGTTTTAGATTACCATCAGCACTTGATAATAGACCACTTAACTTTAATGAGTTTGAATCAAGAGTCAAACAAGCTATATATGTTTCAGCAACGCCCGGGGACTACGAAAAGAAAAAATCTAATAATTTAATTGTTGAACAAATCGTTAGACCAACAGGTTTGGTTGACCCTATTATCCAAATTAAACCAAGCACAAACCAAATTATCTCTTTATGCGAAGAGTTAGACGCACAAATAAAAAGAAATGAAAGAACTATAGTTACTGTTTTAACTATTAAGATGGCTGAAAATTTAACTAAGTTCTTAAAAGAAAAGAAATATAAAGTTGCATATTTACATAATGAATTAAAAACTTTTGAAAGAGATAAAGTTATTAATGCACTTAGAAAAGGTATTTATGACGTAGTTGTAGGTATCAATCTATTAAAGGAAGGCTTGGATGTGCCTGAAGTATCTTGTGCTGTTATTTTTGATGCTGATAAGCCTGGTATTTTTAGATCTAGAGATGCATTAATTCAAACTTTTGGTAGAACAGCAAGAAATAAAAATGCTCACGTTTTGTTGTTTGCAGACAATGTTAATGATGCGTTACTTGACGCTATTAATGAAACAAATCGTAGAAGAAAAATTCAATTAGAATTTAACAAAAAACATCATATAACTCCACATACCATTGTCAAACCAATCAGAGAAGATTTGCATGGTAAATCAGATGCTAAAGCTCTTGAAGCTATTTTTAATAAAAACGCTAAGGTCAATGAAAAATCTGGTTCTAGAGCCATTAAAACATTACGTAAGAAAATGAATGAGGCAGCAAAGAACCAAGAATATGAACTTGCAGCCCACTACCGTGACCTAATAATTGAGTTAGAAAGCAAACTAAAATAAAAAGATAGACATAGTCTATCTTTTTCTTATATTTGATTTATAATATAAAAAAGAAAAGAGACGAATATGTTCATTAAAAGACAATCACCTATTCAAGTTTTTAGTGAGATTGGTAGACTAAAAACTGTATTAGTTAAAAGACCTGGTGAAGAATTATCTCATATTTCACCAAGTAATATGGAAGAATTGCTATTCTCTGCTATCCTAGACTGAAAAAGAGCTGGTAGAGAACACGATGAATTTACCAAAATTCTAAGAGAAAATGGAGTAGATGTTGTATATCTTGAAGATTTACTAGTTGAAACATGAAGAGCAATGGAAAAACAAGACAAGCTTAATTTCATCCATCAATTTGTTGATGAGTCAGGAGTAACAAATCCATTGATTCAAATGAAAATCTTTAACTTCCTATCTAAGAGAAGTGTAAGAGGCATGTTTGAAGCAATGATCAAAGGTATTACTAAATTTGATTTAGGAATAAGCCTTGCAAGAGATGTGCTTGTAACCCAACCAATGCCAAACCTATATTTCACACGTGATAATTTCTCTTCAGTAGGTAACGGAGTTATCTTATCACAAATGAAATATAAAACAAGACAAAGAGAAACAATCTTTAGTCGTTTAGTGTTTAAATTCCATCCGGTATATAAACACACTCCTATCTACTATGATAGTCAAAAGACTAAAGCGACTATTGAAGGTGGCGATGTATTCATTTACAACAACAAAACATTAGTTATTGGTGTTTCTGATAGAACTCAAAAAGAATCTATTATGGAAGTGGCTAGAATGATACAAAAAGAAAAGGGAGCTGACTTCGACACAATCATTGGTGTTAATGTTCCACATAAATGAAACTTAATGCACCTAGATACATGATTAACAATGGTTGATCACAACAAGTTCTTGTATTCACCAAACATTGCGCAAGCATTAAAATTCTGAAAAATTGATTTAACTCAAAAGAAGTTAAGAATGGTTGAACACAATACAACTCTAGAAGACATGATTGAATCAATTATTCATGTAAGACCAACACTTATTCCTGTAGCTGATAACTACAGTCAAGAAAAGGTTGATATTGAAACGCACTTCGATGCAACTAACTTCTTAGTAATTAAACCAGGATTAGTAATTGGTTATGACAGAAACGTAAGAACAGTTCAAGCATTAAGAAATGCTGGAGTTGAAGTATTAACATTTGATGGTAACCAATTATCATTAGGAATGGGTTCAGCTAGATGTATGTCTATGCCTCTATACCGTGAGCCAATTTCATTCAATGCATTTAGTGGTGCAGCCGCTGCAAGAATTAAATTCTTGAAAAGACACAAAAAACACATAAAAGACGATTTAGACGAACAACAATAAGGAAGAAATAAATTATGGCATATAACTTAAGAGCAAGAGATCTTTTAAAGATCAGTGATTTTAGACCAGATGAATTAAATTACTTAATTGATTTAAGTATTCACTTAAAAAAACAAAATCATACTGGTGTAATGACAGAGAGATTAAAAGGAAAATCTATCTGTATTATGTTTCAAAAAACATCTACACGTACAAGATGTTCATTTGAAACAGCTGCATTTGAATTAGGAATGGGTTGTACTTACCTAGATTCTAGTTCAAGCCAATTTGGTAAGAAAGAATCAGTAGCAGATACAGCACAAGTTCTATCAAGATTCTATGATGGTATTGAATTCCGTGGATTCAAACAATCAGATGTTGAAGAATTAGCTAAATATGCAACAGTACCTGTTTGAAATGGTTTAACTGACGAATCTCACCCAACACAAATGATTGCTGACATGATGACAATTAAGGAATGATTTGGTTTCCTTAAAGGAATCAAATTAGTATTCTTAGGTGATGGTAGATTTAATATGGGTAACTCATTAATGGTTACTTGTGCTAAATTAGGATTACACTACGTTTTATGTGGTCCAAAGAAATTCTGACCAAAGAAAGAATTAATTGATCAATGTAAGAGATGATGTAAAGATTCTGGTGGAACAATTTCATTCACAGAAGACAAGATGAAAGCTGTAGAAGGTGCAAATGTTATTTATACTGATATTTGAGTTTCTATGGGTGAAGACTTCAAAGTTTGAGATGAACGTATTAAATTAATGCGTCCATTCCAAGTTGATATGGAAACAATGTTACATGCTGAAAAGACAGCTAAATTAGGTCCTATCTTCATGCACTGTTTACCATCATATCACGGCCTAGACACAGATGTGGGTAGAGAAGTTGCAAAACAATTTGGTAAAAAATACCCACAAGTTAAAAATGGTGAACTAGAAGTAACTGACGAAGTATTTAATTCTCGTTTCTCATTTGTTTTTGATGAAGCAGAAAACAGATTACACTCAATTAAAGCTATTATCTTAGCAACAATAGGTATTTAATGTCTCGTATAGTAATAGCATTAGGTGGTAACGCTTTAGGCGATACCCCATCTGAACAAATTGTTAAAATTCAAGAACCTGCTAAAGTTATTACACAATTAGTTAAATTAGGTAATGATGTAGTTATTGGGCACGGTAATGGACCACAAGTTGGTGCTATTTTCAATGCATTCAATGTGGCTCATCATATTGATGATAAAATTCCATCAATGCCATTTGCAGAATCTGGAGCAATGAGTCAAGGATATATCGGTTTACACATTCACAACGCTTTAGTTAATGAGTTAATAAAAGAAGGGATAACAAAAGAAGTTATTTATTTCTTAACTCAAACTATAGTTGATAAGAATGACCCCGCATTTAAAAAACCAACAAAACCCGTTGGTCCATTCTATAAAACAGAAGAAGAAGCGATTCAACGTAATCCTTTAGGATCAACTATTACTCATATTGCTAATAAAGGATATCGTAGAGTAGTTCCTAGTCCTAAACCAATAACATTAATGAACTTTGATGCTGTTGCTTCAGCAGTAGAACATCATAAAGTAGTTATTTGTGGTGGTGGGGGAGGAATCCCAACAATCGTTGAAGATAAACAATATAAATTTGTTGATGGTGTAATTGATAAGGATTATGTGGCTTCAATGATAGCAGACCAATTAGATGCTAACATTTTAGTAATCTTAACAAATGTTCCTAACGTATTTATCAATTATGGAACAAATAAAGAACAATCATTAAGAGATGTTAATGTAAAGCAAATTCAAAAGTATATTGAAGGCAAAGAATTTGGCACTGGAAGTATGTTACCAAAAGTTCAAGCTGCTGTTGACTTTGTTAATAAAGGTGACAAGAGAAAAGCTATTATTGCTTGTCTATCTGATTTACCAGATGCAATTAAAGGCAAAGCCGGAACCATTATTACAAAATAAAAAAAGAGGTTTACCTCTTTTTTATTTATCAGTATAGTTCTTGAAATAGTTTTGAATTAAGACAACTGGAGTACCTTTATCACCAGAACCACTTGTTAAGTCTGAAAGGCTTCCTAATAAATCTGTTAATTGTCTTGGTGTTGTACCTAATGCTGTTTTTGTGCCAACAAGATTCTTTCCTTTATGTCTGATATTGCCAGTTACTTCTTTTAACAACTTATCTTTGTTCTTTTGGTTCTTAGCATTATCAATGTACATTTTTAGTTTTAATTCATTTGGAGTTCCGATTAAACCAGATGTATAACCAGGAGAAACAACGGGGTCGGCCAATTCTCAAATTTTTCCTACTGGATCTTTGAAGGCTCCATCCCCATAAACCATAACTTCAATTTTTACACCCGTTCCTTTATATATAAGGCTTTGAACCTTCTTAACAAATTCAAAACAGTTTCTTGGGAACAATTTAATTTTGTTATCAGTAGAGAAGTTAGATCCTAGGATACCGTAATCCTTATTGAAACCAGAACCCTTATTTGGTTTTGTTAGGATATCACTAAGTAACATAACATTAGCTTTTGGATCTTTTTTAAGAATCATGGCCTTAGTAATGAAACGATCATGAATATTAGCACAAATAATATTCTTTGTATATTTCAATAACTCACAAGGATTGTTGCTTAAAATTATTTGGCATTTTGAACCAACAGCTTGTTTGTATAGACTAATATAGTCTATGCCAGTAAATTTATGTTTGATATTAGGAAAGATTTTTCTAAATTCTTTTTCATTGAATGAATCATCCATTCCGATTCTCTTATCAAATAATTGTTGTTCAGTTATGAAGTGGTTTCCTACTTCATCAGCAGGGAAGGATAATTGCAAATAAACCTTTTTAGCATGTTTTGTTAAACCTTTTAATAAATTAACAAATCTATTTCTAGATAAGATAGGAAAGCAAATACCGATTTCTTGGTTTTTGTATTTATTGTAAACACAGTCACTAATATCAGACAATTTAGCATAGTTGCCTTGTGTTCTTGCAACTACTGATTCAGTAATAGCTAAAACATCTTTAGTTTGTAATTCTATTGCACGTTTCTTATGTAATTTAATAACTTGGTTGGAAACGATTTTTGCAAGATCATCTCCATCTTGAACTAGGGGCATTACAAGCCCTCTAGATATAACTCCAAAATCTTTCATTTTGAACTCCTTAAAATACTAAATTATTATAATTCTTTTTTGTTGGGTTTATTTATGTCGTTAATGTATAATTAACGAGTGGTTGAGATACCTAACTTTAAGGAGAATATAAATGAGCTATAAAGATACAAAATTGTTTGGGATTAGAGAAGTAGCAATCTACCCTAAACCATTTACTACTATCAACTCTAGATCAGAATGTAATCCATACATTAATAAGATGCTTCCTTTATTTACTGCACCAATGAGCTCAGTAGTAGATGAAGAATCAGCAGAAATATATACTAAAAATAAAATTAACGTTATTATTCCGAGAAACATTAATTTTCAAAAAAGACTTAAATTAATGACAAAATATATGATTGCCATTAGTTTGTCAGAAGCAAATAATTATTTTATTAAAAATGCAGCCAAATTAAAAAAGCTTAAAAAGTTTGGAATTTTAATTGATATTGCAAACGGACATATGAAGTCAATGCAAGACACAATTAGAAATCTTAGAAAAATTTATAAGAATAAGATTGTGATCATGTGTGGTAATATTGCAAACCCTATAACATTCAGATATTTATCTGAAGCTGGTGCAGACTTCATTAGAGTTGGCATTGGTGGCGGTTCTGGTTGTTTAACCGCATCTAACACAGGAATCTTCTATCCAATGGGAAGTTTAATTCTTGGATGCAAGAAGATTCAAAAACAAATGATGCAATCTTACCTATTAAACAAATCACCTAAACCTGCAATGATAGTTGCTGATGGTGGAATGAAGAACTATGATTACATCATTAAAGCTTTATTCTTGGGTGCTGATTATGTAATGTGTGGTAGAATTTTTAGTCAAGCTTGAGAAGCTCCGGGAGAAAGATGGTCAAAATTAAAAGCTGATGAAGACTTAAAAGCTAATTGACACAATATTGATAAGCATGATAATTTCTTATTTAGACCAGACTTATTTGACTATAAGAAAGTATTCTATGGAATGAGCACAAAGAAAGCGCAAAAAGAAATTGCTAGTGCAAATTGTATTGAAAACTGTTTATTTAAAACATCTGAAGGTGTAGTAAAAGAAATTCCTATTTCATATACTATTGAGGGATGAACAGAAAACTTTATAGCTTACTTCACTTCCGCAATGAGCTATACAGAATGCAGAACATTAAAAGATGTTAAAGAGTTTGATGAATATCGTTTAATGACAACTGAAGCGCAAAATTCTTATAACAGATAATAAATTATGAAAAGAAAATTTATTTTATTCCCTATAACATTAACAGTGCTTGCACCAACAATTGTTTTAATTGGTTGTGGTAAAAAACCCGAACCCCAACCCGAACCAGAACCATCTTATCAACCATTTGAAACATGCGATTGGACATATCTCAATGAAAAATGTGTAGCACTTGAAAATGGTGACATTTCTGAAACAGAATTTTGTAACTCACTTACAATCAATGGTGAAATTCCGCTAATGATGTCTAAATTTATTGGTGCCGAAAGACAAGTTATAATTAACAACCAAAAACACATTGTTAAAGTTGTAGGGACATCTTCCGATGACGCAACTCACTATCAAGTGAATATGTTTGGAGACAATAAGAAAGCAGCACTTACTTTTGAATTTTCTAACCTTATTTCTGATGCTAATGGCAAATCCCTTGCTTGCCAATGAAATGATACGGAAAAGGAAGAGAAAGACAATTCAAATTTGGATTATACAACTGCATCAATACAACAAAACTTAAATGGTGAAGGTGATGAATGTGCAGTTTGATTTGAAAAAAACAATCCAACACCATTTAAAGGTAAATCCGTGTTCTCTATGTTGCCACGCGATTTACAAAATGCAGTTAAAATGACTAAGCATTATGTTGCAACAACAACGACTTCTTGATCTTCTGGCGTTACAACAGACACAGAATATTTTAGTAAAGTGTTTTTGCCAACACATAAAGAAATTTACCCAAGAATCACATCAGATGATGTTAAGGAAACATTAACAAAAGGTTATAAATATTATAGTGAAATTACGATTACTAATGCAGACAGAATTAAAACACAAGTAGTTAGAGATTCTGATCAAAAAATTACTGAGGGTACTAACATAATTACTAAATATAAGGACACAATATATAGTTATGCTGGTTTTGATGATGAATTAAACAACCATGGTGGCTACTCCTGATTATCCTCTCCTTCCACTCAATCTACTTCTACTGCCTGAGAGGTGGTTCGTAGCGGTGCTCATGGTGGATTTAGTGTTGTCTACATGGGAGCTAACAGTCTTGCTCCCTGCTTCTGTTTGTAGAATAAATGAAATTTATGAAAAAATACAAAAAAAAGAGCTTATGCTCTTTTTTTGTTTTGATTTTTCTTTCTCAAGTCTACTTCCATTTCGCAGTAGACACATTTTCAAATACCTTTTTTACTTGTTGGTACAAAGATGTGTTTATGCCCCTGTTCTATACTTGAGATACATCTAGGATTTTTACATACTAAATCATATCTAGCTTTAGTACCATCATAATAGTAATCACGTTTAGCTTTTTGTTTTGCCCATTCTAGTAATTGAAGAATAAGAGCCATTCTTATATATTTACCATTAAGAGTTTGTCTAAAGTATGCTGCTCTTGGATCTTTGTCCACTGCAGTTTCAATTTCATTTACTCTTGGAAGTGGGTGAAGAATACACATATCTGATTTAGCTTCTTTAAGTTTATCTACCGTTAAGATATAACTGTCTTTTAATCTTTCATATTCTTTTGGATCAAAGAATCTTTCTCTTTGAATTCTTGTCATATATAGAATGTCTAGATCTTTTAAGTTACCTTCTAGAGTAGTTACTTCCTTATAAGGCATTTTGTGTTTTTTTATAATGTCATGTATAACGTGTGAAGGCATTCTTAATTCTTCAGGAGAGATAAGAACTAATTTAATGTTTTTATATCTTGACATTGCCATTGTTAGTGAGTGAACCGTTCTTCCATATTTAAGGTCACCACACATACCTATAGTTAGGTTATCTAATCTACCTTTTTCACGGTAGATAGTTAAAAGGTCTGTTAATGTTTGTGTTGGGTGACAGTGAACACCATCACCAGCATTGATCAATGGAATATCTGTTGCAAATGAACCAGATAATGCTGATCCATCCTTTGGATGACGCATTGCAATAATATCGGCGAAGTTACTTACAGTTTTGCAAGTATCTGCAACACTTTCACCTTTAGCAACGCTTGAAGACGAAGCATCACTAAACCCAATTACTGTTCCACCAAGTTCTAGCATTGCTGATGTAAAACTTAATCTTGTTCTTGTTGATGGTTCGTAGAATAATGTAGCAATTTTTTTACCATCACAAACATGAGCATATTGTTCTTTGTGGTTAATAATATCAATTGCTCTTTTAATTAAATTATCAATTTCTTCAGTTGTTAAATCTTTAATGTCAATTAAACTTCTCATAATTACTCCTTAATTCAACTTTCATCAGATGGGTTGTTTCTGAAGGCTATAAGTTTTTTCTTATCCTCTTCCTTTATATATCCTTCTGCTGCTGCAATCTTAACAATTACATCAAAGTTTGTCAATGAAGTATTTTCAATTTTTTCTGCTTCAAACGCATCAACACTCTTTTGCATTCCATAAGTAAAGATTGAAACCACACCCAAAACATTTATCTTTTGTTCTCTTAGATGTTTTACAACATCAATACAGCTACCACCAGTAGAAACCAAATCTTCAATAACTACTACAGATTGTCCTGGAAGAACTTTTCCTTCAATTCTATTTTTTCTACCATGATCTTTAGATTTAGATCTAACATAACCCATTGGTTTGTTTAGTAGGTGTCCAACAATTGCGGCATGTGGAATGCCCGCAGTTGATGTTCCTATTATTACATCTACCTTTGGATATTTACTTTGAATAATATCAGCTAAAGCTTGTTCAATATCATATCTAATCTTAGGCGCTGATAATGTTAATCTATTATCACAGTAGATTGGACTTTTAATTCCACTTGCTCATGTAAATGGCTCGTTTGGACTTAAAAATACAGCTTTAATACTTAATAAATCTTTTGCAATTAATTCTTGAATTTCTTTTTTATTCATATTTTTCTCCTATCCTACAAATGCCTTAACACATTTCTTATACATAGCTACTGGATCCTTTGCTTGCGTAATAGGTCTTCCTACTACTATATAGTCAGATCCAGCTCTTTTAGCTTGTGCAGGTGTCATAACACGTTTTTGATCACCTTTGTTTTTCATATCAAATCTTATACCTGGTGTTACAGTTAAGAATTTCTTTCCACAAACCTTGTGAACTTTTTGTGCTTCCAGTGCAGAGCACACAACACCATTAAGTTTACTTTTCTTTGCTAGTGTTGCATAATGCATAACAACTTTATCAATTGGTTCGTGAATTAAGATATCACTTTCCATACTTTGTTGATCAGTAGAAGTTAGTTGTGTAATAGCAATTACTAAAGGATGTTTGCCATCTTCTCTAGTTGCGCCCTCCATAGCAGCTTGCATCATGGCTTTAGTTCCACTAGCGTGAATACTAAACATATCTACATATTGATATGATAGTACTCTTGAACATCTTCTAATTGTGTTAGGAATATCATAGAGTTTTAAATCTAAGAAGATTTTGTGTCCTCTTCTTTTTAGTTCCTTTAAAAAGCTTGGACCAGCACTATAAAATAATTCCATTCCTATTTTTACAAATGGTTTTTCTTTAATAAATAAATCTAGAAAGTTTAGTGCCTCAATCTTATTTGGAAAGTCACAAGCAATTATTACATCTTTTCCCATTATTTACATCCTCCTATAATATCCTTTAATGATTTAATGTTATATTTCTTCATTGCCCTTGGTAAATCATTAATTATTTTCTTGCATGCTAGTGGATCTACTATATTTGCAGATCCAACTTCAACTGCAGTTGCTCCAGCTAACATCATTTCAATTACATCTTCGGCTGTTGAGATTCCACCCATACCAACTACTGGTATCTTAACAGCGTGAGCTACTTGGTAAACCATTCTTACAGCTATTGGGAATATTGCATCTCCCGAATATCCACCAAATTTATTTCTTAAGATCGGTTCTCTAGTTTTTAGATTAATACGCATTCCTGGAATTGTGTTAATTAATGAGATACCATCTGCTCCAGCTTTTTCTACAGCTTTAGCTATTGCTACTATATCTGTTACGTTTGGTGATAGTTTAACAATTAAAGGTTTAGTTATTACTTTCTTCACAGCTTTAACTACTTTAGCAGCTAGTTCTGGATCTGTTCCAAAAGCCATACCACCACCGTGTACATTAGGACAAGAAATATTTAATTCAATTCATCCTATTTGTGGACATTTGCTTATTTGTTTGCAACAGTAAACATATTCATCTATTGAGAATCCGCTTATGTTAGCCATTACTTTTTTCTTAAATACCTTTTTAATTTTAGGCATTAGGTCTTTAATGACATTATCTACACCAGGATTTTGTAATCCAACTGTATTTAGCATACCAGACTTGCCTTCAGCAATTCTTGGCGGTGGATTTCCAAATCTAGCTTCTTTAGTTGTTCCTTTAAATGAGAATGAACCTAGAATATTAATGTCATAAAATTCTGCATATTCATACCCAAAGCCAAATGTTCCGCTTGCTGGGATGATTGGATTATCTAATGTGATTCCACATAGTTTAACTTTTGTATCTATCATAGCAACTCCTTTCCAGGGAAGACTGGACCATGTTTGCATACTTGCTTAGGCCCACTTCTTGTTTCTAGGGTGCAACCCATACATGTTCCTGTTCCACAACCCATTCTTTCTTCTAATGAGTATTCACCAAGACCTTCTGTCATCTTATAGATTGCTTTTAGCATTGGCATTGGCCCACATGTATATAAGTAATCATATTTAAGGTTTTTCATTGCATCCATTGCAAAACCTTTAATACCGTAACTTCCATCCACTGTAGTTACCAAAACTTTAGCACCAAGTTTTTTGAATTCATTTACATAAAACATTTCTGCTTTAGTGTTAAAGGCCATTATTGTTGTTACACTAACACCTTTTTTGATTAGTTCCTTAGCTAACATAAACAATGGAGGTATACCAATTCCTCCACCAATTAGTAAAGTGTGTTTTTTAGCTTTCTTTAAATTGTAGCCAGTTCCAAGGTTGGTTAAGATGTTAAGAGAACCTTTTTGTCTAGATAGAATATCTGTTCCTCTGCCTAATACTTTGTATAGCAATGTTAATTCATCTCTATTAACATCACAGATGGAAATTGGTCTTCTTAGATAACAACCATCAATTTGAATGTGAACAAATGTTCCAGGACGGTTGCAATCTTTTACATCACCCTTTAGCACGAGTTTATAAACTCCTGGTGCTATTTTTTTGTTTTGTTTTATTTTTACAACAACTTCTCTCATAATTATTTTTTATAAACCACCTTTCCATTGTGAACTGTTAAGTAATTTACTCCATATACTTCATATCCCTTAAATGGAGTATTTTTACCTTTAGAAATAAATTTACTAGGTTCAATGATGTCTTTCTCTTTTAGGTTTCACACAGTAAAGTCATTAGATTTGGGTAAGTTAAATCTCTTGCGTGGATTTGTTACTAATAAGTCAATTAGTTTTTCTAATGTGATAATTTTAGTTTTAACTAAGTGTGTGTAAAGTAAAGGAAAAGCTATTTCAATTCCACTTGCACCGAAAGCACTATCTTTCAATCCTTTATTTTTCTCTTCTTTAGCGTGTGGAGCATGATCTGTTGCTATCATGTCTATTGTTCCATCTTGAATTCCTTTTATTAATGCTAATTTATCAGCTTTGCATCTAATAGGAGGATTTATTTTGAAGCATCCATCTTCCTTTAGCATTGAATCATCTAGTATTAAGTAATGAGGTGCTGTTTCACAAGTTATATTAACACCCTGTTTCTTAGCTTGCCTAATAGCTTCAACAGATTCTTTTGTAGAAACATGACAAACATGATATTTGCACCCTGTTTCTTTTGCAAGCTTAATATCTCTTTTTACTTGTTCATATTCACTAGCCGAACAAATTCCTTTGTGATTATGTTTTCTTGCATAACATCCGTCGTGGATGTATCCGCCATGGATTAATGTATTATCTTCACAGTGAGCAACAATTACTTTGTTGAGCTTCTTAGCTAGAAGCATAGCTTTCTTCATTAATTTTGGATCTTGAACGCCTTTGCCGTCATCTGAGAATGCTATAACTAGCTTTGCTGTTTGTTTTAATGGAGAAAGTTTCTTTCCTTCTTCGTTAATTGATATAGCTCCATATGGTAAAACATTTATTACTGCATTTTTCTTAATAATGTCTAATTGTTGTTTAATGTGAGACACTGTATCAGATACCGGTTTAAGGTTTGGCATAGTAAATACTGTAGTGTATCCACCCTTAGCTGCGGCTTGTGATCCGGTTAAAATTGTTTCCTTATAACAAAAACCCGGTTCACGGAAATGCACATGCACATCAATGAAAGCCGGGATAATTGTATATTCGCTAGAGTTTAATTCTGGGTGTTGGTTAAGAAACATTAAAAAATCAGTTTTATTTTTATCTAGATCAAAAATGTTAATTCTCACTTTACCCATAATTTGTTCTTATGATATTATAATCACTATTTATATTTTTTATATAAAAATATAAAAAAAAGAGATTTATCTCTTTTTTTTAACACGTTTAATTTCGCTATTCTTCAATGTAATGTTTATTTTGGAAATAATGTGATTGGAAATCGAAATATCGTATATACCTACGTAAATCTTGTGTTGAATATAAAAATCAAGTTAGATGATTGAACTTAAATTCTGTTGTGTTTGTTTTGCCACCCGATGTGATTGTTTGTTTGATATGTAGTGCCCATTTATCATCACTTGATAACATTCATTTTGTGTCAAGATCGTCAAAATCATATGTTCTATTAAAGATCGGGTTAATTTGATCATATGTACTTGGTTGCCCTACGTGTTGGTTATAACAAACTGTAATAGGTAAATCAACAACAGCACATTCGACAGTGTATGACTCTATATCATCAATCTCTTCCTCAACTTTAAAAGCAAAATTTAATCGACCACAACCCTCAAGACTTCATTTTGCTTCTAATATTGCCCATATCTTGTCTTTTGATAGTGAAACATATTCTTTAGGAACATAAATCATAAGCTTTTTAACATCCTCATGAGCTAATGTCGCATTAAAATAAATATAATCATCAATAAAGTTCTCTGCCACTTTTTCTTCTGAAACATAATTAGTTATTGCCTCTTCATCAGATGAAAAATTACCTTCAACAGCACTCTCGATTGGTGTGTATTCTTCTAGCAGGTTAACACCATCACCTCAATCTGTTGGTAAGTCGGGCATTGGACCAACAGGCTCATCGGGGTCTTTTTCGTGATTGCCACAACTAACTAATAATGTAGTTGGTGCTACAACACTAGCTAATATTGAAGAAATTAATATGAAGCTTTTTCTCATAATTATCTATTTTCTGGTGAAACTTCAACAGTTTCTTGTCCCTCTGGAGTTGATGGAGTAGGTTCGCCACCTTCAGCTTCATCGTTCTTGAAGATTGCAATAGAAGCGATTCTATCGTCATCATCAAGTCTAATTAACTTAACACCTTGTGTAGCACGACCAATATCTCTTACTTCTGATAATGACATACGAATAATCATGTTTTTCTTTGTCATAATCAAGGCATCTTCATTACCTTCAACAGCTGCAGCAAAGACAAGTTTTCCAGTCTTTGGAGTCACTTTTAAAGTAGTTACACCCTTAGCACCACGTTTAGTTTCACGATATTCTTCAACATCAGTAATCTTACCAACACCACGTGTACCGATAGATAGAATTTTGTTACCAGCCAAGCTAGTACTAAATCCAACAACTGTACCACCATCAATGTTGATACCCTTAACACCAGCAGCTGTACGACCCATGTTTCTTACATCAGAAACTTTGAATCTTACTAGTTTACCAGTAGAGTTACCAATAAAGACGTTGTTTTCTTCTGCAACAATCTTAACATCGAACAGTTTATCGCCTTCTTTTAATCCAAGAGCAATCTTACCATTTCTATTAATGTGTTCATATTCAATTAATGATGTACGTTTTACAATACCATTAGCTGAACAGAAGATCAATGATTTTTGTTCTTCATAATCATCAATTGGTAACATTGTAATAATCTTTTCATCTTTTTCAATTTGGATGAAGTTAATAGCAGGGATACCCTTAGATTGTTTAGAACCTACAGGAATTTCGTGTCCTCTTAGTCTATAAACTTTACCATAATCTGTAAAGATTAAGATGTCAGTGTGAGTGTTAGCAACAACAATTTTAGCAACGTTGTCATCATTGTGTGTTGCTGTACCAGTTACACCTACACCGCCACGGTGTTGACTTCTATATTCATCAATAGGAAGACGTTTTAGATATCCTCTTGTTGACATAGTAATAACGATGTCTTCAATCGGAATTAGATCTTCGTCATCGATAGAAGAAGATTGGTTGTAAGAAATTTCTGTTCTTCTTTCGTCGCCAAATCTATCAACAAGTTTCTTTAATGCGTCTAGCATCAAATCAATTTGTTTGTCTCTATTAGCAAGAATAGATTCGTATTCTTTACAAGCAATTTCAAGTTCTTTAATTTCATTTGTAATCTTAGCTTGTTCCATTCCAGATAATGAACGAAGTTTCATTTCTAGAATAGCTTTTGCTTGGATTTCAGATAATTTGAACTTGTGCATCAAGTCTTCTAGAAGTTTCTTGTCGTCTTTAGCGTTTTTAATCATCTTGATGATTTCATCGATGTGTTGAGACGCAATGTGTAAACCTTCTAGAATATGAAGTCTAGCTTTTGCTTTATCTAAATCAAACTTTGTTCTCTTTGTTAGAACATCAAGTTGGTGATCAATATAGATTTGTAAAGCTTCCTTCATGTTTAACACTCTAGGTTCATTGTTAACTAGAGCTAACATGTTAACAGAGAATGAAGTTTGTAATTGAGTCATCTTAAATAGTTGGTTTAAGATAACTTCAGGTACAACATCCCTTCTTAATTCAATGACGATTCTAATACCTAAACGGTTAGATTCATCACGTAGGTCTGTAATACCTTGAATCTTATCATCTTTAACTAATTGAGTAATTTTTTCAATTAATTGAGATTTGTTTACAACATATGGAATTTCATGAACAATAATTCTTGGTTTTCCATTATCCATGTATTCAATATCTGTTTTAGATCTTACCGTAACAGAACCATGACCTGTTTCAAAGTATTCTTTAATACCTGCACCACCAATAATGCTTGCACCAGTTGGGAAGTCAGGACCTTTTAATACAGTCATAATTTCGTCAATAGAACAGTTAGGATTTTTTGCTACCATTTCCACACCAGCAGCAATTTCTCCTAAGTTGTGTGGTGGCATGTTTGTTGCCATACCAACAGCAATACCACTTGAACCATTTGCTAACATGTTAGGGAATAATGAAGGAAGAACTACCGGTTCTTTTTCAGTTCCATCATAGTTATCAATTAGTTCAACTGTATTCTTTTCAATGTCGTTTAGCATTGTATCAGCTAACTTTGACATTTTAGCTTCAGTATAACGCATAGCTGCTGCACCATCACCATCGATAGAACCGAAGTTACCGTGTCCATCAATTAATGGATATCTCATTGAGAAATCTTGAGCCATTCTAACCATTGTTTCATAAACGGCAGTATCACCATGTGGGTGGTATTTACCAATTACTTCACCGACTAGTCTAGCAGATTTCTTATATTGTGCACCAGAAGTCATTCCTAGGTTTCAAGCTGCATATAGAACACGTCTGTGTACTGGTTTAAAACCATCTCTTGCATCTGGAAGAGCACGAGCCACGATTACACTCATTGCATATTCAAGGAATGAGTTTTGAAGTTCTTTAGCTATTTCTTTTTCTTCAACTTTAGATTTTTCTAGTTGTTCACGAATTTCATTTTCTTTTGCCATAATCTAAACTCCTTTCCTATGCATCAATATTCTTAACAAACTTCGCGTTTGTTTTGATGAAGTCTTTTCTTGGAGCAACATCATCACCCATCAAGAAACTAAATTGCTTATCAGCTTCAATTGCATCAGCAATTGTAACTTTAACAATAGTTCTGTTTGTAGGATCCATTGTTGTTTCTCACAATTGTTCTGGGTTCATTTCACCAAGACCTTTATATCTTTGGATAGTGAATCTTTGGTTTGCACCTTCTTTTTTAAAGTCTTCCAATTCTTGGTCAGAATATGCATATTTGACATTCTTACCAGCTTGGTACTTGAATAAAGGTGGTCTTGCAAAGAACACGTGTCCTTGTTCAATTAAAGGCTTCATGTATCTAAAGAAGAATGTTAACATCAAGGTACGAATGTGTGCACCATCGACATCAGCATCGGTCATGATGATGATCTTGTTGTAACGAATCTTTGTCATATCTATTTCAGGCATTACTCCAATACCTATGGCAGTAATTAAGGCTTGGATTTCTGCATTATCAAAGATTTTTTCTGTCTTAGCTTTTTCAACGTTAATGATCTTACCACGAAGTGGTAGGATTGCTTGGAACTCACGGTTACGTCCTAATTTAGCAGAACCACCGGCAGAGTCACCTTCGACGATATATAGTTCGCAGATAGATGAGTCACGAGATGAGCAGTCAGCTAACTTACCAGGTAAACCTCCAGTTTCAAATGGAGATTTACGTCTTGTAATTTCTCTAGCTTCTTGTGATTTCTTTCTAGCTTCAGCAGCAAGCATGATCTTTCTAATGATCATCATTGCTTCATTAGGGTTTTCTTGTAAGTATTTCTCAAAGATTTGAGTAGTTACACTATTAACTAATTGTCTAACTTCAGTGTTACCTAGTTTTCTCTTAGTTTGACCTTCATATTGAGGGTTAGGGTGTTTAATTGATAAGATTGCAACTAAACCTTCAGTAACGTCATCTTTAGTTAGCTTATCGTCTGTATCTTTCATTAACTTCTTTTCAACAGCTGCACGGTTGATGACTTTAGTTAAAGCTAATCTAAAGCCTTCTTCGTGTGTACCACCTTCAGTAGTATTAATATTGTTACAGAATGAGTATAGAGAGTTTGCATAACCTTTGTTGTATTGGAAAGCAACTTCTACGTTGATATCATAATATGTTTCTTCCAAAACGTTTGGTACTTTCGTTTTTTGTCTAATTTCACCATATATGATATCAGGAACTAAAGGATCTTTATCTCTATTTAGTTCAGCAACATATTCATTTAGACCACCTTCATATAGTCATGTATATTTTTGGTCTGTCTTTTCATTAATGTAAACAAGCTTTACTCCTTTATTCAAGAAAGCAAGTTGTTTCATTCTTGCGATGATACGGTCATCTTCATATGGAAGTTTTTCCATAATTGTAAAGTCTGGAACAAATTCAATTGTTGTACCATGAACTTTAGTTTCAGATTTACCAATAACTTTTAATGGTGCAACTGCATGACCACCATCTCTAAATTCTACAAAGTATGTATCATAGTTACGGTTTACTCATACTTTCATGTATTTTGATAAACCGTTAACACACGATGCACCAACACCGTGTAAACCACCAGAAATTTTGTAAGATGTATTATCAAACTTACCACCAGCGTGTAATACAGTTAAAACTGTTTCTACCGTTGATTTCTTTGTTTTTGGGTGGATGTCTACTGGGATACCACGACCATCATCGTCTACGACAATGGCACCATCTTTCTTTTGAGTAACGATAACTCTAGTAGCATAGCCGCCCATACATTCGTCGATTGAGTTATCAACAATTTCCCAAATAAGTTGGTGAAGACCATCTACACCGGTAGAACCGATATACATACCAGGTCTTTTTCTTACTGCTTCAAGACCTTCCAAGATCTTAATATTGGAAGAGTCATATTCAGCATTATTAACTTTTTGTTCTTCTGCCATATTTTTACCTATTTATTTTTTTAATGTTAAACAAAGATCATTGTTGATGATAACTTGATCACCAACACGTAGCTTTCTTCCACGACGGTTATCAGATTCGTTGTTAATCATAATGGTGTTATTAGCTAAAAATTCCTTAGCTTGACCACCAGATTCAATAACGTTTGCAAACTTTAAAAGTTGTGCCAATGTTATAAACTCAGAACTGATAATTATGTCCTTGTTTAACATACACAAATTATAACTTAATAAACTTTTTTATACCAATATATTTATATATTGGTATAAGAAAAATGATTACTTGCGCATTTACGCGTGTAAAGGTTAAAAATAAAATACTTTTACTTATATAAATGTATCTGTGTTTTAAATATGTATATGTATCTATACAAAAATATAATACAAGTGAAAGTTGAGTATTAAATGAATGCAAGCAAAATAGTGAAAATTCACAAGACATTAAGTGACAAAACAAGATGAAAAATCTTTAATGAAATATGACAACATCCTGGTTTGTCTGGTAAAGAATTATTGGTTTAATTTAAAATAACTCAACCAACATTATCTTTTCATCTAAATAAATTAGAACAAGCTGGTATTATTGTGAAAAAAGAAGGGCAAAGCCATTATTACACCCCAAATATACACTTACTTGATGAAATGGTTAAATTTGGTCAACAAGCATTAGCTGTAGCTAAGAAATCTAGGTAAATCCTAGATTTTTTTATTTTTATGTATAATAATGCTTACCACTAAATGGGGATGCACAGGTTTCGACATCTAGCATATCTGATTTAAGTGGCAGTGGGGTTAGCCCCTTATAGCTCAAGGCTGTCAACGTGCAGACTCTGAAAATGTTAACCTTGAAGAAGCTTTCATGGCTAACAAACTTCAACAAGCTAACTACAACTACGC
>JAGHUK010000034.1 GCA_018064845.1 Candidatus Hennigella equi | reverse complement strand
TTGCTAAAAACATTATTTGTAAAGCAAACAAAACAATTAATTTAAAAGGTAAATGAATTTGTCCAGGTTTTATTGATGGACACATTCATATCGAAAGTTCTAAGTTATGTCCTAATGAATTAGCCAAAGCTTTAGTTCCACATGGAACAACAGCTATTATTGCTGATCCTCATGAAATTGCTAATGTTTCAGGAACTAAAGGAATTGATTATATGCTTGAAGCATCTAAGAATTTACCAATGGATATTTTCTTTGCCATCCCTAGTTGTGTTCCTGCCACAATGTTTGATGAATCTTATGAAATATTAGATGCACCAAAGATTAAGAAGTATGTCCATTTACCACAAGTTGTTGGTTTAGCAGAAGTAATGAACTATGTTGCTGTAGTTAACAACGAACAATGAATGCTTGATAAAATCAAGATGTTTAAAGATGCTGGTAAAACCATTGATGGCCATGCACCAGGTTTAACTGGTAAAGTCTTGGCTAATTATGTTAGTCATGGTATAGAATCAGACCATGAATGTTCTACATGTGCTTCTGCTCTAGAGAAACTTAAATTAGGACAATGAATCATGATACGTAATGGTTCAGCATGTCATAACTTAGTTGATTTATTACCAATTATTGATAAGCATTCAAGCAAGTGCATGATTGTTGACGATGACAAAGAACCTTTGGACATCATCAATTGTGGTCATTTAGATGAAAACATTAAAATTGCCCTAAAACATAAAAAGAGCTTATTGAAACTAATTGCTATGGTTACATATAACCCAGCAAAATATTTCCATTTACATGATTTAGGAATGATTAAAGAAGGCTACAAAGCAAGCTTTGTTATCTTCGATGATTTGAATAAACTATCAATTAAAGAAGTTTATCATAATGGTAAATGTGTTTATGCTAATAATAAATTAGTTAAAACTAAAGCTCCGGCTTTAAGCAAAACTAAATATCACCAAATTTATCACTCTATTAATACTAAACCTATTACATTAAAAGACTTAAGACTAAACATTAAAGGTAAACATCAAGTCAATGTTATTGATACTATTCCTGGACAAGTAGTAACAAAAAAGATAGTTAAAACACTTAATTTTGATATCAATAACGGTATTGATGTCAAGAATGATGTTTTAAAGATTGTTGTTGTAGAACGTCATAAAGCAACAGGACATATTGGTATTGCTTACATTCATGGTTTTGGTTTTAAGCATGGAGCACTAGCTTCTACTGTAAGCCATGACTCTCATAACATTATTGCTATCGGAAGCAGTGATGAAGACATCTTATTAGCAATTAAAAAGATTAAACAAATAAATGGTGGTAACGTTGTTGTTAACAACCACAAGGTTGTAGCAACATTGCCATTACCTATTGCTGGTTTAATGTCAGATAAAGATATTCATAAGGTATTAGCTGACAGTAGAAAAGTTAAAGAAGCTTTAGATAAATTAGGTGTTAATAAGAAATTATCACCATTCATGAATATGGGATTCATTTCTTTACCAGTTATTCCAGATTTAAAAATAACAACTAATGGTTTAGTAGATGTAACCCAATTTAAAATAATTGATTTGATTAAAAAATCTTAGAAGCAGAAAGATAATATATCCTTTGGATATATTATAATTATGTTTGAAAGGATAAATATGAAAAAGACATTACCAATTTTAGCGCTTACTTCAACGCTAATGAGTATAGGTGGCTTTAATCTTTTTTCTTGTGCCAAAAATGGTAACAACCAAGATATAGAGCTAACACCTGTTACAAAAGAAAAGAAGCAAATGAATCCTAATGTTCCCAACATTACAATAAAAGATTTTCGTTTGCAAATTCTTGATGATTCAACCATTAGATTAGAACACAAATATGATAATCCAATCTTTCATACATACGATTGATTAGATGATGATACATTATTTGTATCTAATCGAACTTCATATGAAGGGGTAAAAGATTATCAAGTAAAAACAGAATTTAACAATACTATTGTTACATTCTCTGATATTAAGATTGTTATTCCTAATGATGTAAATGAATCATTAGATGGAATTAAAGCTTATCGTATTACTGAAAATGGTGAAGAATTAATTTTTAATACCACAGGTTTAAATTCAAATAATACTGGTAACTTACCTAACCCTGAAGCAACACCTCAAGCTTTCCCGCTTGTTGATTATCCAAGAATTATTGAACCACCATTTGGGTATTCAGCATCTAACTTATATGTTGAACCATATCGTTCACATTTAAGTTACTTCTCTAAAACATGTGGATTTGAAATTCAAAACCACAAAGATATTTACTTAATGTTCCCTAGAGGAAATGCTAAAGCATTAAGGCAACAATATCGTAATTTAGCTGGTCCATCTGAGCTTGTTAGACTATCAACATTAGGAGCTTGAGACTCTAGATATTATCCATATAATGAAACAACTGCTCAAGAAGAAGTTGATCATTATCATGAAAATAATCTACCATTAGATAACTTAGTTATCGATACAGACTGAAGAGCAGGCTTTGATGGAAAAGGTTACTTTGTTAATGAAACCTTATTCCCTAACATGCCTAGATTCTTAAGATCTATTCATGATCAAAACATTGAAGTATGTTTTAATGACCACCCAGAACCTCAAAAGGATGAATATACAGGCAGAGAATTAGATGTTTTAAATCAACAAGAAGTTGAATTTAGAAGAACTAACCTTAAAAAGATTTTAGATATGGGTTTGGACACATGGTGATATGACCGCAACTGATCAACATCATTAATCTGTCCTACTGGTACTGATGAAGATATGTTGAACCATGAAACATGGGGTGACTATCTATATAACAACGTTACAAGACAAACTCATATGGCCCAAGCTTCAAAAGAATATGAAGAGCTTGGCCAATATGTATATAAACGTCCAATTGCCATGAGTAACGTTGTTCAAATTCATAACGGAGAATGAAGAGAAGATGAAGGATTTACTGACTCTGCAGCTCACCGTTATTCAATTCAATGAACTGGTGACCAAAACTCTAAAATGTTGGATACAGAAATTCTAAACGTTATTAAAACAGGTATTAATAGTATGCCATATATGTCAAGCGACTTAGCTGGACATACTAACCCTGTGGCTAGTGACTACTACTACCAACGTTGAATGGAATATGGTGCACTATCACCAATCTTTAGAATTCACTGTACAAGAGATTTACCAATTCATTGTCAACCTTGATTAAGAGGTGAAGAAATTACTAATGTCTTTAGAAATTGAATTAATCTAAGATATAGATTATTACCTTTATATTATTCTTTGGCTAGAGAAGCATACGAAACAGGTTTACCAATCTGTCGTGCTTTAGGCTTTAACTACCCTAACATTCAATCTGATTATGCTAAATATATGGAACAAGAATATATGATTGGTAACAATATATTATTTGCTCCATGTGTGGAAAATGATGTTGTTACATCAGAAGATTTCCAAGGAACATGAGCAGATGGTGTTCATGCTGATTTCTTCACAAATAAGAATTTAGAAGGAGAAGTCGCTGCAAGTACAACATATCCTAAACTTGACATTGATGATATGTCGGCCGAAGGTAAAAAGTTCATTGGTTTAGAAGATAACTTCTCAGTTCGTTTCGAAGGAACATTCACTCCATCTATAACAAAAGAATTAGTACTTAATGCAGATGATGGTGTAAGAGTTGCAGTAACAATGCCAGACGGTACAATCAAGACTGCATCTGACTGATCTGCACACTCACCACAAGACTTAAGGACAAAAATTGTTCTTGAAGCTAACCAATCATATCCTATGACAGTTGAATACTTCGAAGATACTCAAGGTGCTGAAATTCATATGCGTAGTTGTGATCCTGACTACCACAAGGAATATGAAGAAAAGTCTCTTTATCTTCCTGAAGGTGAATGATATGATCTATTCCACGGTAAAAAATATAATGGACCAGTAGAAATTAAAGATCTACCATTTACTACAGCAGAAAATGCAGTCTTTGTCAGATTAGGTAGTATGACTCCTATTGTTAATAATGCTGCTAACACAAAAGAGTTAGATTGAACTAAGTTAACATATGATGTTTATCCAAGTACAACTGCTAGTGATGTAGGAACACTATATGAAGATGACTTTGAAACTGTAGCATATCAATTAGGCTACTATCATAAGAGTAACTACCAATGTTACTATGATAATAAAACAAATGAATTTGTTATTCATTTAGATCCATCACAAGGAACTTATGTTGGCGATGATATCATTGCTAACAGAGAATATAACATCAGAATTCACGAAATTCCAGGTATGAATCTTTCTGGTGTTACATTAGATGGAAAAGCAATCACTCCAGTTAGAATAAGTAAAGCAACTGACCCAATGATGCCGTTTGGGTTTGGCGAACAACAAACTTCGACAAATGACCTTATTCTAGTTAAGATCCCATCTGGTTCAATAAGAGTTGGACATGAAATTAGGATTCAAATTAAATAAGGAGGCAAGAAGATGAAAAAGAATATATTAATTAAAACTTTATCAAGCCTTGCAGCTTTAACATCATTAGGTGGTCTTAGTGCAACATTAACATCTTGTGGTAATGTTAAAGCAGTTATTACCATTAACAATAAAGTAACTGAACTATATTGGTTAGATCAAACATATCATTTAGATGTTACATTCAAAAATCAAGGTGATGCTGAATTATTATTTAGCTCATCTGATGAAGCTGTTGCAACAATTGATGCACAAGGTTATGTTCGTGCACATAATAATGGAACAACAACTATTAGAGCTTATTCAAGCTTAGATGCTAATGTCTTTGATGAGTTCAAATTAAGTGTTAATGAATTATGAGTTAAAGGTGTTGTTACAGATACAAATAATCAACCATTATCTGGAGTTATTATTTCATATGATGGTAATTCTATTACCACAGACGAAACTGGCCACTACTTTATTAAGCTAGAAAAAGCTGGTTCCGTTCTATATTTTGAAAAGTTAGGTTATATTGGTCAAGCATTTGGTAACTCTTATGCTCTAACTTCTCAAGAGCATGAATTAAATGTTAAACTTACTCCTTACAGTTTAGGAAGAGATGTTACAGTTAAAGGAAAAGTTACAAACAAAGCTAACCAACCTGTTGCTAACTGTAGTATCACTTTCAACCGCGAAAGTAAGTGACATATGTATCGTACAGATACTAATGCTGATGGTTCTTATGAAATAGCAATGAGAGTTGATCCAAACAATCCACAAGTCTCATTCATTACTCATAAAGCAGAATACCAATCTGATGAACAAGTAATAACTATTGGTGAAGAATCAACAGTAACACAAAATATTGTTGTAGCACCATACCAATATGATGTTAAAGCCTTTGTTGGTAAAGCACACAATAATGAAAAGATCATTATGCATGTTTACCATGTGGAAGGTGGTATTCAAGTAGAACTTGAATCTAACTTCATTCATGCTTTCGATGCAGAAAACAAATTTAAATTAACATTCGCTAATAGTGACTATATATCTGTTCCAAACAAATACTACCATGAATTAGGTGAATTTGATATTACATTCACTTCTAATGGAGCAACTGAAAAGTCTGGAATGTCAGTAATTGCTTCAGATATCACATCTATTGAAATTGAAAAATCTGAAGACTTATTACATTTAGATATCTTCATTCCTAACTCTTTCTACCAATTTATCGGAACGTTTGGTGTACATTTAGATAGTGATGGTCGTGGTACATTTACACCATACGAACATTCTCAACATGATACATCTGCTGCTAACGAAGTGTGTTATGTAAGAGTTGATACAGATGATGCAATCTATTCATCAAGTGATAACTTCAATATCTTTGATTTAACTTGAGATACTGAAACAAATGAAGATTGGATTGTAACAGATGTATTAGGAAATGTAGCGTCAAAGTATAACTTTGGATACCAAATCAAGCTTGCTAAGAACATTAGCACTTCAACACAAACAAGACATGGTTTATACATCATGACTAAGTATAGCCAACCACAAATGTCTCACTTCCTACCTGATGGCTATCAACCTCACTTCTTCTTTGATCCGGTGCAATTACCTGCAAGTGGTGTTTATCCAACAAGACCAGTAGATTCAAACATTAAACATCTTGCTCCAATCTCTGGTTATTGAATGCAATCATTTACTGTCCAAGATCGTGATCACCCATTCCAAAACAAACAAGAATATAACCAATTCTTTGATGGTGAAACAATTAATGCTTCACCAAAGGTATATGCGAAAGATGACTTTATGATAACATACATTCCATATAGTTTCTTGAACATTACTGGACAAGAATTTACTTCTAATATGACATTTGGTTTTGCATGTAACCTTCAATATAACTATACTGGTGGAGAATGACATGCATGACAAGGATCTAACCCATCAGGTTATCTTGCCATCCCTCACTTTGAAGAAACTACATCTTATATTCAATTTGACTCACAACTAAATATCATCACATATAAAGCTGCTTAGAACTGGTTAAGAGCTTAATAAAAGAAAAAGTAATGGTTTACCATTACTTTTTTGTTCGCATTGTTCTTAACTGGTTCAAAATAATTATTCAGCGATGTTATTGTCTAGTTCGTATTCAATATAGTTTTTGAATGGATTATCGTGAGTGTGGAGAATTGAATCATAATGGTCACGATAGAAATAAACCATTGGTTCAATTGACACACCACCATATTGTTGGTCAATACCATAATGTTTAATGACACTATCTTTTATTGGGTGACAGTTAGCATAGATAAAGACCATGTCTATATCTGTTCTAACAGATAAGTGGATGTTTGTTTCTTTGTTTTGAAGTTCAACTATATTTTCATGTGCTGGATCATCAAATCTTCAACCATGGTCATAACCTGCTGCTACTTTATCATCTTGAGCAACTTTATCAATATCTTGCCCAATTTGTTTGAAGTTTCTAAAGTCAAATTCAGTATTTTCTGTAGCTGTGATCTTTTTGTCTCCTTCTTCGATAATTTGGTCTACTTTGTTACTATTAGCTAAATTACTAGCAGGAATTTTTAATTCATGTTCTCTAATTCCTTTAGACATTTCTCCACCTAATCTTCAGTAAGTGTGACCAGATAGACAGATTGGTGTTTTATTGTTAGTACTTGGCGTAGCCAACATATCAATTCTAATCTTGTCGCTATCATTAAATAAAGTGTAAGTGATATTAAATTCCACTTTATCTGGGTAGCCACTTTCTTTATCTGGTGATAGATAAGTAAAGATAATTTGTTTGCCTTGATTACTATCTTTTACTTGGTGTTTTCATTTTCTTGATGATAAACCTTTTTTACCACCATGAATGGTATTTTTACCTTCATTGGTGCTAAATTGGTAGTCTTTACCATCAATGTTCATCTTTCCTTGGGCAATTCTGCCTGAAGTACGTCCTAAGATCTTACCACTATTTTTAGATGTTGTTGTAAATTCTTGTTTATCTTCTGGTTGGTATGTGACACAAGTACCTTTATAGTAAATAGAATAGATAGAAGCTCCTGTGTCACAGAAGGTTACTTCTAGGTTTTTATTGTTTGTTACAGTAAAGTATTGATTATCTACGTTACTACAACCTACTGCAGATAAGCTAGTTACAGCTAATCCCGATAAACCTGCTAGAGTTAATAAGCTTTTTCCTATTTTCATTTTGTTCTCCTAATAGATTAATTATAAAGGAGGATTAAAAAAAGAGCTATATGCTCTCCTCTCCGTTATAGTTATTTCATATGTTCATTATATAAATTTAAATTTGTATAATTTAGAATATAAATATGAAATTAAGTAAAATTTTACCAATCTTAACTATTGCTAGTTTACCAGCAGTTAGCTTACCATTAATCAGTTGTGCTAACGATCAAACAATTGATGATTCAACACCATTATGTTTTATGGACGTTAAAGGTGACCATAAAAAATCTCAAATTACCTATACCATAGATGGTAGACCATTAGATATAGATATTGAATATAAATTAGGTAATGGTCATTGAAGAAAATGACAAAAAGGTAAAAAAATTACCCTAAATGATGGAAACAAGGTGTATGTAAGAAACACTAAAAACACTTTGTCTAGACTTGACTCTTGTTTTAAATTTGTTACCACAGGTGGAGATGTTATAGGTTGTGGCAATGTTGATTCAATGATCAACTATGCACCACTTACAACTGGCTGCTTTATTTATCTATTTGCTGATTGCAAGACATTAAAAAGAGCACCAGCATTACCGGCAATAACACTTGCTGAATCATGTTATCAAAACATGTTTTGAAATTGTACTGGTTTAACCCAAGCTCCAGAATTACCAGCTAGTAAAATGGTAGATTATTGTTATACTGCGATGTTTAGTGGTTGTACATCACTAAAAGTAGCTCCAGAACTAAAAAGTACACAATTAGCTCCTCACTGTTATGATCAAATGTTTGACGTTTGTGGTATTACTAAAGCACCACAACTACCTGCAGAACAATTAGCTGAAGGATGTTATGCATGTATGTTCTGTCATTGCCCTATTATTGACACACCTGCTTTACCATCAACTCATTTAGCAGATAAGTGTTATTACTACATGTTTGCTAATTGTCGTCAATTGCAAAGAACAACTGATGTTCTTCCTGCTACAGAATTAAAGCAATCATGTTATAACCACATGTTTGCTTATTGTCATGAGCTAACAGCTGCTCCTGAGATAAAAGGACATATAACACCAATAGAGTCTGAACAACAATGTTTTGAGAAGATGTTTAAAGATTGCCCAAAACTAAACGTGCAACAAGATGCGCCATCTGGTCGCCTAATTAATAGTTTTGGTGATATCTTACCAACATTCATGCCTTTATTTGCTAAAGAAATGTTTGGTATAGATGGTTCAACTCGTCCTTGAGATGAAGGTGGTAACCCAATTGGTAAACACGCGTATTACTGAATAGAACAAGAAAAGTAATGGTTTCCCATTACTTTTTATTTTGTTAAGCTCTGAACCGGTTCTAAATGATTAGTGGTGCTTGTGTTTAGTTTTATAGGAATATATATTTATCTAAACTAGTGTGGTTAGATAAATAGATAATAATAAGCTCGAGGACAACTTCTAAAGGTAACATAGTCTGTTTTAGTGATCATATGTATATTATATGGTTAATAAAAAAGAGCATTGTGCTCTTCTATTATTCAGTTTTTAAGTTATTTAATTTGATAATATTGTCTAATTTTTGATTAATGGCGATGTTAAAAGCCGTTTGCTTTTTGATGAAATCAAGAAGAAGCCGTCTTGTTGATTTTTGTTTTTTCTTTTTGCGATGTCTTGGTGGCACGACATCAGGTTTAGCTAAAAGTAAAAGACTTTTGTTGTCTTTGTATCTAGGATCTTTTAGTAAATCTTGTACAGTAACTGCCATAACGATATACTTCTTTGTAAGTTTATTATTCGGTTTTTAAATTATTTAATTCAACAATCCTGTTTAATCTTTGAGCTATTAATTTAACTTCTTTTTGCAAATTTAAGATATTCTTTTGTATACCAGAAATTAACTGTCGAGTTGTTTTTTGCTTTTTCTTTTTACGATGCCTTGGCGGTACAACATCAGGTTTAGCTAAAAGTAAAAGACTTTTGTTGTCTTTGTATCTTGGATCATTCAGTAAATCTTGTACAGTTACAGCCATAACAATATACTTCTTTGTAATTCCATTATATGTTTTAAATAATTCTAATTGGTTGATAAATGAATCACCCTAAAGGGTGTCTCCTTTCTTTTTGAATTGTTCAGCATTGAATTTATCTTCCAAGTCCTCTAAACGTTTAGTTAAATTTTCAACTTCTGTGTTATATTCAGTTTGTTTTGTTCGAACTTCTAATAGTGCTGGAGAGATGATCTCTTTGTTATATTTATTAAACCACTCAGGTGGTTGTGTTTCGTTGACGCCTTTTGTTTGTGCTTTATTAATGTTATCGTCTCAATAAATTTTGTTTTTAACGTTGTTAACAACCATTAACACCATACTATCTCCATAGTAAGTTGATTTCTTGTCATTCTCTATATCTCATACTTTTATGAATTTTAATTCATGGTCATAACTACCTATGACAGCAACATAGTGAGTTTTCTTAAATGGTCCTGTTTGACCTTTTAAGTTTCACAAATTAAATAGTTTGCCGCCACCAAATTTGCTATCTTCTTTATCAAAGACTTCAATATAGTGGCATTTCATAAATTCATCTGTTTGATCTTTGACACTGTTTGTTTTCATTAAAAACCCATCATAATCTGGGTATAGTTCTTTATTCTCTTTCATTTTCTTTTATATCCTTTCAATCATTAATGATTATTTTTTCTTCATCGTCATATCATTGTGTTATTTGCCAATTATCTATAGCTTGTTCTATCAATGTTTCTATGCCTTCTTCAAAAGTTAAATCTTCATCATCGCATAGGTCTTCAAAATCTTGCCAGAGATTTTTATCAATCAATATTGGTGTAAGTTTGTCTTCACCATTTCCCATAATTTGCTCTTTCTAGTGGTTAAAATAAAAAACCACATTTATTAATAAATGTGACAATGAAACCATAAGGATACTAATACTCTGGTCAAAGTAGTAATTCTACTTTAGGATACACCTTTAATGTACAACTTGTCTATTGTAAGCGCCTTAAGCTAACTAGTTCTAAATAACTAATTACACTTAAATTATACACTATATTAAATTTTTATTTATAAAAATTTAATATAAGTTGGTGAATTATTAAAAAAAGAGACATTATCTCTTCTTATCAAATATTCTTGGGCAACTTCTAAAGGTTACATAGTCTGTTTTTAGTGGACATACAACTGTTTTATATTATTAGTGGTTTTTGATAACACGCAAAAATTGCGTAAGTAACTTTTAATAATACGCAAAAATTGCGTAAATTAGTTGCGTATTTTTTTAAAAAACATATATAATGTTTATATGAAATTAAGAGAACTAAGAAAAATAAAAGGTTTAACTCAAAAACAAGCTGCTGAATATTTGGGTATTTCTAATAGAACATATCAATACTATGAATATGATGTTAGAAAGCAAACAGGCTTGCGTTTTGAATATCTTATTAATCGTTTACAACAATATGGTTATATAGATGAGAACAAAGGAATTTTGTCTATTGATCGAATCAAAAAAATTTGTTTAGATGTTTTTTCTAAATATAAGGTAGATTATTGTTATCTTTTTGGATCTTATGCAAAGGGGAACGCTAAAGATAACAGTGATGTTGATTTACTAATTAGTACCAAATTAAATGGTTTAAAATTTTTTGGACTTGTTGAAGAATTAAGAACACAATTAAGAAAAAAAGTTGATGTGTTAAACCAAATGCAATTAAATAATAACACTAAATTGGTTAATGAAATACTCAAAGATGGGATAAAAATATATGGATAATATAAAAACTGATAAATACTATTTATCAAAAATAGAACAAGATTTAGAAATAATAATCGAAAATAGTAAAACTATCAAGTTAAGTAAACTTAAAATAGATACACCTATTTGTGATTCTATTCTTTTTAGAATCATCCAAGTATCGGAAAATGCAGAGTCAATCTCAACTGAATTTAAAAAGAAATTTTCTACAATACCTTGACGAGAAATTAAAGGTATGAGAAATAGAATTGTCCATGAATATGGCGATGTAGATTTAGAGATAATTAAATACACAATCACTAAGGATATACCAGTATTGTTAAAGAAGATTAAAAAAATTAAAAAATAATTTTATTATTTTTAATGATTAAAACATTAATTTTACCTGATATTGTAGTACAAGCATCAATGGCTACTAAGTTTTTACCATAATATATATCAAAATTATTTTCTCAGTTTGGATCATGTTCAAATTCTTTATGAAAATCATTAACATGTCAATGTCCACAGGCTAGGACTTTGCCTTTTTCTATTTCATAATCAAATAGGCCATGTTTATATAATTGTCATGGACAAAATCATGTTGCTAGATATAAATGATCTTTGTTTGTATCGTTTCTTCAATCTGGATTGTAGTTAGCTACGCTTTCAGGATTACCTAATAGAGGAATGAAGCAATGGACGAAGATATACTTATCTAATTCATAGTATGGTTTTCACTCTCTTGTTGCCAAAAATTTATAAACTGGTAATTTTTTAAATTTGTTGCATACATCTACTCAGGAGTCATTTTTATTTTCTGGAACAAATTGACAAATTGTATCTACTGTGCCATTAGCATGATCATATCATGATGGTTTTAGCTTATTTAGAAGCTCTAGAAGCATATATTCATGATTACCCTTAATTAGGATTAAATTATCTTCAGGGATAGAATTTAAAAATTCAAATACTTCTTTTGCTTGGCCACCACGATCGAAGATATCTCCTAGAACAATTAGGATATGATTTTTATTGTCTTTGTCATATTTAGCATCAGACAATGCTTGTTTAAGTGGATCATAAAATCCATGAATGTCTGATACTATAAAATATGTGTTAATATTTCTCATAATTTGCTATATACTAATATCGAAAATGGTTTAGTAA
>JAGHUK010000031.1 GCA_018064845.1 Candidatus Hennigella equi | reverse complement strand
TCTGCTGCACTTTCTAGTAATCTTATAGTAAATTTTAAATCTCCAGGTTTAACTCCAGGGTTAAATTTTACTTTAAATGTATTACCATACATTCCTTTTTCTTTATCGTATTGAATTTCATATTGATCTTTACCAAGTTCTTTACCAGTTTGACTTATTTTTTCCAATAAGAAAAGGGGGTAAGTGTATGTTTCAACTTTTATGTTAACTTTGAATTCAACTTCAAAACCTTCTGTTGCTTCTTTATTCGTAAATGATTCTTTTGAAGCAGTCATTATTATTAAATCTTTGTCTTCGTCTGGACAGATTTTTTCTATTACAATTTTTCCTGCAACTTTGTCTTTTTTTTCTGAGTTTCCACAGCTAGTTGCGACTGTTGTAATTGTAGCAACTGTTGGAACAATTGCTAATAATGGCATTATTAATTTTGTTTTTAATTTCATTTTTTCTTGTCTCCTGTATATATTATATTTGCATTTTTCACTATATACATATTTAAAACTTTATAATCAAATTAGGAGAAACATATGCGTTATTGTGAAAATTGTAAACGTTTTTGTGGTAGCAAAATGACCTCAGGTCAAGTTGCTGTAGCTACAGCATTATTACCAACAGTAATAGGGTTCATCTTATACATTATCTTTCACGAAAAGAAATGTAATATATGTGAAGGGCCTACATGTCGTGTAACATATAAAAAGGAAGAAATTGTTTATGGCAAGAAGAGAAAATAGTAAAGCTAATCCATGAATTATTTCATATGGAAGAACTGATTATGATGGTTCTGCCATTGACACACTAACTCCCATCCATAAAGCACAACAAATTCATAAATATAGATTGGGATTGTTTGTCACAGGGATAGTTGCTCTAGTCGCAGCTCTTATTAACTTATCGTTAATTGCAGTTTTGCAAATAAATGGAGCAAACACAGGTGTTTCATCAGCTATTACTGGTGCATCAATTATCTTTGTTATTACTTTATTAATTGATATTATCTTTACAATTAACTTAAATAGATATATCAAAGGCAAACAATGATTAATCCTCTATATTCCATGTCTAGTGTTGATGATTGTGTTCTCAGTACCACAAATTATGACATTAATTAGTTTGTTAGTCCCTTCGGTACATTTCGAAGATTTACCAAATTTTGAATGAGCTAATTATGTTAACATTGCTGTTTGTGGTATCTTTGTTATCGCCGAAACAGTAAGGATCATCTTCCACTGACATGATCTTGATCTAAAACAAGAAATTAGAAAAGCACTTAAATAAAAAAACGACTGGTTACCCAGTCATTTTTTAATGGTGCCGAAGATCGGAATCGAACCAACAACCTACTGATTACAAGTCAGTTGCTCTGCCTGTTGAGCTACTTCGGCATTTTTTTAATCTTAAATAATTATACAATAAATCGTAATCTACATAAAAAATATGTATAATGATATCGCCTTATATATTATTTATATAAGTTTATATATTAAATTAATATATAAAGCCTCTATGCTACTGAGTAATGTAGCAAATATCCCAAGGAGACTATATATAAATGACTAACTATGAAATTATGTTAGTTGTTGATGGCAATAAATCAGCTGCAGATGCTGATGCTGTTTCAACTAACTGCCAAAAACTTTTAAAAGGCACAAAAGATCTTAAAGAAACTAAGATGGGCCTTAAGAAAATGGCATATAAGATTAAAAATTGTTCACAAGGATACTATTATGTATTCAATTTTGCTTGTGACAAACCTGAAATCATTAAGGAATTTAATCGTTTAACACTTATTAACAAAGACGTGTTAAGATTTTTAGTTATGAACCTAGAACACAACTATGGTTGAAGAGCTATTCATAACGAAAAGAAAGTAAAAGCTGCTGCTAAGAAAGCAAAGATCTTCGCTGACAAGCAAAAGAAGCTAGAAGAAATCATTGCTGCTAAGAAAGCTGCTTATGCTGCTGAAAAAGAAGCAAAAGCTGAAGCTAGACAAGCAGAAGAAAAGAAAGAAGCTTAAGGATGAATAAAGTATTTCTAGTAGGAAATCTAACTGCAGATCCAATCCCTAAACAAACTACAACAGGAAAGACATTAGTAAACTTCTCTGTTGCATGCAATGATAACATTCAAGGGAAGGATCATACAAACTTCTTTAATTGTGTAGCATGAAACCAACAAGCTAACTATTTAGCAACCTATGTTAAAAAAGGTGACACAGTAGCTGTTGATGGAAGACTAAACAAAAGAAGTTATGTTAACAAAGAAGGCAGAAACATTAATGTTACTGAAATCATTGTTGACAGTATCAAAACAATTGTAAAGAGATCTAAACAAGAACAAAACCAAGAAGAAATGGTTTCTGTTAATGACCAATTTGCAACGAAGATTATTGATACAGAAGCAGACTTTACTAAACCAAACCAACCTAAGAAGGTTGACGATGGTTTGTCAGAACTAGAATGAATTAATGAAGAAGAAGGTAAATAATTATGGAAAAGAAATTTAATAAGAAAAACAAAAAACGTATGTTAAAGAAAAGACCTTGCATCTTATGTGCTAAAGGTATTAACTACGTTGACTACAAAGATGTTGAATTACTACAACGTTATTTAACACCAAGTTGCAAAATCGTTCCAAGACGTGTTTCTGGTTTATGCCAAAAACACCAAAGAATGATTGCTAATGCAATTAAAAGAGCAAGAATTGTTGCTTTATTACCATTTGTTAAAACTTACGAATAATGAAATTAATACTATTACAAGATGTTAAAAATGTAGGGAAAAAGAACCAAACCATTGAAGTTAAAGATGGTTATGGTAACTTTTTAGTTAATTCTGGTAAAGCGATTGCAAGTTCAAGTAAAGCACAAGAAATTGTGTCAAAGCAAGTTGCTGCTGCTAAACAAGAATATGACTATGAAGTTAAGCAAGCTACAATGATAAAAAATAAAATTGAAGCTTTAACATTAAACTTTAGTTTAAAAACAAATCATGGCCAAGCTTTTGGCTCTGTTTCTAACAAACAAGTAATAGATGAACTAGCTAAACACAACATTAAAATAGATAAATTCATGTTGGTTGATGCTACTAATTCATACGGATTAGGTAGACATCGTTTGGCAATTAAATTACATAAGGATGTTATTGCATATGTAACATTGCAAATTACAGGGGAATAGTTATGGCCAAGGAAAAAGTAGAAAACTATATTGTTAAATGTGAACAAGAAGTGTTAACCACTATCTTCAATAACCCTATTTCAATTGAAGAATGTTTAACAGCACTTGAACAAAAAGATTTCTTAGATGACAAAAATGCTCTAATCTACGGAGCAATTGTTGAAATCTATTTAGGCCATTTAAAAACAATTAATAAAAACACTGTAACTGATTACATTGCAAACAATAGTAAATGACAATTTACTAACTGACAATCTTATCTTGAACAACTTATTTCAGGTTTTGCTTTTGAAGATGATTTAAAAGCCAACCTTGAATTAATTAAAAACGCAAGTATTAAAAGACAACTTGACAATTTCAGTCAACGTGTCATTAATACAAAGATTGACTTTGCACAATATGATAACCAAATCGCTCAATTAGAAAATGAGTTCATGGATATCACTCAATCTAAACATACTGATAAATTAACACCAATTGAAGAAGTTGCTGCTGAATATCTTGATCGTGTTAGTAAATTAAGACAACGTAAACAAGATATTACTGGAACCGCTATAGGTTTCAAGGGCATTGATCAAGTAACTAATGGTTTTCAACCAGGTGACTTAATCATTTTAGCTGCTAGACCAGGTGTTGGTAAGACAGCCATTGCTCTTAACTTTGCAAATAATGCCGCTACAACTATTAAAGAAAACATGACAAGTGAAAAAGATAGAGTTGTTATTTTCTCATTAGAAATGGGACAAGAACAATTATGTCAAAGACTTGTGTCTTTAAACTCAAAAGTTGAATCTAGTGCTTTAAGATCTGGAAGAATGAGCGACTCTGAATGAACAGAAGTTCAATCTTCTATTGAAGAGTTAAAAACATTGCCTATTTTAATTGATGACCAAGCTGTGTCAATTGTTGATATTCAATCTAAATTAAAACAATTAAAGAGTCAATACAACATTAAACTTGTTATTATTGACTATTTACAATTAATGAAAGGCCCAGCTATTAAAAACTCTCAAGTTAATAGACAACAAGAAGTTTCAACTATCTCTAGAATGATTAAATTGCTAGCTAGAAGAATTGATGCTCCAATTATTGCTCTAGCACAATTGTCAAGAGATGTTGAAAAACGTGGCGGAACACCAAAACTATCTGACCTTCGTGAATCTGGTTCACTTGAACAAGATGCTGACCTAGTATGCTTCTTGCACCATGCAGATGAAACTGCTGAACAAGAAGGCCCAGTGCAAGCTGCTGGTCCTAAAGAAAAACCAGATGTTATTAGAGTTGACTTTATGATTGCAAAGCATAGAAACGGTGCACAAAAAACTATTGCACTATCAATGAACAGAAGAACTGGTCGTTTCTACGACTTTACTGATTTGGGGGACAAATAATGAGATTAACAAAGATTTTAGTTGGTTCAGCTTTAGCTATTCCAACTGTAACAATCCCATTAACAACATTATCAAGTTGTGGTTCAGTTTGAGGTTATCAAACACCATATATGGTTGGTAATTTTGATGCAATTAATGGACCATACAAGAATTTTTTAAATGATGAAACATATTTAGATGCTGATTTAAAACCAATCTTTGGAAATGGTAGCACATATCTTCAATCTAACTATGCAATTGATGTTGCTAACTCAGCAAACTATGCATATGCTACACCGATGAAATTTGTTGATGCAAGCCCAGAAGTGCTTGAAGAAGATGGATGAAAACTAAGTAACAGCGGATGATATGTATCATCAGATGCTGCATTAGCAAGCACTGCTACTGACAAATATAAAGAAGAAGGCGTTGAAAAAGTTAAAACTGTTACTAACGCAAGAAATGCAACATTAGGAGCTAACACTGATTTTGTTGGGTTGATTGGTTCTACAATCAATACATATCTATCATTAGCGCTACAATATCAAGCAAGTCAATTAAAAGAAGATGAAACTGATCTTCAAATAGCTTGAGGGTCTAATGGTCAAGCGCATCAATTCAAACTAGATCATGGTAAAACTGGTGACAAAACCGACGAAAATAACAGAAAGTTCTTCGAACAACTGTTTGCCTTTGCTAATCTAATTGGAACAAACAAAGTAAATGCTTTGTTAAGGACAAGTTCAGTTGATTTCCACTTTCTTAAAAATCCAATCCCTGGATATGTTAATAATGAAGGCACTAGAGCAATAAATAATGAATTCATTCAATTGTTAGAAGGGCCAAGCGGTTCAATTGGTGCGCTAAATTATTATTCAAGTGTAACTGATAGTCCAGATACTGAAGAAGAAAAGTATAAAGATTACACATACAAATCAGTTCCAGTTGTAATTTCTTTTGATAAGTTAGAACAAACATATTTAAACCCAACTATAAAGACAAAGTCTTTCTTAGTTAATGATTATTATTCAACAAATGATCAAATCACTAAATCAGTCGGCAATGCATGAAAAAAGAATTTTGTTAAATTCACCGGTGTAGAAAAAGATAATGCTATTCCAAAATACAAAACATTTGCTTTAAGCCCTAGTGAATCTAGCGTTGGAATTACTTCTAATGATCAACGCTTAAGTTTAACCTCACTTAATGGCGGCCAATTCATTGCTTTAATAGATTTTGCTGTTAGAGACTATACTGAAGGAACAGAAAAAGACACTGCAACATTGGTAAAACTAGATAATGTCTTCCCAGCTTATTTCTTAGATATTTTAGGCAACGATGCATATAAACCTGCTCGTGAAGGTGAGGCATCAGAAAATATTCCAACTATCATCAACACTGATAAAGTTAGTGAATTAGCCTCAACTCTTATGCAACTATTAAGAAGAGAAAGTAAAGAAGGCCAAAAACCTAAAGCAAGCGATCTTAATGATGAAAGCAAACATCTATTAGCATTCTTAGGATACATGTTTGCTACTAGCGCATCAACATTAAAATCAGAAAACTTCTTATCAGCAGAAGAAATGTAAGACAAAGTATGCATAGCATACTTTTTCTTTTTATAATTAACATATGGAATGAAGAGAATTTATTCAACAAGAAGTAAATAAAGATTACTTCCTTAAATTAATTAAATATATTAATGCACAAGGCAACACTAAGGAAATCTATCCTGAACCTGAAAGATTGTTTGCTTGTTTTAATTTTTTTAAAGTAGAAGAAACCAAAGTTGTAATAGTGGGTCAAGACCCATATCACACACCAGGTTTTGCAAATGGTTTAGCTTTTGCAGTAAACCAAGGTGTAGTGATGCCAAAATCATTAGTTAACATCTTTAAGGAACTTAAAGATGATCTTGGGATAGCGAGATTAGATACAGAATTAAGAGATTGAGCCGCACAAGGTGTTTTATTGCTTAATCGTGTTTTGACAGTAAACAAAGGTGAACCTAATAGTCATAAAAATCAAGGATGAGAAGAATTTACTAATGCTGCAATTAAATTAGTAAATGATAAATGTAAGAATGTGGTTTTTGTGCTATGAGGAAACAATGCACAAGAACTTAAACCATTAATTGATGAAAGCAAACATTTAGTGCTTTGTTCATCTCATCCTAGCCCTTTGGGTTACTATAAATCATTTAAAGGTTCCAAACCTTTTAGTAAAATTAATGCTTACTTAAAACAACATAACAAAAAAGAGATTAAATGATAATTACTTGTAATTATCATTTTTATTTATAATTAATATATTGTAGAAAGGAAACTTAATGCCTAAAGTTAGTAAGCAAACAGCTGGTAAAATAGGACTATTTACTGCTGTTATGATGATCTTTGGTACCTTAGTCGGAATCGGAATATTCTTTAAGAACTATTCTGTTTTTAATAACAACCATGGTAACCCTATAGGTATTTTGTTATCTTGGATAATTGCCATTATCCTAGTAATGTCAATTGCTTTATCTTTTTGTGAAATAAGTTCTTGCAAAATTAAAAATAAAGCAGATGGATTTGGCGGATGATCTGAAAGATTTTTAAGACACGGGCTTGGAAGATATAACAAGTTAGGTTATTCTCTAATCTTTTATACAGTTAACACTTTTGCTATTATGTTCTTTACAGGTGAAGGCTGTTTAAACTGCTTCTCTAAGATTGGACAATGAGGCAACTTTGATTTTGGTCATTTAACTACTTTATATGTTTTCTTAGCTGGTGGGGCATTATTCACATTATTTATTTTCTTAAATATTTTTGCGTCAAAAGGAATGACAAGATTTAGTAATGCAACAGGAATTATTAAGTTTGTTCCTATAGCCATGGTTGTTATTCTAGGAATAACATTCGGAATCATTGGTGGTCATCAAGGTGGATTATGAAATGGACATTGATATACAATTCCATCTGAATCAATAACTCCAGAGTGAACAACCACTGGAAATATTGATATTACAGGTATTATTACATCAATACCATCAATCTTATTTGCTTTTGAAGGATATCTAGTTGTTGGAAATATAGCATGTGATATGGACAAACCTGAAAAGAATGTTCCATTATCAATGGTTATTGCATTAATTGTTGTTTCTTCATTATATTTAGTCATCACAATAGCTTGTATGACAGTCGGCACTGGAAATGTCTACCAACTAATGGAAATATGTTTTGAGGGTAACCAACAACTAATAAATATTTTGTCATATGTTATTTCTGTACTTATCTTTATTTGTATTATTGGTGTCTTAAATGCAATTACTTTCACAGGTATGAGAGCATTCCAAGCTGGTTGTGAAGAAGGAAATCTATTTAAAGGGAAACAATTAGTAGCTAAAAAACCAAACAACAAACTATTTGCAGGTGGAATTTGGTTTCTTATTGCTGTCGGTGTATGGTGAGCATGCACACTAATTCCTTCTGCTATCCTTAATACAGACCAAATTGTTGATGCATGTTCATACATCATGATTATTGGCCTATATGTTATGTATGTCTTTGTTATGCTACCAGCATTAGCTAATAGAAAAACAAAGAAAGTAGAAGTAACAAAGAACAAAATCTTTATTCCTGCTTGTGTTATTGCACTAATAGGATGTTCATTCATTATTGTCTTCTGTGGTTTTTATAAATTCCTTGCTAGACCAATTGAATTAGGATTAACAGAAGGATGAAACAATGTCTATAAAGATTGTGGTTGAGGATTGTTTGTAAATAACACAAATAACACTGATTTCAAATTGAATTACTGACACTCAATTATTGTTTATTGATCAATCTTTATATTCTTACTTGCTTCTCCATTCATTAATGATTTATTGATTAAATGATTTGATAAAAGCAATAAGCAAATTCTAATCTGACAAAAATAATGAACTAGTTCATTATTTTTTTATAATATATGAAAGATATATTTTAAAGAAAGGAAATTATATGCCAAAAGTTAAAAAAGAAACGGCTGGTAAATTTAGTTTAGTAGCCGCAATACTTTACATAATTGGTAACGTAGTTGGTATTGGTATTTTCTTTAAAAACGGAACCGTTTTTAGATTAAATGAAGGTAACTACCTAGGTGTGTTACTTGCCTGAATTATCTCTATTGTCATCGTATTATGTATGGCATTATCATTTGCAGAAGTGTCCACCTGCAAAATGAAAAATAAAAACGCAGGAGTTGGTGGTTGAGCTGCACAATTCTGCGGGCATGCATTTGGTAGATATGCAAAAACAGGTTATTCCTTAATATTCTGACCTGCTAACACATTTGCTATCATGTTCTTTGCTGGAGAAGCAATCCTTAACTGCTTTGCTCCAATGCTAGGATGAGACCAAGTAAGTGGTTACAACTATGGAACTGGCACAACAGCTATCATCTTCGGAATTGGTGCTGCACTATTTGTTGTCTTTATGTTGTTAAACTACTTCAAAGCAAATGCGATGAGCAAAGCTGGTTCAATCATAAGCTTTGTTAAGTTTGCTCCAATCCTAATGGTTGTTGTATTAGGAATTGTATTTGGTGTTATGTACAATGAAAGTGGTGCATGAGCTGGACATTTTGTTCAAACTGAAACATATTCTGGTGAATTCACACCAATGGGAATAATTTCAGCTATTCCAGCAATTCTATTCGCTTTTGAAGGTTATATTTCTGTTGGTAATATCTCTGGTGATATTGAAAACTCAGAAAGAAACTTATCATTAGCAGTAGTTCTAGGTGTAGCAATTATTTCAGTTCTATACTTAGCTGTTACTATTGGTTGCATTACTGCTGGTACTGGTAACGTATACAACTTAATGCACATCTTATTAGAAAAAGGCATTAGTGAAGTTGCTTACCAAATATTAACAATTATTATCTCTATCTTTATCTTCATCTGTTTAATTGGATGTGTTAATGGTATGGCTAGAGGTGGTATTAGCGCTTACCAATCATTAGCTGAAGAAGGTGCTTTATTCAAATCTAAAGCATTATTAGAAGCTAAACCAGGTAACAAAATGTTCGCTGGTTCAATTCTATTCTTTGCTATGGTTATGTTCTGATGAGTAATTCTAGTTATTCCATCAAGTATTCTAAATACTGATGCAATGGCTGATGGTTCATCTACATCAATGGTATTGTGTCTATACATTATCTATGGTGTAACTGTTCTTGGTGGATTTGTAAACAGATTTAGCAAGAAAGTAGAAGTGAAGAAGCAAAAATTATTCCCTGTTACTGCAGTTATTGGAATCTTGGGATGCGTCTTCATGGTATTCTTTGTTGGATTTGTACAATTCTTAGCTGCTCCAATCATTAACATTAACAATGGTTTAATCTATGATGGTGTAGCGACTGAAACAACACCATTATGACAAGGCCTAAAGTCAGGATGAGGAATGTTTGTTAACGCTCCTAACTGCTTAGGCATTGAAAGAGCTGGCGGTTTCTATGTTCTAACAAACATCGAAGCAATGGCTTGATTCTGAGGAATGACAGTTGTTATGGCTTTATTACCAATCTTCAATGATTTGTTCATTAAGTGATCAGGTAACAAGGAACATCAACAACTAATCTGACAAAAGAATAAGAAAGCTGTAAAATTTGCTTAATAATGAAATTCTAACCTTTGGTTAGAATTTTTATTTATATATAATGGAGTTGATATGAAAAAGACAATATTAATTCATTCGGCAATAATTGGCGGCGCGTCTTTAACTATTGCGGTCCCTCCAATTGCAATTGCTGCAACAACACTTCCAACAAATAAGGAAGTTTATAACGATGCTATTAACCAATTTATAGAAATCTGCAAGATTCCTCATTGTTCTAATGAAAAAGGGCATGAAGATTCATTAGTAGGAATCAAGAACTATATTATTAGTATAGCAAAACAATATTTAGGAAAAGATGCTGTGCATTCTGATAAAGCTGGTAATGTATGAGCAGATATTCCTGCTAGCTATGGACTAGAGAAAAATAAGAAGATAATTTTCCAAGGGCACATGGATATGGTTTGAGCTTCAGCTGGTGAAGCGACAGAATGAGATAAGTGAACTCATCCTGTTTCTAAACCAATAATTGAAGTTATTGATGGAGTTGAAACTATTCACTCTGAAGGATGACTAACTAACTTAGGTCTTGATAATGGCGCATGTGTCGCATTAATGCTTTCATTAATAATGAACCATAAGAAATTTAGACACGGATCAATTAGATGCATTTTCACAGCTAATGAGGAAAATGGTTTCCCAGGATCTGATGCATTAGGCGAAATGGAAGATGGAACAAAGATTAATGTAATAAACCATGATGAAGGCTATGACTATCTAGTTAACCTTGATACTGGGCCAATCGGAGATGTTGTATTCAACTCAGGTGGTGGATATTTCAACACAATAGAAGGAACATTACCTAATGGAAAAACATATAGTGATGTAGACGTTTACACATTAAGAATATTTGGTTGTCAAGGCGGACACTCTGGTGTAGATATTGGTAAAGGGTATGGTAATCCCATAGGATTAATATTTCAAGCACTCAAAGTGATTAATTCACAAAACGATATTAAAATTATCAGCGTTGAAGCGCCAGGTTCAACAAACACTTCTATTCCAACTGAAGCAACTGTTAAGTTCTATGCTGAATCAATCCAATCAAGAGAACTAATAGAAAACCTAATTCACACATGATTTGATAAAGCCAAAAGACAAAAATATGCTCATGACATAAATCTTGATTATGAAATAAGCGTTGAACACTCAGAAGCAGAACTTCCTACAGTTGATGAAAAATTGTCAAAGATTATCATTGATTTAATTTCAAGCTTGGAATTTGGTGCGCTTGAAAGATATATTGAACCTGACGAATATGATGCTGTTAGAGTTAGTGGAAACATTCCAACTGTTAGCATAGAAACATCATTATCACAACAACCTAAATTCCATTTCTTATACGCTAACCGTTTCCAAGAAACCGCTTACTTCGATAAACACTACAAACAAGAGTTTGATGAACAATTTGCTATGTTTGCTAAACAACTGGGCATTAAATCAACACCAAGTGAATGGAATTCATGAGAAGGACAAAAGGAAGGTAAGATGTGCACAATTGTTACCGACTCCTACAAGTCAGCTAAGATACCAACCAGAAAAATGAGATGCCATGGTGGGTTAGAATGTGCTGACTTTATGGCATACAACAATCAATTAGATGTTGTTTCTACTGGATCAACAGTATTAATGGAGCACAACGTTAAGGAAGCAATGCCATTGCCATCATACCAACAAGAGATTGATATGGTATTATGAGTAATCTATAATATGGATTTCTAATATGAAAATATATTTATTAGATAATAATGAACTAATAACTACTGCTTGAAAACAATATTTCTATGATTGTAAAGATGTAGAAATAGTTACAGATGAATTCAAGCACTTTATGGATAACCACAAAGTAGATTGCGTTGTCTCTCCTGGTAATTCCAAAGGAATTATGTTAGGTGGTTATGATTTAGCTATTACTAAATACTTTGGTGATAAACTAACTAACAAAGTACAAACATACATTGCCAAAACATATAAAGGTGGTTATCAACCAGTTGGTAGCGCTTTCATCACAGACATTCCTGGTTCAAAGATTAAATTAATTCATTGTCCAACAATGTTAAAACCAGCTGTTATTTATAATGCTAAAATTGTAAATGACTGCATGTACAATGTATTAAAGGTTGCTAAAGACAATAAGGTTAAAGCTATTGTTATTCCCGCTTTTGGAGGAATGACAGGGAAAGTTAACCCAAACGACTTAGCTAGAGAAATGTTTGGTGCTTACAACTTGTTTATAAAAAAATAAAGAGGCATTGCCTCTTTTTTTCTTATACCAAACGGTTGTATCATTCAACTACGTATGTTTCGTTGATTTCAGGGTTTAGTTCTTCTCTTTGAGGGAAACGAACATAAGTTCCTGTTTTACCTGTACCTTCAACCTTTACGAATTCTAGAGGTTTAGCAAGTACTGTATCTTTTACAACTGGTAATGTTTGAGATTTTTCTTTAATAGAAATCTTGTCACCAATCTTGCAGATTGTTGATGGGATTGAACATTTCTTACCATTTAGTAATACATGTCCATGAGTTACTAGTTGTCTAGCTGCTCTTCTTGTTGGAGCAAAACCCATTCTAAACACTAAGTTATCAATTCTAGATTCTAGAACGATTAATAGGTTCATTGCATTAGAACCTTTCATCTTCTTAGCTACTACGAATAATCTTCTAAATTGACGGTCATTCATTCCATACATGAATTGCAATTTTTGCTTTTCTTGTAATTGTTCAGCATAACCTGACAATTTTCTCTTGTTAGCACCGTGAGCTCCAGGAGCGTATGTTCTTTTCTTTCCTTTAGAAAATTCTTTGTTGTTTTCTAATAGAGAAAAGCCATAACGTCTAGACTTACGGTTAATACTACCTGTATATCTTGACATATTAATCCTTTCAAATATTAAATAACACAACAATAAAATAACACTTATTTATAGATTCAACACTAATAATTTCAATTGTTACAGCTTATTTACTTTTAACACTTAATCGTTGTTGACTAAAGTTAAATAATGTTATTTTGCTGAATGTGCTTCTTAATTATATATGAAAAGTAAATAATTAATAAAAAATAAGGCTATGCCTTATTTCTTAA
>JAGHUK010000003.1 GCA_018064845.1 Candidatus Hennigella equi | reverse complement strand
AGTTAATATCAATGGGGCTACCATCGAAAGAGCATCACTACACAACATTTCAGTTGCTAAATCATTAGGTTTAAAGAGATATGGACAGACTGTTTATGTTTATCTTGCAAACCTTATCATACCCCAGATAGACCATGCGGATGATGATTTTAAAGAAGGAAGTTTTATTTCAGTTCCTAGCACATGTCCTATTTGTGGTGGAATGGCAGTTGTTGAAAAGAACAATGATACTGAAGTTCTTAAATGCATAAATCCTAATTGCAAGGGTAAATTACTTGGTAAACTTACACACTTTGTTTCAAAAAATGCAATTAACATTGATGGACTATCTGAAGCAACAATTGAGAAATTTATTGAACTTGGTTGGTTGAATAATTTTAAAGACATCTATAGTCTGAAAGATTATAAAAATAAAATGTATAGTCTAGATGGATTTGGGGAAAAATCAGTTAATAAACTTCTAGAAAATATTGAAAAAAGTAGAGATACAGAATTATCAAGATTCTTAGCTGCATTATCAATTCCACTTATCGGCAAAACTGCTAGTAAAGAAATTTCAAAAATGTGTGATGGTTCTTATGACAAATTTATTACTTTAATCAATCTTAATATAAATGAATTTAGTAAGATTGATGGTTTTGGCGATGTAATGCTTGAATCACTAAAAACGTGGTGGAAAGAAAACAACGAAGATATTTGTTTATTATCAAAAGAGTTTAATTTTATCGAGAATAATACTATGTCAGCAAATTCATCAAGCTTATTAAAAGATATGACATTCTGCATTACTGGAAGTCTTGAATATTACAAAAATAGAGATGAGTTAAAAGAGCTGATTGAATCAATGGGTGGAAAGGTTACAGGTTCTGTTACTTCTAAAACTACCTATTTAATTAACAATGACACAAATTCAACATCAAGCAAAAACAAGAAAGCAAGAGAATTATCAATTCCAATACTAAATGAAAAGGAGTTCGAAAAGTTGCTTTCATAAGCCAGAAAGGATGGTTAATTGAGATTTAAGAAAGAAAACATTATTAGAGGAACTGTTGTTACATCTGCGATACTTATTGTCACAACAACACCATTTTGTGTTTCTAACAAGGATGAGAACTCTAATGACGGTTACTGTCTAAAAGAATCAGTTAAGTCTGAATCTTATGACTTTGAAGAAGCAAGCATAGAACTAATGAGTAACTATGTAGTTAAATTATCAGATGAAGATAGTTCTGTGAAATCAAAACTAAATAGTGAGAAAGTAAAAAAAGAGAAGAAAAAGAAATATAAGAATTATTATACTAAGACAAATTTGAGATTAAGAAAAAAACCAACATTAGATTCTGAGGTGATGGAGATTGTTGGTTTTAACAAAAAACTTAAGGCTTATAAGTTAAATAAAGATTGGTATGAAGTCAGATATGATGGTCATAAGTATTATGCAAGTGCAGATTACATATCTAAGAATAAGATGAAGTACAAATCTTTTTTAATCCCAAATCATTCAGAATACACTGGTAAGAAGACTTGGATGCCATATACTGCTATAACAAATAGAAGTTCAAAACAGTATAAATTACAGAAATTATGTAGCACAGGCAATTATGGAATTCGTACTTACAATGGTAGATATTGTGTTGCACTTGG
>JAGHUK010000035.1 GCA_018064845.1 Candidatus Hennigella equi | reverse complement strand
TCGCCTTCTTTAACTTCAGCACCAACTAAAATAATTCCATCTTCATCTAGATAAGTCTTAAGATCTTCAGATACGTTTGGAAGGTCACGAGTAATTTGTTCGTCACCATTCTTAGTTGTTACACAACGTAATTCTTTTTCAATGATTGAAATTGATGTATATCAATCATCTTGAACTAAACGTTTAGAAATAACAATAGCATCTTCGAAGTTGTAACCATGTCATGTTGTATAAGCAATGATTGGGTTACGTCCAATAGCAAGTTCACCATTGAACATAGCTGGTCCATCAGCAATAACTTGACTTGCTTTAACTTTTTGTCCAACTTCAACAATTGGGAATTGGTTGTTGCAAGTGTTTTGGTTTGTTTTACGATATTTAACAAGTTTATACTTATCAGTACCATTACTTGTCTTAACAGTAATTTCATTACCATCCATTGCTGTTACTTCACCATCATGAGCAGCTAAGATGTTTAGACCAGAGTCGTGAGCAATCTTATATTCTGCTCCTGTACCTACGATAGGTGCGTATGGTTTTAATAAAGGAACTGCTTGACGTTGCATGTTAGAACCCATTAGAGCTCTGGCAGTATCGTCATTTTCCAAGAATGGAATAGCTGATGCAGCAATTGAAATAACTTGACGAGGTGAAACATCGATGTAGTTAATTTGCTTTGCATCATATAGTTCTTGCATACCACGGTAACGTCCAACTACTTTAGCTTGAGTAATCTTTCCGTTTTCATCATGTGGAACTAATGATTCACCAATAACATATTCATCTTCTTGACTTGCATTTAGTCATCTAATTTCGTCTGTGATAACTCCGTTATTAACAACAAAGTATGGAGAAATTAAGAATCCGTTTTCATCTACCTTAGCAAATGATGCTAAAGCCATAATCAATCCAATGTTTTGACCTTCTGGCGTTTCAATTGGACAGATACGACCATAGTGTGAATAGTGAACGTCACGAACATTTAAGTTTGGATCGTCTTTTCTAATACCACCATCACCCATAGCTGAAATTCTACGTTTGTTAGTTAATTCAGATAGAGGGTTTGTTTGGTCAATGAAAGCTGTTAATTGGTAAGTGTTAAAGAATGCTTTAACAACTTGTTGGAAAGGCTTTGTATTAACAATTGATTTAATTGTTGCAGCAGTAGACTTTCTTGCTTTTTCTTCTGCATTCATTGTTGGAGAAGATAAAGATGACAATTTATCTTTGATGTGTTTTTCAACACGTGCCATACCAGCAACTAATTTAGATTTAAATTGTTCATGGATAAGTCTTAGACGTTTATTACCTAAGTGATCAATGTCATCATAGTTACCAATGTTTCATGGTAAGTTGATAGTATATGAAATCATAGCAATAATATCTGAGATATTAAGTGTTTCTTGATCGCTTGTTGGAGGAACACCTAAGATGTTTACATAATCATCTCATTCATCGTTGTCAGCATAAACATCGATTTGTTCTGCTTTAGCTGTTTTGAATTTGTGGAATCTAGATACAGATGTTAATGGTCATTCTTTTTCTAGGAATAATTCACCATCTGTAATAGCTTGCTTGATCATATCAATTTCTTTTTTGTTGATCAATGTGTCTTTCTTTAAGAACACTTTTCCATTCTTGTAAAGAATGTCATTAGCTAATACTTTTTGGTAAAGTCTTTCAGTTACACGAAGTTTGTGGTTGATCTTGCTTCTACCAGCAGATGATAGATCAAAACCTTTAACTTCCATAAAGTGTTTAACTAAATAATCTTGGTAACAGAAACCAGCATATTTTTGGCTTAAAGTTTCTGTTGGTCTAATTGAAATAGATAATTGAGTAATGATATCTTTTGCAGCTTTTTCAGTAATCAATAAGTCTTTTTGTTCACGAATCTTTCCTAAGATTTCAATTTGCTTACTCTTTAGAGTAGCGTTTGTTGGTTCTGCTTCAAGCTTCTTATTTACTTCATTTAATTGATCTTCTAATTTAGATCACTTATATACAAGGAGTTGTAGTTTGTGTTGAATTGGTAAACCAGTTTGTTTAATGTCATTAACTGTTGGACAGTCACAAACTGATTTTCTGATTTTCTTAATTTCATCATCTTGACCAATTGTTTCGTGAGTATAGCAACCTAAGAATTTGTTACTGTATGATTTTGGTTCACCATCTTTTGTTAAAGAGTCAGTAATAATTTCTACTCCACCAAAGATGTCCATAATAGTATCTTGGTTTAAACCAAGAGCTTTTAAGAATTGAGTTGCAGATAAAGTAACTGCTGCATCAGATGTAGCATTTCTTGCAACTAACTTAATGATTCTCTTATCAGTCTTCTTGTCATCGATAACGAAGTTCAACATTGTTCCACGGTTTGGATACAATTCACAGATATAACCTTCATTAACTTTTTTCTTACCAGATAATTTGATTTGGCTCTTAGATAGAATATATGCACCAGGAGAACGAATAGTTTGAGAGTTAACTAACTTTTCAACTCCGTTGATGATAAATGTTCCATTGTCTGTCATCAATGGAATATTTGCAAAGAATACACCGTCGTGTTTATCATTCTTTGATTTTCTAACTTTCTTAATTTCACCTGTTTCATCATTGATCAAGATTAAGTCAACATAAACAGATGTTTCATAGGTCTTGCCTTTATATCTTGCTTCTTGTTCGTCAAAAGCACCAGGATAGAAATGAATACCGTTAATACCTGTTTTGGTATTAATTTCTACATGGTGAGTCTTATTCTTGATGTGTCTAATTGGAAAATAACTTGCAATTAGATCGCCAAGTTCTTTCTTCAAGAATCTTTCATAAGATTTCTTTTGAATTTCCAATAAGTCTGGTTCTTCAAACTTAACAAATTGCTTAGCATAGTCACGTCTAGTAACTAGGTTTGCGATTTTTCGTTCAACAAACTTTGGTTTTTGTGCCATACAAAACTCCCTTAAAATAATATATCTAATATATCATTTATTGCTAGTAAATAATATATGAGTTTATTAATTATATATATAAATAGGGTTTTTACACAAAAATTTTAAAAATATTTTATTTTATATGTATAATATACCCACTTGTGCAGATGTAATTCAATGATAGAATGCGACCTTGCCAAGGTCGATACGCGAGTTTGATTCTCGTCATCTGCTCCATTAAATCAAAGTAGGTTAAAACCTACTTTTTTATTTTATAATTTGCTTATGATAGCTGCGATATTGGTAGTACCTTTAATTTATTTTATCAATGCTTTTTTAATTGGTAGATTAATCAAAAGATGGAAGATAAGTGTCAATCCATTTTTGGCTACAATTGTAGGTTTTATCGCACTATTTGATGTCATTTATATCATCAGTATATGGATGTATGCTGCTAGAGCAATTATCTGAAGTTATTTTGTTGTCTTTGGAGTAATTCAAGGTGTTTTAGTAGCAATGTATATTGCTAACTGGCGTTATATCTTTTTAACTTGATCTGTTGATTACAAAAAAATTATTACGTTCAGTATAACATTAGGTTTAGTGATTTTAATTGGCTGACTAAACTTTAGAGAATTTAATTCTGAATTTGGAAAAAACTTCTTAACTATCAACCATTTTCAAAACGACATTTGAAAACCAATGTGGTTTGGGGTCGATAATAAAGATATTGTTTCAAACTTTTCAGCATTTAATATTATGAACATTTTTTGAGCAGATGCTTTTCACATTAAAAGCAATGCTGATTCAATTACATTTTGTAATTGATCATGAACAATAATTGCGGCTGGAATTGCTGCTTGTTTAACAACATGAATGGTTAGCAAAGAAACAGCAATTTCTCGTCTTATTTTTTCACTTATTACAATTCTTGTCTATGTCGTCTTAACGCTAGCATTTATCGAGTCTTACGCCATAGGCGATGCTTGAGTTTTGCTCCTACTTTTCATCTATATTTTAGTAATGGTAAAAGACACAAATTCGCAACCATTAAAACTGTTTATTTTAACAACTTTCTTGATAGGATTTTTAGCTATAAGTTGTACTAGTTTCTTTACAGTAATATGTGTATGAATTTTCTCAATTTACTATGTAATTAGAAACAAACAAAACTCTTTAAATTACACACTATTCTTATCTTGGCCATTGATGCTAACAATCTTTAGTTTATTATCAATTTATTCATATTGATTGTTATCTTTAATGAATGCTTTGTATCTAATAATTGCTATTGTTTCTATTGCTATTTTTAGAAAGCTAGGAACACCTGTTTGAGATACAAAAATTGCCATGAGTGTGTATCGTAATTCTGCGAAAATTACTTACGTAAGCTTAGGTTTATTTATTGCTATTATTCTTGTTGCTAACTTCTTCATTTTCCAAGAAATTTACAAATGAAGCACAAAAAATATTAATTATCAAAACTTCCTAACTTTTACTTATACATACTTGTGAACAATTAATATCACTTCAGTAGTAAATGTTGCTGTGTTTAATGCTGTAATGTATGTATTATTCTTAGCTTTAGCTATTACTTATTTAGTTGTTAGAAACATGAAAAGAAGCAAGTGATATGTTCTATTTAAAACTGATAGTGTTATTAAGTTTGGAATTGTAAGTTGTATCTTGTTCATTAACCCATTAGTTATTCATGTGTTAAAAATATCAACTGCGGTTTTCCCGCTTAACACTTTGGATTTAAATATTCTATTTGTTGCACCAATCTTTGTCTTTGCACTAAAAGCTAATTACAACCACAAGTATCTTCCTGCTAATAGTTGAAAATATAACTGATATTAAACCAAAAAAAGATTAGTTTACTAATCTTTTTTTATTTATAATTTATTAGTATTTATGGATCAAATCAAACAAAGATTAGACAAGCTTAAAACATTATTAAGAAAATGGGAATATGAGTACTATGTTCTTAATAATCCAACCGTTTCTGATGAAGAATACGACATTACTTTAAGACAACTAATTGAATTAGAAACAAAATATCCAGAATTATTAACTGCAGATTCACCAAGCCAAAGAGTTGGTGGAACCGCAAGTACTAAACTTAAAAAATATCAACACAAAACTAAAATGATGTCTTTGGCTAATGCTTTCTCAGCGGATGAAATGAGAAAGTTTGACAATGATATTAAAAAAGCAATAGGTTCTAACGCTGATATTATTTATTGTGTTGAACCTAAAATTGATGGTTTAAGCATGAGCTTAATTTATCAAGATGGTAAATTAGTATCTGGAGCGACCAGAGGTGATGGTTTAATTGGTGAAGATGTAACTGCCAATGTAAAAACTATCAAATCTATTCCTCTTCAAATAGATTTTCAAGATGATATTGAAGTTCGTGGTGAAATCTTTTTAACAAAGAAAAACTTTGAAAAGATAAATGCAGCAATTGAAGATGAAGAAAAGAAATTTGCTAATCCTAGAAACGCTGCAAGTGGAAGCTTAAGGCAATTAGATCCTAAAATAACTGCTAAGCGTAATTTAACAATGTATTGTTATCAAATACCAAATGAAAAACAATACGGTCTTTTAAAACAATCAGATGTTATTGACTTCTTAAAAAAGAATAAATTTAATGTTGCACCTGGAATTGAAATTTGTAATGGTATTGAAGAAGTTATAAAAGTTATTGAAAGTTGAACATCAAAAAGAAATGATCTAGAATTTCCAATTGATGGTGTTGTAATCAAAGTAAATAACTTTGCAGATCATAACCGTATTGGCTATACTTCTAAATTCCCTAAGTGAGCAATCGCATATAAGTTCCCACCAAATGTTGTAGAAACTAAACTTGAAGGGATTACAACAACAGTTGGCAGAACAGGAAGAATTAATTATGTTGCTAACTTAACTCCTGTTCTATTAGATGGTTCTACTATTTCTGCAGCAACACTGCATAATGCTGAATATATTGCTGCTAAAGATATTAGAATTGGTGATACGGTTAGAATCTTTAAGGCTGGTGAAATCATCCCTAAAGTAATTGGACCAAATATAGACAAACGTCCAAAAGATGCTAAAGCATATGTTCCACCAACAACTTGTCCTATTTGTGGAAGCAAACTAGAAAAAGTTGATGGTGAAGTTGATCAATATTGCGTTAACATTGTTTGTCCCGCAAGGGGATTATTAAACATTGTTCACTTTGCTGATAGAGATGCAATGAACATTGATGGATTAAGCAATAAAATCCTAGAGAAGTTCTGAGATAACAACATTGTTAAAAACATTATTGATTTGTATTATCTAAAAGATAAGAAACAAGAAATCCTAAGTTTAGATTTACATATTAAAGATAAAATGTTTGATCATCTTGTTAAATCAGTTGAAACATCGAAACAAGCAAATCTTGATAAGCTAATCTATGGATTAGGAATAAGACACATTGGTGCTATCACAGCTAAAGTTCTTGCTGAAAGATTCAAAACATTAGACGAATTAGCAAAAGCACCAATGGAAGAATTGGTTGCAATTAAAGACGTTGGTGAAACTGTAGCTCAATCTATTGTTGATTTCTTTAAGGTTGAAAATAACATTAATTTAATTAAGAAATTAAAAGAAGTTGGTGTTAATACAAAATTAATAGAAAGAAAGTATGATACTTCAAGTCCATACTACCAAAAGAAATTTGTCATTACTGGTTCATTTGAAATTCCAAGAAATGAAATCATAAAGATAATGGAAGAAAAGTTTGATGCTAAATTCTTCGGAAGTGTAAACAAAGATATTGATTATCTAATTGCAAATGATTTTGAAAGCAGCAAATATAAAAAAGCAAAAGAACTTGGAATCAAAATCATTACAGAAAAGATTTGATAACATCAAAACTATAATTAGAAAGAGGAAAATATGAAACTACTTAATTCAAGCACTAATCAATTAGTTGATTTAAATGATCAAAAGATCACTATTTATAACTGTGGTCCGACTGTTTACAATTATGTTCACATTGGAAACGTTAGACCATTAGTTGTTTTTGACGTATTACATCGTTTCTTATTAAACCAAAGAAAAGAAGTAGTTTATATCCAAAACATCACTGATGTTGATGATAAAATCATCAAGGCTGCTGCAGCAGAAGGCATTAGTGAAAAAGAATTAACTACTAGATATACAAATGCTTATCAAGATATTTTCCAACTTCTAAACATCAGACCTGTCATTATGCCTCATGTTTCAGAACATATAGAAGCAATTAAGGAATATATTTCTAATTTAATCAAGATTGGTGCTGCATATGTGGTAGATGGTGATGTTTACTTTGACATATCTAAGGTTCCCAACTATGGACATGTTAGCCACCAAGACCCTAACAAATTATTAGAAGGTGTTAGAAAAGAAAACAAAACAAACAAGAAAAACCATCTTGACTTTGTTTTATGAAAACAAACAACTGAAGGTATTAGTTGAGAATCTCCTTGATCTCAAGGTAGACCAGGATGGCACACTGAATGTTGTGTTCTAATCAATAAATATGCTGGAGACCATGTTACAATCCATGGTGGTGGTGTTGATTTAAAATTCCCACACCACGAAAATGAAAATGCACAAAACTTTGCATTATATGGAAGAGATATTGCTGACATTTGAATGCATGTTGGCCACATAAATGTGGAAGGTGCGAAAATGTCTAAATCATTAAATAACTTTATCCTAGTTAAAGATTTAGTCAATGCAAACAACGCTAATGGTCTAAGATGATTCTTCTATAAAGCTAAATATGAACAACCAGTTAACTTTTCAAAACAACTATTAGATGAAGCAACCAAAGAAGTTAATAGTGTTGTTAGAGCTATCGCTGTTGCTAGAACTTACAACATAGCTAATGATGTGTTCTTCAAAGAAGCAGCACAAGTGGCAGATGAATTTGCTTCTGCTTTGTCAGACGATTTAAACTTACCTAATGCGATTACATATCTTTTATCACAAGTGTCAAAACTTAACACAATCATTAGAGAAAAGAAATATATTGAAGCTAACAGTTTGTGTTGTGTAATTGCTAAAGAACTAGATGTTCTTGGTATTAAATATGAATTACAAGATCATGCTGCTTCAGTTAAATTAATCAAAGATTGAAAGAAAGCTGTTGATGAAAAGAATTACGAACAAGCAGATCAACTAAGAAAACAATTGGTTGAAAAGGGTTTACTATAATGCAATTAATTATTGGAAAAAAGGCAATCCTTGATGCCATTACAAATAAGAGTCTTGTCAAAGCCACTATTAGCAACAAAGACAAAGTCTTCTTTAATAAAGTAAAGGCTTATTTACCTTCTGTGCAAATTAATAACGATAAATCATTCTATGAGAAATTAGCTTCTGGTCAAAACCATCAATTTGCTATCGGTTATGTTGAAGGTGAAATTGAATTAACATTACCAAACTTTCTTAACAGAGTTAAGGATCAAAAAACATCTTTAGTTTTAATTGTTGATTCGATTGAAGATCCTATGAACTTTGGCGCCATTATTAGATCTGCTGAAAGTTTTGGAATTGATGCTTTAATTTATAAGAAAGACGGTCAATGTCAAATCACTCCAGCTGTTATTAAAACATCACAAGGTGCAATTAGCAACCTTAATATGATTAAGGTTACAAATCTTAATGACACAATTAACAAATTGAAAGAAGCAGGATATTGAATCTATGCTAGTTGCTTAGACCAACAAGCACACAAGCTTGATGAAATTAAATTTAGTGGTAAAGTTGTTATTATTGTTGGCAATGAAAATAAAGGTGTCAGTCCACTAGTACTTAAAAACTCAGACTTTAAAGTTTATATTGAAATGTTTGGTAAATCACAATCGCTTAATGTTTCAGCAGCAACTGCAGTATTACTTAGTACCATTCAATCAAAACTAAAAAAATAAAGAGGCAAAGCCTCTTTTTTTTATATCAATAATGCCAGTTCTTCTGCTTGAGGTTCAATAGTTGGTCATTGAACAATTCCTAGAATTAGGAAGCTAATGTATGCAACAACAACTAAAGAAAGTAAAACAGCATTTATTGCAATAATTTGGTTATTAGTTAATCTAGATTTAATGTGCTTTGAGTTAAGAATTAAATATAAAGCAAATAAGAGACACATTAAGATGAAGATTACAACTTGTACCACAACACTGTTCTTTTCTTGTGGTTGAGGGAACATAGGATCTGTTCCAGGTCTTCATAATCCGGCATAAACGGCATTACATACAGACAATATAATCATATTGAAAGCACAAGATCCAACCATTGAGTTGATTGCCATGTTATATCTACTGTTCTTTGCTAATGTAGCAACAGCAATCAATTCAGGTAAACTTGTAGCTACACCTAATAGAAGAGTTCTACCAAACACTTCTCCTAAGTTTCATAGGTCAATACAAACTGCACAAGCTGTAGACAATACAATTGATGCTCCAGATAAAGCACCAATACCAACTATTAATAAAACTATTAATAATCCCATGCTCATCTTAAGGAATTTAGATCTTTTAGCTTTTTGGCCTCGAGGAAGTGTTTGAGTAGTTGCAACACCTTTTCCTACAACTGCTGCTGGTTTAATTCTTGAACCTGCAATCATAAACATTACAGCAAAAGCATAAGATAAGAAAATGAAGATAGAGAAGAAGTTGAAACCGTGTCAAACTAGTGGGCTATCAGGTTTGCCGAATTGAGACCCATAAACAATACCATTGTTTTCAAACAATACAGCAAGAATACACATTACTGCACCAAAGATTAAACAAATGATTGTAATTGTATTAATTTGGTCAGTTTCACGGTGTCTAAATGTTTTAACTGTAATTAATAATGTTACAGCAATGATTAAGATGCAGAACATATTTGATCCAATAACATCACCAAACACAGATGCTGGATTGTAATCTGTACGCAATACACCATTAACAGTTACACCAATAGCTGTAATAAATTCTGGAATAGATGTAATAGCACCGATTAGAATACCACCAATTACACCATCAGGTAATTGAGCTTTATCTTTGATAGCTACGGCCAATTTTGTAACAACTGTGGCTAAAACACCAACAATTATTGCAAAAATAAAAAAGAAACTAATCGCTGCTGCACTATTGCTTGTAAAAAATGCTTCCACTTTGATATCCTCGTTATATATAACTATATATTAAAAAAGATACTATGTTTTATTTATTTAACAAAACCTAGTACTAAAAATACTATGTAAGCAACTATAGTAATAGATAATGTACTTATATTAATTGCTAGTGATTGCTTTTCATTTAATTTTGTTTTAACTTTGTTACTATTAGTAACCAGATAAGCAACCATTACTACCACCATTACTAAACAAACTATAACTTGCGTTAAGTTATATTCGTTTCAATCATACATCACACCTTGTTGGTCAGTTAAACAAGCAAAGGCAATGTTAGCTAATGTTAAGATTAATAAGTTAAATGATGTTGACCCAACAATCGTATCAATAATCATGTTATATTCTTTGTGAATACAAAGATTAATACAGCAAACAATTTCAGGTAATGATGTTACAACACCTAATAGTAGTGCCCCACCAAATGAAGCCTTTTCTTCTGTTCCAAAAACACTTGATCAATGATTAAAAATTAAAGATTCAGAAGTGAATGTTAGAAAGACAGCACAAGCAATTAATACTAGTGCCACTATAGCAATTAAACAAATAACCCATCCAAGATTCAACTTAAATAACTTAGAATGTTTTGCTTGTCTAACTTCAGTCATTCCTTCCTTACCATTTGTTTTAACTTTAGCACCTCTAGTCATAAAGAAAATAGAGGCACCATAACTTAGTAGTATGAATATACTAAAGAAGTTAAATCCATGTCAAACTAAAGCAGGAATAAATTCTGTAGCGACCATTGCAAGTAATACAAAAACTGTTCCTACCCCAGTAAATACTAAAGTCATTGTGTTAACTTGGTTTGCTTTACTTTTTCTAAATAACCAAACACAGACCAATAAGCATATTGCTAAGACAAAAATATCAAAGATATTACTTCCAATAATATCTCCAAAGCCTAAACTTCCTGTCTTATGAACAAACACTGAAGCAATGCAAGTTACTAATTCTGGTAAACTTGTAATTACACCTAACAATAACCCAGCAACAACACCATCAGATAAGTGCGCCTTCTCTTTCAAGATGACGCACAATTTTGATAGAAGAGTTGTGATTACCACAACTGCTATCAACAAAATGCAATACAAAGATATTGTGATTGCAAAATGCTCATTGAAGTAATTAACTATTGGATTCATCTTCTAATAATTTCTTGCTTTCTTCAATAGCATCTTCTTTAAGTTTTTTAAGAGCTTTATTTATCTTTTGTTTGTTTTCATCGTTCTTAATTGTTAGATGTCTAACAACTAAAGCCATCACTAATCAAACAATACCAGCTAGAGCGATTGCTCCACCAAATACTGACAAAAGAATAACTCAATGTTGTTTTAATTCACTAGTGAATAAAAATGTAAAAAGAAAAACAAGAACAAAGATTATTACACCAAATGTTTTGTTTATATTTTTAACAGTTAGTTTAGGTTTGACTTTGTTCTTGTTTTCCATAATTAGTTAGCAGCTCTTAAGTTAAGTTTCTTAACTAATTCACGATACTTTTCAAGATTTGTTCTCTTTAAGTAATTTAAAAGATTACGTCTTTTAGAGTTCTTTGCATACAAAGTTCTCTTGCTTGCAAAATCTTTTTGATTACCTTTTAAGTGATCAGTTAAAGAATTAATTTCAGCAGTTAAAATCGCAATTTGAACTTCAGTGTTACCTGTATCCTTTGGATTCTTGCCGTATTCCTTAACTAAATTTTTCTTAGTTTCTTTTGAAACAGCCATATTCTTAATATGTCTCCTTTAATTTAATTTTCAACACTTTTTATTGTTAAGACTTCGACAGATAAAGCAATCATGTCTTAGGTTTAACGTGTTTTATTTATTATACTTATATTTAGTCAAAAGTATATATAATTATTAGACAAGTTATGGCGTTTATGGTGAAGTTGGCTAACACACCTGACTGTGACTCAGGCACTCGTGGGTTCAAGTCCCACTAAACGCCCCATTAATGATAAAAATCGTTTTAAGTAACGATTTTTTTCTTTTTATATATAATAAAAAAACTTTAACAATGAGTAAGTGTAGAAATCGTACATCAACTAAAGCAGTCAAAGTAGGTAATCTTACTATTGGTGAATACAATGAAATTGTTATTCAAACAATGACTACCACTAAAACTAGTGATGTAGAAAAAACAGTAGAACAAATCAAACAATTAAATAACTATGGTGCACAATTAGTTAGAGTTGCTGTATTAGATGAAGCTGATGCTTCAGCTTTAGCTGAAATTGTTAAAAAAACTAAAACACCAATCATTGCTGATATTCACTTTAATTATCAGTTTGCTCTTAGAGCAATTGCTGCTGGTGTAGCTAAGATTAGAATTAATCCTGGAAACATTGGTTCTAAAGAACAAGTATTGCAAATTTTACAAGCCGCAAACCAAAAAGGAACAGCAATTAGAATTGGAATCAATGGTGGAAGCTTAAAAATTGATCCAAAAGGATCAAGAGTTATCCAATTGGTTAACTGTGCTTACTCTTGAATCAAATTCTTTGAAAAGAATGGCTTCTACAATCTTATTGTAAGTATTAAGGATTCAGATCCAAGTACTACGTACTTTGCTAATGTTGAATTAGCTAAACATTGTAAATATCCAATTCACTTAGGTGTAACAGAATCTGGACCTGACCATGCAGGTATTGTCAAATCTTGTATTGCTTTAATTCCTTTGCTAAATATGGGAATAGGAAATACTATTCGTATTTCTGTCAATGGTGATCGTAAGAATGAAATCAAGATTGCAAAAACCCTTTTAAACAACATGGGTTTCAACATTCCTTACTACAACATCGTAGCATGTCCACTATGTGGAAGAAACCAATATGATACTAAAAGGTGGGTTAAGGAAATTGACCAATATCTAGAAGATAAACATTTAGCTATTAAAGTCGGAATCATGGGTTGTATTGTTAACGGACCAGGAGAAGCACAAGGTTGCGATATTGCTATTTGTGTTAAGGACAAAACTACCAGTTTCCTATATCTTAATGGAACATTAAACAAAGAGATTCCTAACACTGAAGTAAGTAAAACTTTAAAAGAATTGATTGATAAAAAATATAATCAAGCAGTAAAACACTATGAAAAGCTTAACAAGTAAAATTACCAAAACTGAATTTAAAAGAATTGATACTGTATATAAAACATTCAAACAAACTAATTTAAAGAATGAAAATCTTTTAGCTTTCTATAAAACTAAAGATTTAGCTGTCAGTGTGTTTAAAAATGGAACTTTGTTATTACAAGGTGAAGAATCTGCTATTTTAAACTTTGGCAAGAAGGCTACTACACCTTCAAAGAAGGTAAACACAAAAGATCTAGACGGATCTATTGGTATGGATGAAGTTGGTACCGGTGATTATTTTGGACCAGTAGTAACTTGTGCTTGTTATGTTCCTAATGAATGTGTTGACAAAGTCAAAGCGTTAAAGGTTAATGATTCTAAGAAGATCGATGACAAACAAATTAAAGCAATGGCTAAACAATTAAAGAAAATTGTTAAGGCAGAAGTTTGCGTTTGTCAACCTATTGTTTACAACAAGATTATTGATAAGTTTGATAATAGCAACATTGTTAAGGCTATTTGTCACAATGATGCTTTAACTAAATTAACTAATAAGTTAAAAGATAAACATTATCAAGTTATCCTAGATCAATTTGTCGCTAGACAACATTACTATGATTATCTAAAAAAAGCTAACATTAAACCAGTTTACATTAATGTAATTGAAATGAAGGCTGAAAGTAAATACTTATCTGTAGCTTGTGCTTCAGTTATTGCAAGAGATGCATTCTTAACATATATGGATAAACTATCAGCTAAAGCTGGAGTTAAACTTCCTTTAGGTTCGGTAGAAAAATCTAAGATTATTACTGCAGGTAAACAAATAATTAAAAAAGCAAAGCTTGCAGAATTTGCCAAGCTTCACTTTGATTCAATTACTGGTGAAATCTTAAATAAATAATTAATATTTTATTTTAACTAGACAAAGGCCACAAGCAGGAGCTTTATAAACTGCTTGGCCTTTTTTAGGATCATTTAATAATTGTTTTATCTTTGATAAAGTAATCTTACCTTCATTCAAAGCAAGCATTGCTCCAACCATCATTCTAACTTGGCTTCTTAAGAAACCAGTTCCTTTAATGGCTATCTTAACAATGTGTTTGTTCTTCCTTATGTATATAGAAAGAATTTCTCTTTGCAAGCTTTCACCTGATCTTTCATCAGTTGAGAAAGATAAAAAGTTGTGCTTTCCTAAAAATACTTTGTTTGATCTTTTTAACAAGCTAATATTAATAGGTTTATTGTATTGATAGATATGATTACTTTCAACTGCATCATTAATATTATTAGTATTGATACTATATATATAAGTCTTATGCTTTGCCATGAATCTAGCGTTGAAGTCTTTGGCAGCTGTTTTGATGTTAGTAATTCTGATATCATATGGTAAAGCTTTATTTAAAGCTTCCATTATTTGTTTAGGTTTTATTTTGATTTCTAAATCAAAATGGATAACTTGACCAATAGCATTAACTCCTGCATCAGTTCTACCAGCAGCATAAACTTTAACCTTTTGGTTAAGTACTTTAAAAATAGTATTTTCTAATACTTCTTGGATGGTTAGAGCGTTTGGTTGTCTTGCTCAACCATGGTAGTTACTACCATTGTAACTTAATGTTGCTTTGTATCTTTGTTTCATAACTAAATGTTAAAGCAGTCAATTGCTATGAATGGACTAATTATAACTTTACATACACGTAAATATATAAATAGAGCTAACAAACAAATTAAAATCGCGAATGAGACCCAGTTTGAAGCCGAGCAAGGGAAATGTCTATATTTTGTTCTCTTGGCCCTAGGAACGAAGTTTCTGGCTTCCATAGCGTCAGATAATTTGTCAGCATGATTGAAACTTGTGGCAAACATCGGAACAACTAACGAACCAACCGCTTTAATCTTTGTTACCAATCTTCCGTTTCTAAAATCCATGCCTCTACTTGCTTGCGCGCTAATTATTTTATTAGCTTCAGCAAATAAGTCTGGAACAAATCTTATCGCTACAGCAATGATATAAGAGATTTCAGTTACTGGAACCTTAATTCATTTTAATGGTCATAAAATATGTTCAAAGGCATATGTCAACTGTAAAGTTGATGTTGTGTTAACTAACAAACTAAATATTGCTAGCATGCAGAATAATTTAATACATACACTCACAGATGTAATAAGGACTTGACTACTTAGTCCATACCATGGACTTGAGTAAGCTAAATAATATTTAGTACCATTTATTATTACACGCACGTATGAACCGACAGTTGGAGCTTCTGTTAATAATTTATTATCAACCCATCCACCTCAAATTGTTCCATGTGTTCAATAATAATCTCCATACTTACTTATTCAACCCTTATCTAAGATAGATAGTCAATCACTACCTCATAAATGATAATGACTTTCCAAATCTATTTTTAAACCGGGATTCTTGCTTACCAACCAGTTGATTAAGAATATAAAGAAGAATAATACTAATAATGTGCGCGTGATAGGTTTTAATTTCTTTTTAGGTAACCTTGCACTTATCCATAAGCAAATTACTAAAGCTAAGAATCCTATTTGTAAAATAGCAGGTACAGGAATAAATGTAAGTGCTAACAATAAGATAGCGCAGATAACCTTTAAGGTTGGATTGAATTTATTTAAGAAAAGAGGTCTTTCTTCTAATGGGGTTGTAAATGTATACATTATTGACCTCCTTTCTTAAGATAAGAAACTAGTTCATCCAAGTTTCTTGGTTGAACCTTATTTAAATATCCATAAGCTTTATTAAGCTTAACTAATTGGTTAACAGTTCAAATAACCTTAGGTTGAGCTAAACCAACTTTGTGAGTTAGTTGATTGTTTTTTAAAACTTGGTATGGTTTGCCACTTACCAATAATTTATGGTCATGAAGTACAAGTACTTCGTCAGCCAATTCTAGAACATGGTCCATATTATGGGTAATGATAATGATGGTCTTACCTTGCTTCTTAAGATCTTTAATAATATTTAATATTTTCTTTTGATAGAAGGGGTCTAGTCCAGCAGTTGGTTCATCAAGCACAACTACGTCAGTATCTAATGATAAGATTCCAGCAATAGCTACTAATCTCTTTTGTCCATTTGATAAATCAAATGGATTCGCATGTAAAAGACTATTATCTAGCCCAACTAAATACATATATTTAGAAGCTAATTTGTAAGCAATTTTCTTATTAACATGATAGTTAATAGGTCCAAAAGCAATGTCTTTTTCTACTGTATCTTTAAATAATTGATACTCAGGAAATTGAAAAACTAAACCAACATCTTTTCTAATTGCTTTATATTGTTTAACTTTCTTTTGCGCGCCTAAAATTGATTTATCTTTAATAAATATATTACCTTGACTAGTTTTAGCTAATCCATTAAAATGGTTCACTAAGGTTGTCTTGCCAACGCCCGAACTACCGACTATGGCATAAATTTTATGCTTTTTAAAAGCATAACTAAAGTTCTTAATTAAAACTGAATTGTTCTTTTTTTGTCCAACAAGAATATTGATGTTATCACATGTGATAACATTATTAGTGCCCAAGTTTTTATTAATTACTTTATTTTTCATAATTAATCCTTTGAGCTAACTTCTTACCTAGCTTATCAACAAGTTGATAAGAGTATGGTTTTTCAAGCGAAAGAGTTGTTAACTTTTTATTATTAAAAACTTGCTGAGGCATTCCGGTCAAAGCAACTCTACCATTATTTAATACAATTACTCTATCAGCTTTAGCTGCCTCATCCATGTCGTGAGTGATACTTATGATAGTTTTATGTTGTTTTGTCTTTAAAGACAATGCTAGATTATTAATAACTTGCTTTGCTTTATTATCAAGCATGCTTGTTGCTTCATCAAAAATAATAAATTCTGGTCCTGTTGCTAAAACAGAAGCAATCGCTACTAATTGTTTTTGACCGCCAGACAATTGTTTCGGACTTGATTTTAA
>JAGHUK010000037.1 GCA_018064845.1 Candidatus Hennigella equi | reverse complement strand
TATGTCCTCTTGGTATGAAATTTAAATTTTAAAAAGTATGAAGTTACCAAAAAAAGGTGAGAAATATATTTTTTTGCTTACTTTATTTTTAGGCAATTTTTTAGGTTTTTAAAAGTTATTTATATAGATTTTGAAAAGTATATAAGTAAAAAACTAGTAAACTATGTTTACTATTAATTCTAAAGCTTGTATCTTTAATTTAGTCTATCCATTAAAGATTCTATCATTTAGGTGGTTTCAATTATTTGTGTGGCAAAAACTTTTGATTTATCAATACGTTCTAGACCTGAATCTTCTTCAATAGTTTCAGATCTAAAAGTTTTACCAATAATAGTTTCAAGTCTTATTTGACACTCAAATTGAAATTTTCGTAGTTGTTTATAACTAGTTCATAAGCATCGTATTAGTCTTTTGTTTCAGTGGTGTTTACCATAAATCTTTTCAATTTCCAAAATAGTATTATCACTGCCTAATTTCTTGCGAATAATAAACACTCATTCTCTACAACAGTGACAAATCATTGCAATTTGAGAATCAGTAAAATAATATTTATAGTCTTTATTATTTCTATAGTAATGAAAGAACAATAATAGTAATAATGTTGGAGTCATCTTTTCACTTTTATCAAATGTGTAATCATCCAAGTTTATCTTAAGTTGATAATTGTCTTTAAGAGATTTATAAAAGCTATAGCATCTCTCCTTAACATAGTTTTTATCAGGTAATTGCAGTAACTTATCATGCAATTCCTTCTTCGAGTAATACCTCATTAGAAGAACCTTTCTTATTGAAATTTAAGAAAAGTGATATTTTTGCCATTTTCATATATAATGATAGTGGTTGTTAAGGCCTAGCGGAATCTCTTCTTCGAAAAGAGATTTTTTATTTTGCTAGGAACATAACAGTTCAAAATACACTTTAATTCTTCTTAACCGAGTCTTAATGGTTGTTAAGACGAAGCGTCGAAGACCGAGCGTATTATCTCTTTCTACTTCCAAATCCTGCTACTCCTGCCATTAAAATAATCCCATTAGGGATTTTTATTTTTATAAACAATGGGCATAGAACTCATTAATCTAAAACCATAATACTTATTAAAAGCAATATTATTTATAATTATTGAAAGAGACATATATGAAACTTAAGTATTTGAAATTATTACCATTAGCTGCTATTGTTGCTCCAACATTAATATCTTGTGGTCAACAAAAAGATCCAACTATTGAAGAAATTAATAACTTATTACAAACACCAGAAAAATACGGTATTGTTTTACAAGAAGATGGATATTTAGTAGATAGCCCAACGGTTTTTAACTATAACGGTAAATGGTATATGACTTACATTGCCATTAGTGAAGAAACATCGACCAGTGGTTATGAAAGTTATATTGCTGAATCAACAGATTTAGTCAATTGAACTAATCGCAGAAAGATTTTTTCTCGAGAACCAGAAACTACGCATTGAGATTCTGCTCAAGTTGCTGCATACATGGGATTTGTTGAAAATGATTTATTTGGGGATTATAAATTACAAAAGGTAAAAGATAAATTCTATCTTTCTTATTTAGGTGGCTCTGCAGATGGGTATGAAGCAGGAACTTTATCAGTTGGTGAAGCATGATGTTCTGATCCATCAGATATTACATCATATCATAAATTTAGTGCTCCAATCCTTGCTCCAACAGATACTGATGCACGAGAAGGAGAAAACTTTACAATTTATAAAAGCTCAATGTTTATTGACAATTCCAAAAAATTAGGTCATAAATATGTTTGTTTTTATAATGCAAAAGGAATTAAAGGTGATGAAAAGTCTCCTGAAACCATCTTTATTGCGGTATCTGATGATGCAGAACATTGACATAGATATTATGACACATCTGTATATAAAGATCCAGAAGCAGCAATAACTGGTGATGCAATGATTTTAAAATACCATCAAACCTATATCATGATTTATTTCACTCTTAAAAATGGTAAGACATGTGATACCTTTGCCATTTCTAAAGATTTAATTCATTGAACGCCTTGAACTGGAGCACCGTTAATTGAATCTACAAAGGATTATGATGCAAAATATGCTCATAAACCATCTATTGTTTATAAAGACGGTATCTTATACCATTTCTATTGTGCAGTAGATAACAATGATAAACGCTGTATCGCTTTAGCTACAAGCAAACCATTAAAATAAAAAGAGGCATAAGCCTCTTTTTATTTCACTGTATGAACAATTGTTCTTCCAGTATATTTTCTAACTTTTACTCCAGCTAGTTTTAATAGCTTCTTACTTGCTTTTACAGGAAGAGTATGAGCATACTTATCAGATTGATATACTACTTCCTTAATTCCTGTTTGAATGATTGCTTTAGCACATTCATTACATGGGAATAAGTTTACATAGATTGTGCAACCTTTTAGGTCTCTGCCACCTAAAGCATTTAGGATAGCATTGAATTCTGCATGACATACATATAGATATTTACAATCTAATGTACCTTCATTTTTATTTCAAGTTAGTTTGTTTTCTGGACAGTTTCTTGGCATGCCATTGTATCCAATAGAAACTACCTTATAATCTGGTCCAGCAATACAAGCACCAACTTGACTAGATGGGTCTTTACTTCTAAGTGCAGACATAGAAGCTAAGCCCATAAAAAATTCATCTCAAGAAATAATATCGTGTGGTTTTGTTTTCATAGTATCTATATTATAAATAAAAAGATAGGGTTACCCCTATCTTTTTCGAAAGTCAAAATTAACTATTTCTTAAGTTCTTTGCTCATGCAAGAAGCAAGTTGGAACATACTGATTTGTTTCTTTCCACCAAATAATGGTTTAAGTTTTTCATCAGCATTGATCATTCTTTTATTCTTCTTGTCTTGAAGTTTGTGTTTCTTAATGTATGCTCAAACTTTCTTAACTGCTTGTGGTCTAGTAATTTTACCAGCACCAACAACAGCTGCTAACTTAGCAGAAGGAGTTAATTTTTGTTCTGTAATACTTTTTCCCATAAGGAATTCCTTTCGCCTATATTATAAGAAATTATAGAGGGAAAGTAAAAAAAAGAGGGTATACCTCTTTTTTAGGTTTTATAATGTATTTATGGCTCAAGAAAAAGTATCTAAACTTGATAAAAGAATCAAGAGGTTTAATGTTACTGGTTTAATCCATACATTAATCTCTGTGGCAATGTTTGTAATGTCAGCAATAAACTTTGTGTATCAAAAGGAAATTTTCTATTACACATTAAGAGGTTTATCTATTGCTACATTAGTAAACTCTATTATTTGGTTATGATGTGCGATTAGATTGTTTATTGCTGCTAAACAATTAAATAATCCTAAATCTGTTAAGAACACTAGGGTTATCTTATCACTATCTGTAATATTCGTTTTAACACCTGATATTTTAGCTGTGTTATTGTATTGATTACCAGTGTTAAAAGGTTTTGTTTTAATCAATTTAATTGGTTTTATTTCACCAGTTTTAGTGTTTATAGGTTGGTTTGTTGGTAAACACCTAGGAAAGAAATTAAAAAAGAGCTAATTGCTCTTTTTTTGTTAATCCGGAACGTCTGGGCAAGGACCATATTTTTCTGGTACTGCATCAATGTGTGGAACATTATCATTGATTAATTGTAAGATTTGCTCAACAGTTACAATTTTAACATTAGGAACATCCTTTAGATATCTTCACAATTCAATTATTCCTGCAAGTTGACCACCTTGAGCTCAAGCATTGGCAGTAATAACTGTATAAGCATCAATAGTATGGATATCATCAGAGTAATCATTGATAATTCTGTTGGCTACTGCTTCAGGACTTAAATCTTTATGAACTTCAACACCTTGGTCATCTTTGTTGTATCATAAACCATCACGCATTGATACAACAGGTTTATCATTGATTCAATTTACTGAACCATGACCAGACATATATAAGTCTCTGTTAGATCATACAGCACCTTTAACTTGATCTTGTTTCATTAGACTATCAAATTTTCTTGCATCACAATCATAATAATCTAGAACATTAACATAGTTAAGATCACATTTTTTCATATAAGCTGCAGTTATCTTAGCAAATTGTTCTGTATCTTGATATTGTGCCATATTACCATAAGCAAAACCTGAAGGTCCTGCAATGAATTGATCTGTCTCTTTTACAGCACTATATAACTTTTCAACGATTGTTGGGTTTAAATCATAGGCAGCAGGTGGCATTGTTCAAGTGATTGGGAAATCTCCACCATGATAGCCAAGATTAAATCATTTAGTAGATTGATAGAAATCATCTTGCATTCATTGTAAGTTATCACCATCAGACATAACAATAGCAACATACTTTGTATTTGGGGTTGCTTCAATCTTTGGTTGATGCTTTTGCGTTAAAGAAGGTGGAACATAGTTCGAATAGAATGATAAGTTAGTGCAGTGATCGGCTGCTAACATAGGTAAGTTGTAATATGATTGTGTGGCAACAAAACTTAACTCACCTTTATTTCAACCTAATATTGGACTATTATCTTTTAATCATTCAGAGAATCTAGTTCTATTGAATGGGTCTTCATCATCTAAATAAATAGTAAATGCTTTTGATGCAATAGCATAATCTCTCAATGGAGCATCATAAGGACTTTGATTAATTAAAAGTGTGTTATTTAATTTATCTTTGTATTTGTTGAATACATCTGTAGACTTTAATGGATTTTGAGCTAAATCCATAGCTTTAGTTAAGTTAATGTCTGTAATAAATTCTGAACTTACTTCTTCTAATTCTTTACTCATCATTAAGTAACCTTCAACACCAGCGATTGTTGTTGCTAGGTTAATTGATTTGTTTCAATCTCTTGTATCTTTATGAGTAATAGGGTCAACTTCACCCTTTGCCTTTTCATATACTATATAGTTACCATTAATTTGGTTTCTAAAATGCCTTACAACTTGTCATGGATTATCAATTTCTTCTACTTCAATACCATATTTTTCAACAGCATCATCAAATCATTGGTCTCTAGATAGTTTTGCTGCACCACCTACACCAGTGTGGTCAGCACCTTTGATATACAATTGTGCTTGGTTTTGTGCAAGAATACCTTGTAATGATTCCAACATAATAATACGATCATTATCAGGATCGGCTGAAGCATCATAAACATAAACCTTTCTTGCAACAGCTGGCGTTTTGAAAAAGACAGATTTAATTTCATCCTCCTCTTCTTCTTCGTGCGTTTTACCACAACTTGCTAAACTAGCAGTTGTTAGGATTGTTAATGGCGCAATAGTGCTTAATAATAAAGTTCTAGCTTTCATAATAGTAATATTATAAATAATTAAAAAAA
>JAGHUK010000042.1 GCA_018064845.1 Candidatus Hennigella equi | reverse complement strand
ATAAAAAAATAAATCCCTATAGGGATTTATTAGTCATCCATATCTTGTTGGTTACGGACTCTATTTACTCTTATTCTTTTTGGTGGATGCTTCTTTTCAATAAATCATGCAGTGGTGAACGATACTCACATTAGCAAAATAATACCAATAACAATTCCGGCTACGATTCAGTTTCTTACTAAATAAACATCTCAATCTAGTTTTCCCTCATGGAAAACATCTTTATTTAGGAATTGCTTAAAGAATAAACTAGAACATATTCCTATAGAAAGTCCGGTGTTATACAAAGTAATCGGTGTAATCTTATTAGATTTAGTAAAGAATTTATTAAGTGTTATACCAACTATGATGTTATATGTTGTTCCAAATGCTCAACCATTAAGAATGTTACATGCCATTCTGCTTCAAACGTTTGGTAATGAACCATATAGAACACCAAACAATAATCACAATCCGCTTGATATTGTGAAGATTGTTCATTTGCTCATCTTTTTAACCAAAAATAAACCAGTAACTATGTTAGCGGCCATTTGTCCTACAGTAAAAATTACAGACAAATATCCTTCATAAGCTTTAGTTTCCATGCCATAATGTTGTCCGATGTTTGTTAATTCTGTAATAATGTCACCACCGCTAGTAGAGAATTTAACAAAAGATGTTGTCGCAGCAGCAAAGATTAATAAGACAACAACTCATATGTCATATTTGTTTTTCACAGGTTCTTTATATTGATTGTCTTGATACAAGAATGCTTTCTTTTCCTTTATAAAAATTGTTAATATGCCTGTGGTAACAATAAAAAATAAACCAATTACTCACATATATTTAACGATAGGAATGTATTGAGATCAGTATTCAGGGGTAATAACTGGTTGTGGTTTTGGTGGTAAAAAGCTAGTTACACAGCATTGCAAAACTGAAGAGAAAAATTCTCCTAACAATGGTGGCAGTGATAATAATGATACTGTTAAAAATACTTTACGTTTAGCGTATTGTTCATTAAACATTAAGCTAAACACAGCAATACCACTAGCACCAATTCCTACTGTTAAGGATTGAATTACATTTGTGGCAAAACAAGGATAAGCAATCATTGGAATTGCTCCAGCTGCCTGAATGAAAATAGAGATATAAATAACGGTCTTTCTAGATTTAAGTCTATGACTTAGTAAATCATTGAGTGGTTTTCAAAATAAACCAATAATTCCATAAATAGTTACAGGCAATCACCAAAAGACACCATTAGCTGCTGCGTCACCAATTCCTTTCATTGCTGCCTGCATTTGACTCGTATATTCTCTTAATAGCATTGGAGCTATTCAATACAATGTATAGATAATAAATAACAAACGGTAGTTCTTATCATCAAACTTAATTTTGAAGATTAAAAAAATAGAAACGCCTAGTGATACTAATAAGACACTAAAGTTTACAATCAAAGCAATAATTTGATTATTATCTAATCCATTTACCATAGTATTAACAATTATAGTCCTATTCCATATTAAAAAACATTTACTTAATACTTTAACATAAATGTTAAAGTATAATATAAGAGTTATGAAAATGAAAATAATGAAGGATACTCTAGGCACCATAGAAGTTCCTGCAAATGTATTTTGAGGTGCTCAAACTCAAAGAAGTAAACAAAACTTTACTATCTCTGATGAAAAAATGCCAAAGCAATTAATCAAGTGTATTACATATATAAAGAAAGCTTGTGCTATTGCTAATGCAAAAGTTGGTAAGTTAGATAATGCTAAGAAAAACGCAATCGTTAAAGTTTGTGATGAAATCTTAGCTGGTAAACTAGCTGACAACTTCCCATTGTCTATTTGACAAACAGGAAGTGGTACACAAACTAACATGAATGTTAATGAAGTAGTAGCTTACCGTGCTAACTATGAAGCTGGAAAAGAAAAATTCATTCACCCTAATGACCATGTTAACATGTCTCAATCAAGTAATGACGTTTTCCCTACAGCTATGCATTTAGTTATTGCAACATTAACTAAGGAAAAACTATTACCTAATCTTGACAAGTTAATTAAAGAACTAAAAGTTCTTGTTAAGAAAACTTGAAAGATTATTAAAGTTGGTCGTACACACTTACAAGATGCTACACCAGTAAGATTAGGACAAGAAATCTCTGCTTGAGTTGCGATGTTAGAAAACTCAAGAGATATGATTGTTGATGCTGGTAAATACATTAACCAATTATGTATTGGTGGTACAGCAGTAGGTACTGGTCTTAACACTCCAAAAGGATTTGATAAATCAGTTTGTGCTGAATTATCGAAGATGATCGGAATTAAGTTTAGTGCTTTACCAAACAAATTCCAAGGTTTAAGCTCTAAGGATAGTGTAAGTCACTACCATGCAGCACTTAAAACTTTAGCTGAAAGCTTAATCAAGATTGCTAACGATGTTAGATTCCTAGCATCTGGACCAAACTGTGGTATTGGTGAAATTATTATTCCATCTAATGAACCAGGAAGTTCAATCATGCCAGGTAAAGTTAACCCAACTCAATGTGAAGCAATGATGATGCTTTGTATTAGAGTAATCGGAAACGATACTTGTGTTACGTTAGGTAATGCAATGGGTAACTACCAACTTAACACATTCATGCCAATGATGATTTACTCAATTAACCAATCAATTAATTTATTGGCTGATGGTATGGATTCATTCACGAGAAAATGTGTAATTGGTATTAAACCAAACTTAAAGAAGATTGAATACAAC
>JAGHUK010000024.1 GCA_018064845.1 Candidatus Hennigella equi | reverse complement strand
GCCTCTTTTCTTTTTACTGGTGCACTCGAAGGGACTTGAACCCCCACTCCGTAAAGAATTAGATCCTAAGTCTAACGCGTCTGCCAGTTCCGCCACGAGTGCAATATGGTGCTCTGTGAGGGACTCGAACCCACGACCCAGTGATTAAGAGTCACTTGCTCTACCGACTGAGCTAACAAAGCACAACACGCTTTATATTATAAACACTTTTGCCTCAAAAATAGCACATTTAATAAGTTATAATGATTATGAAAATAATTAGCGCGAAAGGACTTAAGATGGCAAAAGTTTTCACAAAGAAAAAATTAGTAGCTGAAGTTGCTAAAGCAACTGGATTAGCTCAAACTAAAGTTGCTGCAGTATATGAAGCAACTGCTAAGGTTATTAAAAATAAATTAAAAGCTGGATATAACGTTAAAACTCAAAACGGTACAGTTAAGGTTGTATCTAGAAAAGCAAGAAAAGGAATCAACCCACAAACAGGTAAAAAGATTACTATTCCTGCAAGCAAGAAACCTAAATTTGGTTTCTCTAAAGACTTTAAAAGAGGATTTTAGGAATTAAAAAATAGGCTTTTGCCTATTTTTTTATTTGTTTGAATTCTTTAATTAATTTATTAACTATCATTAGTGCTTGTTGATATACATCACCTTTGTTTAAATCAATACCAGTTAATTTAATTATTTCTAATGGTGGTAATGAAGTACCAGCCTTCAAGAATTTAAAATAATTATTTAACATTGTTTTATTGCCATTGTATATTTCATTGGCAATGACTAATGCTATTACTTGTCCTATAGCATACTTATATACATAGAAGTTATTCATATAGAAATGAGGAATTCTAAGAATTCCAGTATTAGCTAAACAATATGGATATTTGTTTATCTTAGCTAATGCCTTCTTGCTTACACCTTCGTAGGTCTTTCTAGCTTCTAGATACAATCGTTCAACATCAGAAACAGTAAAAGGCTTGCCTTCATTAATAAGCTTATTAGCTTCTCATTCAAATTTGCTAAACAAGATTTGTCTTGTTGTGCATCCAAAGAATGTAGATAACATGTTTTCTAAAACATGCAACTTCATTGTTTTGTTATTTTGATATTTCTTTAATCAATAGAAATTTAATAGCATTTCATTAAGAATTGATGGAACTTCACCCACAAACATATCAGTTGATGTATAGATTGTTTGCGCATGGTTTAAATAATAACTACAAACACTATGGCCCATTTCATGTGCTATAGTGGAAACAGCATCACTACTATTGTCAAAGTTCATTAGGATATAGTATTTATTTAATCCATATGTATTATCGATCGAGTAAGCACCGGTAGTCTTGTGTGCTTTTGGCAATCAGCTAATTCAATTTTCTTTAAAAGCCTTATTAACTACTTTTAAGTAGTTAGTTCCTAAAGGTGCTAATGCTTTTACAACCTCTTGTTTAGCTTGTTCAATAGTTACCTTAATTTTTTTTGCAGATAGATCTAATGAAAGATCTCAAGGCTCTAGTTCTGTGATATGGTGTATCTTTTTGATTAAATTTAAACGGTGTTTTCGATATTCGTTATAAGCAGATTTAAATGAAGCAACATGTTTGTATGCAGCTAGCAAAATCTTTTCATTAACTTCCTCATTTTCTAAAGCTGCATCAATATAGTTTTTATAGTTCCTAATTTGTGCTAATTTGTTAGCTCTTAGGTAGTTGTAATATAAAGTCTTTGTTAAGGTATTCTTAACACTATTAAAAGCCTTGTTGTAACTAATCCATGCATTTCTACGAAGAGTTCTGTCCTTTGGTTCTTTCAATAATTGGATAGCATCTGAGATAGTCAAAATCTTGTGCGGTTTGCCTTTCGCATCAATAGCATCATCAAACTTTAAGTCTGAGTCGGTTAATGTGGTGAAGATATCGTTGACACCAGTAGTTGCTGGACTTACCTTAGTCATCAATAATTCAGCCTTTTTGCTTAGGATGTGTTTACGTTCCTTAAATATTAAATCAAACTCTCTTGTTCAATCTTTGATATCAGAATCTTTAAGATAAGATTTTATCTTAGCTTCATTTTCAAGAACTAAATTTGTTCAATTGCTTGTTTTAAGAGCTAGTTCATTTCCAACATGAACTATCTTTTGTTGTCAAGCAATTCATTGTGGATTGTCTAGTTCTTCAGCATTATGGTTCATTACATACATTAGTAATCTATTACCAATTGCTTCAGTTTCTTTAGTTAAAGATAGTCATTTTTTAAAGTTGGCTTTTGTTTTATAAAAACTGTTTACTAAAGCTACAAGCTTTAGTTCAGTTTGATATCATTGTTTAAATAAATCTTCTAGTGATTTATTACCAAGTAGACTCTCAAGGTCTCAGTTATATTTTTCTTTTGTCATCTTCAATTAAATAATAACGAAAAAGTAAATTATTGCTGCAACTATTATTGTTATAGCAAGAACAAAAACAATAGCAAAGAAGTACCATTGCTTATATCATTTTTGATTTGATTTAACTAAATCAATTTCTATTGGACTTAATGTTTGATAGAAACGTTTATCAACAGGTTTTAAAAGTGGTGTTGTATCATTTTTCTTATCTAATAACGGAATACACTTATTGACATCGTCAATAATTTCATCAATATCGTTGTAACGATGTTTGATTTCATTCTTCTTTGACGCGATACAACGATAAATTATATTTTCTAATGATGGAGGTATTGTTGGATTTGATGAAATATTAATCATATCAAATCTTAATGGTAATTTAATAGTCTTAGCAGCATCAACAGTCTCCTTACCATTAACTATTGTTTTAACTTGATCAAATGGCAGCGTTCCCATTATCATTTCATATAAGATTACTCCAAGTGAGTAAAAGTCTGATTGAACAGAAATGTTTTTAACTCCATCTTGTTTCTTATATTGTTCGTATAAATCAGGAAGGATATAACTTGCCGTTCCATAAAGTCATTTTTCATTTGTAAAGATTGCTTGATCTTTTACAACTGATGAAATACCAAAGTCAACAATAATGACTTTAGATAAGTCATAACTAACCATAATGTTTTCTGGTTTTAAGTCACGGTGAATAATTTTTTGTTTATAACCATGTAGTTGTTTTACACCATTAAGCATTTTCTTGAAAATGTTTAAAGCAACTTTAGGTGTAATGCAACCTTGTTCATTTAAATATTTTCTAAGTGTTACACCGTCGATATATTCCATGATTAAAACAATATCATTGTTTGGTGTTACCAAAACATTATGAGTTTTAGCTAAGTTTGGGTTAGGACGTTGTGATATACGCATTGCTGTTAATGCTTCGTCACTACGTTTTCTTCAATATTCATCGTCTATGGTTTCAGGTTTTTTAAAAACCTTAGCAGCATATTTAGTTCTAGGAAAACCGTCAAGGTGAACAATATATACGTCTCCATCAGCCCCAGAGCCTAGGACTTTATCCACAATATATTGTGAGTCATATAATTTTGAACCTATCTTTAAAGTTTCTGACATCTTATTTTACACTCACTAGGATTCCTGACACATTATCATCAGAACCATTGTCTAAAGCATTTTTATTTAAAAGTGTCATTTTGTAAGGGATAGGACAGAAAATTCTAGTAGCTATGTCGTATTTTGTATTATCACGAACATAACCATATAGACCATCTGTGCATATTAAGAAATATGTCCTTTGATCAATAGAGCCAGAGTTAACATCAAATTTAGCAACTCTTGGATTAGAAGCATCAATGTAATTTGTTAAGGCATGTCATTTAGATTTATTAGCTTCTAATTGTTCTGGAGTAGCATCATTAGCTATTAAAAAGTTTTTATAGTTATGGTCATAACTATATTGTTTAACTTCGTGAGTTAGATCGTGTTTTCTAAAAGCATAAACTCTAGTGTCACCAATGTTGTAAACATAGAATTTTTTGTCAATGATGATTAATAATGCAAGTGTAGTTGCAATATCTGGTTTTTTATTATCATTAGCAAACGCTAATAATGCATCCATTGCTTTCTTAAGAGTTTCTTTAAATCAAGTTGTGACAGATTCTATATGACCTGTTTTACTAAATTCGTCAGCAAATGTATTTGCTACGATCTTGCTTGCATGTTCTGAACCAGCTACAGAACCGACGCCATCACACACAATACCACAAAAATCATTTTCTTTGTTAAAAGAACAAGCCAAAGAGTCTTGGTTGATTGGTCTTTTACCTTTTAATGATTTAATTGCAAATTTAATTCTTTTCTTTGTCATTGTGTTGAATTCTAAGTTGACCGCATGCTGCAGCAATCTTAGTTCCTCGTTCTAATCTAATTGTAGCTTGAAGTTTGTTCTTATTAAGAACATTGAAGAATTGTCTTACTCTCTTACTTCTTTTAAAATTACTTAGATATGTTTCATTATATGGAATTAAATTGACATAACATAACAGACCTTTTAAAAGTTCTACTAATTCTAGAGCATTTTCATCACTATCATTAATACCATCCAAAAGGATGTATTCGAATGTAAGTCGTCTATTACTTATCTCAAGATATTGTTTGCAGGTTTCAATTAATTGAGATAATGGGTATGTTTTGTTAATAGGCATTAGCTTATTTCTGATTGCATCATTTGATGCATGTAAACTTATAGCTATATTTATTTGTGGCAGTGCTTTAGCAAAATCAATAATCTTATTACATAAACCACATGTAGATATTGTTATATGTCTTGATCCAATTTCAAGCCCGTGTTGGCATGTGATTATTTTTAATGCGGACACAACATTATCAAAATTGTCTAATGGTTCTCCAATCCCCATTACAACAATATTAGACAAATGTTCATTTGTATTTTTAAGTAATCAGTTATTTGCTTCAATGAATTGTAAAACAATTTCGCTTGTTTCAAGGTTTCTAATCTTTTTGTGTGTACCACTTGCGCAGAACTTGCACCCCATGTTGCAACCAACTTGTGTTGAAACACAAACGGAATAACCATAATCAAATTTCATTATTACTGTTTCAATGAAATTATTGTCTTTAAGTTTGAAGAGAAACTTAACTGTTTCTTTATTCTCGTCAGTTAAGACTTTTACTATTTGTAAATTATCAAATATAAAAACATTAGACAAAGTCTCTTGTGCAACTTTGCCAATATTAGACATAGCTTTAAAGTCAGTTATATGTTTTTTGTAGACTCAATTAAATAATTGCTTAGCAACATAGGGTTTTAATTCTTGTTGTTTTAAGCATTCTTCTAAATGAGTTAAATCAAAATTGTAGAACGATTGTTTAGCCATTATTTATTAAGTAATTCTTTATTAAGAATAGATGTTAATCTTTTCTTAGCTTTTGTCACTGAATCATTAACAATGACATACTTAAATAAATTCTTTTGGGTTAGTTCCCATTTTGCTTGCAATAATCTTTGTTTAACAATGATTTCTGGTTCAGTACGTCTATTTCTTAGACGTTTTTCTAATTCAGTAATACTAGGTGGCGCGATAAAGATTGTGATTAAACGTTTCTTTTTCTTCCAATTCTTTAGGATTTGTAAAACACCTTGCATTTCGATTTCAAGGAAAACGTTCTTACCTCTTAATAAATTATTACGTACGAACTTTCTAGGTGTGCCATAATAGTTATTAACATATATAGCTCATTCAAGCATTTTCTTTTTGTTAATAGCATTTTCAAATTTCTTTTTAGATACATAGAAATAATCAACACCTTCTTTTTCTCCAGGTCTACGATTTCTTGTTGTCATAGAAATTGAGAATATTGTGTTGTATTTCTTTTGGTCAATAATACCAGATCAGACAGTTTTCTTGCCTGCTCCGGATGGACCACATATAACAATTAATTTACCTTTTTTTAACAACATAAATAAATTAAATCTATTATATATGTAATCTATATCTATATTTATAGTAAATAAAAA
>JAGHUK010000010.1 GCA_018064845.1 Candidatus Hennigella equi | reverse complement strand
AGGATGTTATTGGTTACCACAAATCAGCAGAAATTGCTTTATATGCTCAACGTAATGGTTTAACATTAAAGGAAGCTGCTCACAAATTAGGTTACATCTCTGAAAAGGATTACGACAAATACGTTGTTCCTGCTAAGATGTGCCACAACTAATATAGAAAGATAAAACTATATGAAAACTTCAGTTTCACAAAAAACTGCAAGTAAGATTGGTTTAATTGGTTCTATCAGTTTAATTATTGCCACCGTATTAGGTGTTGGTGTATTTTTCAAAAACGGTTCTGTTTTTGCAAACAACAACAATAATGCAATTGGTGTTCTATTAAGCTGAATCTTAGCAATTGTTATTGCTTTGTTTACTGCTTTCAGCTTTGCTGAAATTGTAACAGTAAAAGGACTAAGAAACCCTAACGCCGGTTTAGCTGGTTGATCTGAAAAGATGGTTGGATATAACTTCGGTAGACACGTAAGTTTAACCCAATCAACTTTCTATTATCCTGCTAAGTTCGTTGCTATGGCAACATTTGCTGCTGTAGCAATCTTCCAAGTTTATTTCACAGCAATTGGAACTGACTCATCATATTTCAAGTTCCATGCTGGAATGCTTGGTGTAGACGATAAATATACAACACTAATTGTTATGGGTGTAGCAATTGCTTTAATTGCTATCTTCATGACAGCTAACTTATTATCTAGTAAGTTTGGTGGTGTTGTATCTAAAGGCGCAACATTTGTTAAATTCGTTCCAATATTAATGATTATTCTTATTGGAATTATTGTTGGTGCTTTAGTTGGTGGTGGTTTATGAAATGACAAACCACTAGATCAAGTAACTAGAGTTACAAGTGTTGTTAACGCAGAAGTAGGCCCACTTGAAGTAGGTGGAATCTTTAGATCTATTCCTGCAATCTTATTTGCATTCGACTCATTCTTAGTTATTGGTAACGTTCAAAAGAATGTAGAAAACCCAGAAAAGAATGTTCCGCTATCAATCATCATTTCTATGATTATTGCAGCTATCTTCCAAATGTTAATTACAATTGGATGTATTACTATGGGTACAGGTAACCCATTCTACTTATTAAAAGCTGCATTAGATACAGATGGTTATGCTCACTGTCACTGAGCATATGTGCTATGTGTTGTTATCCTATCAGTTTCAATTGTTATTGCAACTTTAGGTGTAATCAACTCATACTCTATGGCAGGAACTAGAGCAACTCAAGCTTTAGTTGATGACAAAGTTGTGTTTGGACACAAATGAGCATCTAAATTAAGTGCAAAGACTCCAAACTTAGGTGGATTTGTAATCTATACAATATTCATTTGCCTAATCTTCTTTGCTGTGGCTATCCCTTCATGTATTTTGAATACTAGCCACATCTATGATGGATTTAGTACATTAGCTGTATTATTCTACTTTGCAATATATGGAACTACAGTACTTGGTGGTCTTATTAACCGTAAAACTGCCAAGAACAGTGTTCACAAAGTTGGTTACTTCATTCCATTTGGAATCATTGCTGTAATTGGATGTTACTTTGCATTCGGTTACTGTGTGTTCTATCAATTTAGTACACAAGTAGCAATGAATCCAGCAGGAACTGACGCAAACTCATTTGGATTTGCGATGGTTACTGGAGCAAGCTTAGTTAACTGACAAGCTGCATGTGTCTTCTGATCTGCTGCAATCTTCTTCTTAGGTTATCCATTTGTTAATGATTTATTAATAAAGTTAACTGATAAGAATTATGCACAACCATTGCTTTGACAAAAAGCTAAAAGATCAGTAAGCATTAAAAGTGCTAGAAAATAATTAGAAAGGATTATTTATGGCAATTAAAACAACTATGACACCAATTGCTAAGGCGTCACTAGAATTACATGAAAAATTAAAAGGTAAAATTTCAACTTCTGTTAAGTATGCAATTAAGGATAAACACGATTTATCATTAATGTATACTCCAGGTGTTGCTCAACCTTGTATTGAAATTAATAAAGACTACAATAAGTCTTGAGACTTAACAGCAAGAAATAACACTATTGCGGTTATTACCGATGGTACTGCTGTATTAGGTCTAGGAGACATTGGTCCAGAAGCTGGTATGCCAGTTATGGAAGGTAAATGTGCTCTATTTAAAACATTTGGTGATGTTGATGCTGTGCCAATTTGTATTAGAAGTAAAAACGTAGATGAATTAGTAAGAACAATCTATCTTATTTCTGGTTCATTTGGTGGTATCAACCTAGAAGATATTGGAGCACCAAGATGTGTTGAAGTTGAAAGAAGACTAAAAGACATCTGTGATATTCCAGTATTCCATGATGACCAACATGGTACTGCTATTGTTGTAGCTGCTGCTGTAACAAACGCACTACGTGTAGTTGGAAAGAAATGAGAAGATTGTACAACAGTTATTAATGGTGCTGGTTCTGCTGGTATGGCTATTGGTAACTTATTACATGATATGGGTATGGGAAACATTATCTATGTTGACCGTGCTGGAATTGTTGATCCATCAGATAGACAATTCAACCAATATCAAGTTGCTGCTGCAATTAAGGGTGGAAACAGAAAAGCTGTTAAAGGTGCTTTAGCTGACGCTCTTAAAGGTGCAGATATCTTCGTTGGTGTATCAGTTCCAGGTGCTCTAAAACCTGAATGAATTAGATTAATGAATGACAAACCAATTGTCTTTGCTATGGCTAACCCAACTCCAGAAATTATGCCAGATATTGCAAAGCAATCTGGTGCATACATTGTTGGTACAGGACGTTCAGACTTCCCTAACCAAATTAACAACCTACAAGCATTCCCTGGTATCTTCAAAGGTGCATTATCAGTAAGAGCAAAACAAATTACTGAAGAAATGAAACACGCTGCTGCCAGAGCTATTGCTTCAATGGTTAAACATCCAACTCCAGATAACATTATGCCTTCAGCATTAGACAAAAACGTTGCTGAAGTTGTAGCTGCTGAAGTAGCTAGATGTTGAAAAGAAGAAGTTGCTCGTAAGGAAAGAGCTAAACAAGCTGAAAGAGCTGCAAACGAAAACCTTAGAGCTTCTGCTAAAGCAGAAAAAACTGCTGTTACTGCAGAACAAAGAATTTCTTCATCTGAAGCTATTGTTGCTAATAGAAATGATATTAGACAATTTAACAAGAGAAATAAAAAAGCTTCAACTAAGAAAACAAAAAAATCTCCAAAGAAAACTAAAAAATAGTTTGGTAAATATATAAAAAGAGCGTTCAGACGCTCTTTTTTATTAATAACTTGATAATGAAATCATTATATATAAATATATAATGATTTTGTAAAAGAGGACTTTTACAGAAAGAGAATATTAATGAAATTAGTAAAAAAACTAATACCATTAGGAACAATTACTGCTGTTGCTGCAGGAATGATTCCTTTGGTAGCATCATGTACCTCTGGAACAGGCTGAGTTAACGGTAAGAGTAAGGTTAATACCGATAACTTTGAATTGTGTAAAGAACAACTTATACACAAACCGGAAGTATGGGAAGAAAGCCCATGATGATATGAAGATTCAATTAAAGCAACAAAACATTATGTTGAAATGTTAGAACAACATCCTAACTTATACAAGGACGATTTTAGATATTCAATGAACCAATGATATCAAATGACTGATGTTCTTGTTGAAGCGGCACAAGCTAGATGACCAGGCATGTTAGATAGTTTATTAGAAGAAATGGGTTTACCTGAAGATATAGTTAAACTTGTTGAACTAATGCTTCCATATAGTCCATTAAGAAGCATTACAGCTAATACTATTAAAGGAAGAATAAGCAATTTAGATATCACAACTACAGATTACGTAGAAGGTTTCTATGCATCATACAAAAAAGAAATGGATCTAAACCTAACAATTAAAGTTGGTTTTGATTATTTGGATAAAGATATCATAGAAATGATTAAAGACTTTATTGGCCTAGAACCAGTTCTAACTTTAAACATTGACTTTAAAGTTAAAACCGATTCATACAAAATTCCATTTATTATGTGACCAGATACATTACGTATTTATAGAGAAAGATTAGAAACACAAAATAATAAAGTAGTGTCAAAGGCACATGGTTTAGCTTTCGTTCCTAACCTTCAAAGTTACGAATATCTTGGAAAAGATCAAGAATGAAACGCAAAGTTAGACTACAATTTGTCAATAACATTAAAATCAAACGGTTTGTCATTCAAGTTATTTAGTGACTCAAAAGAATCATTCCTTTTTGATTACATATTGTACAACTCTATTTTTGGTCCACAAGCAAACAGAATACGTATTCCTGAATGATTTGTATTAGTAAGTGAATATGTAGTAGGTTGGGGTTCATATTATTATTCAACACAAGAATACCCAATGCCATATACATTTAATTAGGAGAAAGTAATATGAAATTATTAAAAAAATTATTACCATTAGCAAGTGCAGCAAGCGTTGCTGCCATCGTAGCTCCTATTGCATCTTCTTGTGGCCCAAGTAGTGGATGATTAAAAGCAAATTATGATCTAAATCCAAAATTAGAAGGTTATGCAATTTGTCCAGAATCAGAATTACCTCCACAAGATGATTGGGCAACTGCAACAAAGAGATATGCACAATTAATGACTGCAGACACACAATTTGTGTACAATGAATACACATATTGATTATCTGAGTTAGATTGAGTACTGACAAGTGTTCCGGCAGTAATTAATGTCATGTACCCATCTTCAGAACTTAATATCGTTTATTTAGATGTTAATTCATTACGAAGTAAAATTACAAATTTTAAAGTTGATGCTACAAATTACACATTTACTTACGATCTTAAAACTAAGATCAATCTTGATTTGGTAATTGAACTACCACCTTTAGAAGAAGAACTTTTAATAGATCCACAATTTAAATTTAATTTAACAGTAAATTTTGATGCTCATTATGAAAAATGTCCATTTACAGTTTGAGTTGATTATTTTAATGCAATTCTCGAAGAAGAATTCTTAGAAGATTGAGACAATGTTTATGGATCTGCTTGTATAATTGATCCGCAAAGATTGATGAATGAAGGTCAATGATCACAAGAATTTAAGTTTGATGTTAAGGTTTCCGCTGAAAATGAAGGTGCCGACATTGGTCTTGGTTTTGATCATGATGAAGCATTTAAAATTAATAGAGCAACAATCCAATACTTGACTGCGGACCAAGAAATATTATTTATCATAGGTGAATTGTTTGGTGGATGATCTAGCTATTATTATTCAAATATGAAATGATCAAATCCATTCCATTTACAATAAGGAGAGACAGAAATGAAAAAAAATAAAATAATAACATCTTTATTAAGTATTACTAGCGTAGCTGCAATGGTTGCACCAGTAGCAGTAAGCTGTAAAAATGATGTTAAGCAATGCAAAATAACACTTAGCGATTCATGTAGTCAAGCTTTCAAACTTACTGTTACAAGAATTCCTGCTAACCACGATTTGTCAGCAAAGATTTATTGTGCTCCTAATTATAGACCTAGTGATTCGTCAGAAGTTACTATTACAGTAGGTAGAAAAACGCTTGACAAATCTAAAAACGAATATAGATATGATTTATTGCCAGGAAGATATGATGGTCCTTATTACCTTCTATCAATTCCAGCTGAATATGTAACAGATGATATAGTTATCGACGTAAACAATCTTGTTGAAGTTGTTCCAGTTGAATTAGATGATGTAGACGTAAGACATTATATTGAACCATTCCCTGTTGCTAGTATAGGTTCTACTCAAACCATTACTATAATGAATTGGGAAAATAGATATATTATGCCATTTAATTACAATGATCAAAACCATGAAATATATTATGGACAACCTTTAACATAT